>CAMDRJ010000175.1 GCA_945906755.1 Klebsiella pneumoniae | reverse complement strand
TGCGTCCGCTGTGGCATAAAATGCGGGAAACACCCGTAAAAGGGGTGAGTTTCAAGCGAAATCTCGCCAAAAACCGGCAGAACATGACGAAGGCATTATGAATTTGGCAGTCCTGCTTCTGCAAACCAATTATTAGAGGTCCCCTTAATTCATTTGACGAAGGGTCCCCACGCAGGTTCCCGTACGTCGGCCGCTTCGATCGACAATCGTTGCTTGATGCGGCCATCGATCGAAACGGCCGAGAGCACACCCCGGCCGCCAACATCGGTTGCATAAAGAATCATCTTACCGTTCGGTGCAGCGCTCGGTGATTCGTCGCGCGATCCATCAGTGAGAATCTGCGTTTGGCGCGTGGCAAGATCAAGGCTCGTAATCTGGTAGCGCCCGTCATTGCGCGACAGGTAGACCATGAACTTGCCATCAGCAGTCAGGCGGGGCGATACGTTGTACGATCCTTCGAACGTCACGCGCTGCGCATTGCCTCCGGCGCTTGGCATGCGATAAATCTGCGGACTGCCGCCGCGATCGGACGAAAAATAAATCATGCTGCCATCGGGGGAGAATGCCGGCTCGGTATCGATCCCGGTTGAATTCGAGATCCGCCGGGGCGAACCGGTGCCATCCGGATTCACGAGATAGATCTGGGAGTTCCCGGTGAGCGTCATCACCACGGCCATCTGATCGCCACGTGGTGACCAGGCGGGCGCACTGTTTGAGCCGCGTGCGTTCGCAACAATGGTCTGCCGGCCCTGCATTACGTCTTGCACGAACACGACGGGCTTTTTCTGCTGGAACGACACGTACGCGAGACGCGCGCCGTCCGGCGACCAGGATGGCGACATGATCGGCTCAGTGGACACGAGAATCGGCGTGGCGCCGAAGCCGTCCGCATCGGCGACATGCAGTTCATGGCGGGTACCTTGTTTGACGATGTAGGCGATGCGGGTACTGAACACGCCTTTGTCGCCGGTCAATTTTTCATAGGCAAAGTCGGCAATGCGATGTGCAAGCGGCCGGAGCTGATTTCCCGGTGCGACAAACACCAGCCCGCCGAGTTCTTCGCGCTTGGGCACATCCACCAAACGGAAGCGGACCTCGAAGCGCCCGCCCGATACGGGCGAAGCCGAGCCGATCAGTACCACGTCGGCACCACGCTTGCCTAAGTCGTCTAACTTCAGGTGGGCCATTTCGGTTGGAATGGGGTTTCCAGCGCCGATCGGCAGCACTTTGAACCGGCCACTTCGCTCCAGGTCGGCCGCGACAATCTGCGTGACGTTCTGCGGCAGTCCGGCTTCGTTTGCAAACGGCAATACGGCGATTGGGATCTGGTTTGTCCCACCACCGGTAATTTCGATGTTGAGCTGCGCACGAACCGGTAGCGACGCGAACGCGACCAACAGCAACGCGAGAAGGACTTTCAATCGCTGCAGTGGCGCTGTCATGATCGACTGATCGGTAGGCAGATATGGCTCATGTTGGACCATTGAAACCAACATCCAGGATGGGGGGTACCGCTTAGGTGGCTCATCGTTGTTGTAAGGTGAGTTCAGGTCAACCGGCTCGGCGGAGCCGATCTGAGGGATACGACAGGCGACAACATCGCGATTTCGCGAATGCCAAATGCGATATACGTTGAGACGCTAAGCCCACTGTCACCTAAACGTGAATTATATGTTCAGGGTGAGTATTTTCGCGAATCTCATTAGCCGCGTTCACTCCAGTGGCCGAAAGGTGAGGCGCAGTTCACGAACGAACAGTTGGGAATTTTCGGGCAGTGGCAGGGGCGAACTTTTCCGGATGGCCCGCTCCACCGCATCATCATAAGACTTCACCCCGCTAGATTTACTCAACTTCACCTCGACGACCTCACCGCTTGGCAGTTGCACGACATCGAATATCGCTTCCGGGTTGCCCCTGATGCCATCAGGAATCAGCACGTTGCCGCGAATCTTGGCGCGAATCTTGTCGATCCAGGTCGCCCGCGCCCGACTCTCGGCAGCCGAAGCCTGTTTTGCCAGCAGGTCCCGCATTTCCTGCTCGCGACGCAACGCCGCTTGGCGCGCGGCCTGCTCCTTGGCTGCTTTCTCTCGCTCGGTCTGAATTTCGCGCGAGAGTTCCTTGTCGAGGCGGTCGCGTTCGGCGCGTTTGAATTCTCTGCGCTCCGCTTCCTTCCTTTCCAATTCCTTTCGCTCCTGCTCTTTGCGGGCGAGCTCGTTTCTTTCGAGCTCCTTCTCCTCCCTCTCTTTGCGGGCGAGTTCCTTCTTCTCGAGTTCTTTCTTTTCGAATTCTTTTTTCTCGAGTTCCTTGCGCTCGCGCTCCTTGCGATCGAGCTCGGCTTTCTCTTTCTTTTCCTGTTCGAGCTTTTTTTTCTTTTCCTGCTCGAGTGCGATATCGGGTTTCGCCGGCGCAGGCTTTTGCGCGGGCGGTGGCGGTTTCGGCACCGGTTTCGGTTCTGGCGGAGCAGGCTTCGGTGGAGGAGGTTTTGGCGCCGGGGGCGGTGGGGGCGGTTCCTGAACGACCGGCGGCGGCGACCACAACTCCGCCATGACGGGCGACGGCGTCTGAGTCTGCCAGCGCACGGTGAAAAACAGGAACGCGAAGAGCACAACATGGACGACGACCGCCATCATGGCGGCCGGCCAACTTCCCGGCTCGGCGCGAGGAACGTACCTCATCTGCCGTCCGGCTTGACCAGTAGGCCGACTCGTTTCACATTCTGCCGTTGCAGCTCGTCCATCACCTTCATGATCATCTCATAGCGAACATCCTTGTCACCGGCGATCAGCACCGGCTGCTCGGGATTGCGTCGCTGCCGATCACGCACTACCGCGGCGAGCTGAGAATGCGAAACCTTTTGCTCGGTGGCCTGCCCCTTGACCGTTTCGCGAACAGTCATGGAGCCGTCAGCCCGGACCACCACTTCAAGCGGCGCGATAGTCGGTTGCTGCGACGACTTGCCGACCGATGGCAGCTCAATAACGCCCGGGGTGACGAGGGGTGCTGTCACCATAAAGATGACCAGGAGCACCAACATCACGTCGATATACGGGACGACATTGATCTCGTTTTTAAGACGGCGTTGGCGCATTAAAAGTTTCTCGACGCCGGGGGATACGCCGCCGCGGTGGAATTGGGCGCGCGCGATTGCTGCCCGGCATCGGCCGCAGCATGGCGCTGCAGGATGTTGAGAAACTCCTCAATGAAGCTTTCGAAGCGGATGGCGATCCGGTCAATTTCATGGGAGTAGCGGTTATAAGCAACCACCGCTGGGATCGCCGCAAAAAGGCCAATCGCGGTGGCAACCAATGCTTCGGCAATGCCCGGTGCCACTTGCGCAAGCGTGGCCTGACTCACATTGGCCAAGCCGCGGAATGAATTCATGATGCCCCACACGGTACCCAATAAGCCGACATACGGGCTCACCGATCCCACCGATGCAAGAAATGCAAGATGGGCTTCCATGGTGTCCATCTCCCGCTGATAAGTGGCGCGCATGGCCCGCCTGGCCCCGTCAATCAACAGGCTCGGATCGCCCGAGCGCTGCCCACGCAGCTTCACGAAATCACGAAAGCCCGACTCGAAAATCCGCTCCAGACTCCCGGCCTTGTTACGCGCGTTAGTCGCGTTCTGATACAGCGCGTTGAGATCGGCCCGACTCCAGAACAAGCGCTCGAAATTGTCGGTTTCTTTCCTGACGCGCCCGACAGTAAACATCTTCTGGAAGATGTAGAACCAGGACACGATCGATACGGTGAGAAGGAGACCCATCACCGCCTGCACGACAAGGCTTGCCTGCAGAATCAGCGAGAGGATGGACAGATCGTGGGATACATTCATTCTAATTGGCCCAATGTTGTTCTGACTGATCGTGGCATGCGTACCGGCTTGAAGGAACGCGGATCGGCGCAACCGAGTTCCACTCGTGCGCTGACCAGCTCTTCTGTCACCCCGTTCGCGCAATCACGCAACACCCGCTGCGTGAAATCTAAACTCGCAAATCCTACTTTAGCAACTTCTGCTGTGATCGTGAGGAGGTCATTGAGGCGTGCCGGACGACTGTAATCGATCCGGATGCCGCGCACGACGAACATCACCGCATCGCGATCCACCAGTTCCACCGGATTGAACCCGCGATGAATCAAGAACTCCGTCCGCGCGGCTTCCATGAACGCAAGATAGTTCGCATGAAAGACGACACCACCCGCGTCAGTATGCTGATAGTAGACACGCTGTCGCGTGCTGAATATTGGGTCAGTACGGCCCATTCATGATGCCCGGTCGAGTGGGAAGGATTGCATGTGAGGATTTACAGAGGAACGTATCGCATGACAAGGACGAAGCACGTTGCTTCGCGGCAAGTGAGCGCCGACCATACGGAAACACCATTCGGGCGACCTTCGCATTACATATGTATACGTACGAAGCTCGCAATTGGGGTTGCGGACCCGAACAATTATTTCGCCGCGGTCGGATCGCCGGGCGCTTCCGTCCATAGGTCTGGAGTTTTGGGCGCGGCCGGTGCAATCAGTCCGAAGTGACGATACGCAAGCTGGGTCGCGATTCGTCCGCGTGGTGTGCGCTGCAAATACCCTTGCTGAATCAAGTACGGTTCGATCACGTCTTCGATCGTATCGCGTTCCTCGCTTAGCGCAGCGGCGAGGTTGTCCACGCCGACTGGGCCGCCATCGAATTTCTGGATGACGGCAAGCAACAGCGTGCGATCGAGAACATCCAAGCCGATCGCATCGACATCGAGCATGGCCAACGCCATATCAGCGACTTCACGCGTCACCTTGCCTTGAGCACGGACCTGCGCGTAATCGCGGACGCGTCGCAGCAGGCGATTGGCAATACGTGGGGTGCCGCGCGCCCGCCGGGCAATTTCCAGCGCGCCATCGGGCGTGAATTCGCAGCCAAGCAGGGTGGCAGATCGCGAAACGATCCGCTGCAATTCATCGGACGTATAAAACTCCAGGCGCGAAACGATGCCGAACCGATCGCGAAGCGGATTGGTGAGCATGCCGGCACGCGTAGTGGCACCCACCAATGTGAAAGGCTGCAGATCGAGTTTCACCGAGCGGGCCGCCGGACCCTCGCCGATCATGATGTCGATTTGATAGTCTTCCAACGCGGGATAGAGAATTTCTTCGACGACCGGCGACAGTCGATGAATCTCGTCGATGAAAAGCACATCATTGGGTTCGAGATTGGTCAACAGCGCCGCCAAATCGCCCGCCCGCTCCAATACTGGGCCGGAGGTCTGGCGAAGATTGACGCCCATTTCGCGCGCGATGATGTGCGCGAGCGTGGTCTTGCCCAATCCAGGTGGACCAAACAGTAGGACGTGATCGAGCGACTCTTTGCGCGCGCGCGCCGCCTCGATAAAGATCGACAACTGACCGCGCACCTTTTCTTGGCCGACATATTCGGCAAGCGCCCGCGGCCGCAACGCCCGCTCGAGCGCCTCTTCCTGCTTGCTCACGGGTGCTGCGGAAATCAGTCGATCGGTTTCAATGGCCACGAGATTGCGATGCAAGAAGGGTAATAGGATTCATTGTATGCGCCGAATGCTTCGCACCTTAACGCAGCTCAGCCACGCGCCAGGCGTTTGAGCGCGAGCTTGATGCCTTCTGATACGCCGACGCCATCGGGCAGATCCTTGAGCGATGCTTGCGCCTCACGGTCGTTATAGCCGAGCGCCAGCAGCGCCTGCAAGATATCCGAGGAGGGTGTCGCTTGGCGATGCAGCGCGATGCCGGTAGTGAGATCGGCGCCAAGCTTGTCCTTCAATTCGAGCAGCAGGCGTTCGGCGGTCTTCTTGCCGATGCCCGGCACACGCGTAAAGCGCGCGGCTTCCTGCGTGGTGACTGCCTCGACGATTTCAGCGACCGTCATACCTGACAACACGGCAAGCGCAGTGCGTGGACCAACGCCGCTGATCCGCACCAACTGCCGAAACGTGCCGCGCTCATTGTCGGACCCAAACCCGTACAGCAAATGCGCATCTTCCCGCACGATCAGTTGAGTGAGCAGCGTCACGCGCTCCCCGATTGCAGGCAGGTTATAGAACGTGCTCATCGGCACTTCGAGTTCGTAACCCACACCCTGGCAGTCGACCATGATCGACGGCGGATTCTTGGTGATCAGCGCACCTTGTATGCGGCCGATCATCGCGCCCTCACCGGCGTCTTGCCGACCAGACGGCCGCCACGCACGCGAAATCCCGCGGTCGCGAATCCGCCCAACCCCTGACCACCATGCGCGTGGCAGATCGCACACGCAAGCGCATCGGCCGCATCGGCTTGGGGTTCACCCGCTAGTTTGAGCAATCGCTTAACCATCTCTTGGACCTGCTCCTTTTTGGCGTGACCGTTACCGACCACCGATTGCTTGACTTGCAATGCGGTGTATTCGGCCACCGGCAATGCCGCCAGCACGGCCGCGCAGATCGCCGTGCCGCGCGCCTGACCAAGCAAGAGCGTCGATTGCGGATTGACATTGACGAAGACCTGTTCGATCGCCACCTGGTCTGGCCGATAGTCCCGAATCACTTCACGAAGATTTTCCAGCAGCACCTGCAGTCGCGCCGGCAGTGCGGCGTCGGCCGGCGAACGCACGCACCCGCTCGTCACATACGAAAGCTTGGCGCCGATTTTCTCGATGACACCGAATCCGGTGACACGCAATCCGGGATCGATACCCAAAATGCGCAGTACACCATGCGTCGAAGGCTCTGGAATCATAGAGCCATTATAGGGCGCGAATGCAAGGTACTCAGGCTTTCTGTTGACGCGCAGCGAGCGCCACCCCAAACACAGTGACCGCGATGCCTGCCACCGCGAGCCAGCCAAGATTTTCGTCGAAGAAAAAATACAGCACCGTCGAAGTAAAGGGCGGCACGAGATAGAACATGCTCGCGACGCGGGAGGCATCGCCACGCATGAACAAGATGTGCATGAGCGTATAGGTGACGATCGATAAGACGATCAGCCAACCCAGCGCCAGCATGAAGGTTGGCGTCCAGTCGACCCGCCCGGTTTCAAATACGAGAGCGCCAACGCCGACGATCAACGACGCCGCGACCGCCTGCACCACCGCACCGGTACGCAGATCCATCCAGCCGCAGAAGTATTTTTGATAGAGCGTGCCAAGCGTAAGGCTGAGAATGCCGCATCCCACCAACATCAATTCAAAGGGCTGGCCCCAGTCGAACGCCAGCTTGTCGGACAAGACCATCACAATGCCGCCAAGACCAATCGCGAGTCCCACCCATTGCCGCCTGGAAATGTTTTCACCAAAGAACCGGCTCGCCACGATCGCAGTCAGAATCGGCTGGAGCGCGCCGATGAGCGCCGTAACGCCCACCGGAAAACCGTTCGAAGCAGCAGTGAAGTTCGGGCCCAGGTAGATCGCCTGGATCAAGATGCCGGCGACGAACAGATGCCCGTATTGCGCAGCGGTCCGTGGCCAGGTCGCGCGGTAGGCAACCGCGAGCGCCCAGAGCAATGCGGCCGATACGGCAAACCGGAGAAACAGAAACGTCAGCGGATCGGCATGGTAAAGGCCCGCCTTACACGCGATGAATCCGCTTCCCCAGGTGGCGAGGAAGATGCCGGGCAGCGCGTAGCGCCTCACATGTCGAGCGAGGCGGTGGTGTAGACGTCTTGCACGTCATCCAGCGATTCGAGGACATCGAGCAGCTTCTGCATCTTCGGCACATCGTCGCCAGTGAGGGACGTCTCCGTTCCAGGACGCATGGTGATTTCGGCGATCTCAGGCTTGAGGCCCGCCTTGGTCAGCGCGTTCAGCACCACCGTATAGTCATTGGGCGCGGAAAGCACTTCGAGCGATCCGTCATCGTTGTTGACGACATCTTCGGCGCCCGCTTCGAGGGCCACTTCCATCACCTTATCTTCATTGGTGCCAGGCGCGAAGACGAACTGCCCGCAATGCTTGAAAAGGAATGCGACCGATCCATCGGTACCCAAATTGCCGCCGTATTTGGCAAAGGCATGGCGCACTTCGCCCACGGTGCGCGTGCGATTGTCGGTAAGGCAATCAACAATGACGGCCGCCCCGCCGATGCCATAGCCTTCATAGCGGATCTCTTCGTAATTCACGCCCTCCAACTCGCCCGAACCACGCTTGATCGCGCGGTCGATATTGTCTTTCGGCATGTTGGATTCCTGCGCCTTTTCGACCGCCAAGCGCAGGCGCGGATTCATCGACGGATCGGCGCCGCCCATGCGGGAGGCCACCGCGATCTCCTTGATGAGGCGAGTAAAAACCTTGCCGCGCTTTGCATCGACCCGTTCTTTCTTGTGGCGAATATTCGCCCACTTGGAATGGCCTGCCATAGAAATCCGACCCGCTGTGTTCTCTTACGATTGATTGAAGGTCCCGCGGCGAAGAAAATTGAACCGACGTCGCGAATTGCCTCGCCGGTACGAAGTCTGCGACCAGGAAGCTTATAATTTTAGCATTCACCCCTCATGTCGCACCCGGCCCCTCCAAAGGACTGTTGAAATGGCTGATCCGCTTATCATCGCCCGCGCGGGCGACAAAGACATTGCGCTATTGCCAAGTCTCGCCAATCGGCATGGTTTGATTGCCGGCGCCACCGGTACCGGCAAGACCGTCACGCTGCAATTGCTCGCGCAACAGTTCTCCAAGATCGGTGTGCCGGTGTTCATGGCCGATGTCAAAGGCGATCTCACCGGTATTTCAGCGCCCGGGACGCTGACCCCAAAGATGGGCGAGCGACTGAAGTCCCTTGGTGTGCCGGCGCCGGAATGGGCGGGTTGCCCCACCACACTGTGGGATGTCTTCGGCGCGATGGGCCATCCGGTGCGCACCACGATCTCCGAGATGGGGCCACTCCTCATGGCGCGCCTGCTCAATCTCAATGAGACGCAACAAGGTGTGCTCACCATCGCCTTCAAGGTTGCCGATGACAACGGCCTGTTGCTGCTCGATTTGAAAGACTTGCGCGCGATGCTGCAATTCGTGGGCGAAAACGCGAAACAATTCACCACGGATTACGGCAACGTCTCGGCAGCTTCAGTGGGCGCGATTCAGCGTGGACTGCTTGAACTCGAACAACAAGGCGCGGAAAGTTTCTTCGGCGAACCGGCCCTCGACATCGATGATTTGATCCAGACCGATGCGAAGGGGCGCGGCACGATCAATATTCTGGCGGCCGATAAGCTGATGCTCTCGCCAAAGCTTTATTCGACCTTCCTGCTCTATCTTTTATCGGAGCTTTACGAACGCTTGCCGGAAGTCGGAGACCTTGAAAAACCAAAGCTCGTGTTCTTCTTCGACGAGGCACACTTACTCTTTAGCGACACGCCGAAGGCACTGCTGGAAAAAATCGAGCAGGTCGTGCGCTTGATTCGTTCGAAGGGCGTGGGCGTCTACTTCGTGACGCAAAATCCGCTTGATATTCCCGAGACGGTGCTTGGACAGTTGGGCAATCGCGTGCAACATGCCTTGCGCGCCTTTACGCCGAAAGATCAGAAGGCAGTGCAAACCGCGGCTGATACGATGCGCAGCAACCCGAAGTTAAAGACGGCAGAAGTCATTACCTCGCTCGCTGTCGGTGAGGCGCTTATTTCATTTCTCGACCCCAAAGGCAGCCCGACCATCGTCGAACGCGCCTTCATCTTGCCCCCGGCAGGACGCCTCGGCCCGATCGACGCCGCCGAACGCAAACGCCTGATCGATGGATCGCCAATCGCCGGCCATTACGAAAAGATGGTCGATCGCGAATCGGCTTATGAAAAATTGAACGGTAAAGCGGGCGGTGGCGTCGGACAAGCCCAGGCACCCACATCAACACAAACGGCCGGGCAGGCCGCGGGTTCTATACCGATGCCA
>CAMDRJ010000174.1 GCA_945906755.1 Klebsiella pneumoniae | reverse complement strand
CGCACATGCCCAGCAACAGACCCGCCTCGGCCTGCGTCAGCCGCCCCGCATTCCACGCACCATACGCTTCTATGAAATTCATCTTCCGTAACTCCTGTAGCAGTTTCGTTCGGCTCATCTATCACCCCCTTTGGGGCAATATGACGACCGGACAGGTGTCGTGCTACAGAACCGGACAGATCATGAACTCGCAACAGAGCAGGGGGCTGTGTTTGCGGGGAAGTATTCAGCCGCATAGAATTGCGCAATTGGACCGTTACGGCTGGCGCGACCATTGTCGCGGGCTGTTTCAGATCCCGGTGGCTGCTTAAACTACGAATTCGCCACCAACACGCAGCCGACCGAACGCGAGTTCAATCGCGCGACTGAACTGGGCAAGCCGCGCCTGATTTACGTGCAGGGCGCCGATGACCGCGCCAAACATCCGAAGATGCGCTCGCTGATCCGCCGCGCGGGTGCCGGCCTGATCCGGCGTCGCTTCACCGACCCGTCGAGCCTGCTCCCCGCGCTGTATGCGTCGCTGGTCGGCTACCTCGAGGAACACAAGCTGATTCTGAGCGGTCCTTTCGATGCCGCGCCTTGTCGCGGGGCTGCGCTGAAAGATTTGCAGGAAGCCCGCATGAAGACCTTCATCCGCGAGGCCCGCGCTTCCCGCGGTTTTCCGCTGAAGGAATCCGCCAGCGCAAGGGAATTGCTGCTGCACCTGAACCTGCTCGATGACGGACAGCCAACCCACGCGGCGGTGCTGCTGTTCGGTAAGGAGCCGCAACGCTTTCTGGCTTCCTCCGAGATAAAGTGCGCTCACTTCCACGGTACCGAAGCGGCCAAACCGATTCCGTCCTATCAGGTTTACAAGGGCACGGTGTTCGAACTGGTGGACAAGGCCGTGGACTTCGTGATGTCGAAGCTCGCCCTGCATGTAGGCACGCGGGCAAGGAGCGCGAAAGCGCCGGTGGAATACGAGATTCCGCGCGAGGTCGTCGCCGAAGGCATCGTCAACGCTGTGGCGCATCGTGACTACGCGAGCAACGGCAGTGTGCAGGTGATGCTGTTCGCCGACCGCTTGGAAGTTTGGAACCCGGGTGGCCTGCCGTCCTCGCTGACGCTGGAGCGCCTGCGCGAGGCGCATGGCTCGGTGCCGCACAATCCGCTGCTGGCGGAGCCGCTTTACTTGACGCAATACATCGAGCGCATGGGCACCGGCACTGGGGACATGATCCGGCGCTGCCGTGACGCGGGATTGCGCGAGCCGGATTTCCGGGTGACAGACGGTTTTACAGTGACAATCTGGAGGGTTCCTGCGGCCGGTGCGAAAACTTCGGGGAAAACTTCGGGGAAAACTTCGGGGAAAACTTCGGGGAAAACTTCGGGGAAAACTTCGGGGAAAATGCCGGAGAAAATCGTCGCTTTGATGCAGGCGCAACCCGAGATCACGATCCCCGAAATCGCCCGGCGGCTGAAGCGGACCACACGGGCCATCGAAATGCAGGTCAACAAACTGAAGGCCGATGAAGTGATTGGTCGCGTCGGTCCCGCCAAGGGCGGTCACTGGGAGGTGCTGAAGTCTCGCCATTGACGCGGATGGAAAGTTCGTCGTGATCGAACTCAAGCTTGCTCAGGAACGGAATAAGGCACTCGGCCAGCTGCTCTCCTCCATGCGTTGGGTAGACAATAATCTCGGCAAGGGACCATGTCGCGGCATTATCATCGCGACTGAAATCAGTCCGGATCTCGTCGTGGTGGTTTCGCGCGTACCGGGGGCGCCCCTATCTCGATACAAGATGAACTTCTCAATCGAGAAAGTCACCTGACAGCGCTTCCTCAATATCGCGCGCTACTGGGACTTGCTCTGAGCGCCGGCTTGTTCATACAAGCTACAGAGAGCAGATACGGGAGCGCGGATCACCATGACCGAACGCCTGAAAATCGCACGCAGCAGCGGAAACGTTTTTCGCGATCTCGGCTTTGATGCACCAGAAGCGGAAAACCTCAAACTACGCGCCGACCTGATGATGCGAATCGAGGATTGCTACAAAAAGAGCGGGAAAACGCCGGCGGCGACAGCCAAGACGCTCGGTCTGACCATGTCGAGATTCAACGCGCTGCTCAAGGGTAAGATCGACTTGTTCAGTCTGGATGCGCTGGTCAATATCGCTGTGCGGGCGGGCTTACGAATTGAATTGCGGGTCAGAAAAGCGGCGTCGATCCGAGAGCGCCCTCCAAATGTTCTCCTAAACGGCCGGTTCCTGTGAGGGCCCGATATTCGGACAATGAGATTCCCCAAATGCTCAGTCTTCATCGCAACCAGCCTCGACGCCTTCATCGCGCGTCCCGACGGGCGAATCGACTGGCTCGATGAAGCCAACCGGCTGGTGCCTCCCGGTGAGGACTGCGGGTATGCCGCGTTCTTCGCCTCCGTCGACGCTCTGGTGATGGGGCGCGCGACGTTTGAGACGGTGCTCAAGTTTCCCGACTGGCCGTACGGACCAAAGCCCGTCTATGTATTGAGTCGGACGCTAAAGCAACTTCCGCCTAGTGTCCCCGATGCCGTTCGACTCTTGGCGCCGAACCCGGGCGAGGTCATCAAACATTGCGAGGCGCAGGGACACAGGCATCTTTATATCGACGGCGGAAAAACGATTCAGGGATTTCTGTCGGCCGGCCTGATCGGTGAGATCACCATCACGGTGATTCCGGTCATCCTGGGGGAAGGCATTCCATTATTCGGCAAGCTCCCTGCGGACATTTCGCTCAAGCATGTGTCCACGAAGACCTATCCATTCGGGTTTGTGCAAAATCGCTATGCCGTCATGGAAGCAGCATAGCCGCTACCATTCGGTCCACTTTACCATTACGAGTTAGCATCGCGTTGAAAGACGAATCGATTGTGATTGCCGGTGCGGGCCCGGTCGGGTTGACGGCTGCGCTCGCACTCGGCGAGGCCGGGTTCCGGGTTTCTGTGCTGGAAGCTGCGAGCGGCCTACAGACCGATCCGCGCGCCTCGACGTTTCATCCGCCCACGCTTGAGATGTTTGAGCGAAGCGGCATCACCGCGGAACTCTTGCAGAACGGGTTGGTATGCCCGCATTGGCAGATCCGCTGGCATCCGGACGGTGAGCGTGCAGTCTTCGATCTGTCGGTACTGGCCGATGAGACGCGTTATCCCTTCCGGTTGCAATGCGAACAATGGAAACTCGTGCGGGCGCTGTTTCGCCGCTTGCAAAGCGTTCCCTCGGTTGAAATTCGGTTTGGCGCAACGGTGACTGGCATTCGCCAAGATGACCATTGCGTTGAAGTCCGTTACGACTGTGACGGGCGCGCGCAGACAATGAAGGCGGGCTTCCTGATCGGCGCGGACGGCGCGCACAGCGTGGTGCGCAAGGAGATTGGTCAGACATTGACCGGTGATACCTATCCGGAGACCGTCATGATCGTCGAGACGCAGTTTCCGTTCGAGGCGCATCTGGAAGGCTTGTCATTTACCAATTATTGCTGGCGGGACGATGGCAATTTTTCGATGTTGAAAGTGCCCGATCGCTGGCGCGTCGGCATCTATCCACTCGCCGGGATGAGCGTTGAAGAGCAGCTCACCGATGACAACGTGGAGACCCAGCTGCAATCGATCTGTCGGCAGCCCACGCCTTACGTGGTGCTCGCCAAGCGCCCGTACCGTACCCACAACCGCATCGTTGAGCACTATCGCGTCGGCCGTGTGTTTCTCTCAGGCGATGCCGCGCACTTGAACAGTCCCACCGGCGGCATGGGGATGAATGGCGGCCTGCATGATGCATTCAATCTCACCGAGAAACTGATTGCTGTATTGCACGGCGAAGCGGACGATGCGCTTCTCGATCGCTATGAGCGCCAGCGCCGGCCGGTTGCGATGGCGGAGATCTTGCAGCAAGCCGATCGCAATCGCGCACGCATGCGCGAGCCGGATACGGCAAAGCGGCGCGCGACGCTGACTGAACTCCAAGACATCGCGTCCGACCGCGCCAAGCTGAAGGCGTATATGCTGAAAACTTCCATGATCGAGGGCCTCCGCAAAGCGGCATTGATCCCATGATGACGAGACTTCTCATGTTGTTGGCAGCGCTCGCCTCCTTCACCGCGCAGGCGCAGAGCTATCCCAATCGTCCAGTCAAGTTGATTGTGCCGTTCCCGCCCGGCGGCGGTGCTGACGTGCTTGCGCGCGTATTCGCACAGGAACTGAGCCGTTTGTGGTCGCAGTCGCTGGTGGTCGAGAACCGGCCCGGCGCCGGCGGCATGATCGGCACTGATGTGGTCGCGAAAGCCGCGCCTGATGGCTATACGCTGCTGCATGCCACGCAGGCGGCGAACGCGGTCACGCCGACCCTCTATGCCAAGGTGCCCTATAACGCCGTACGCGACTTCGTCTATATCGGGCCATTCGGACGACAGGCGAGCGTGCTGCTCGCTGCCACCAAGGTGCCGGCTAACAATTTAAAAGAACTGGTCGAACATGTTGGGAGGAACAAGGGCAAGGTGAGTTATGGTGGCCCCGGGATCGGTCTGTCCGGCCACCTCGGCATGGAGATGATTTTGCATGCAACCGGCATGGCAGTCCTGCATGTTCCGTACAAAGGCTCGGCGTCGGCAAGCCAGTCGGTGGTCGCAGGCGAAACCGAGATGACGCTCGATCTCGTTTCGACCGGCTCGGTCTATGTCAATGCGGGCAAAGCGACGCCGATCGCGGTGACGGGTCAGGCTCGTGCGCCACAGCTACCCAATACGCCGACTTTTTCCGAACTGGGATTTCCTGATCTGGTGATCTACACCTGGCAAGGCCTGGCAGCGCCAGCCGGCACGCCGAAGGATGTGGTCGACAAGCTGCAGCGTGATCTGCAGGCTATCAAGAGCACGCCGGAGTTGCGTGAACGCCTCGCGCGGATGGGGATTGAACCGTTCGATCTTTCATCGGCGGAGTTTGGACCGTTCGTGCAGGCTGAGTCGAAGCGCTGGGGCGATCTCGTGCGCAGAATCGGTGTGAAGGTCGAGTAATCGTGGACTCCATCATTCCCGGCCTGGATGCCAAGCGTGTGGGCGTTGTGACACCGCCTGCCAATCCGACCGTCGAACCCGAACTGCGCGCATTGTTGCCGCAAGAAGTCGCGATGTACACGACGCGCTTGCCGGTGTTTGCAGGCGAACTCAAGGAACGCACCGCGCGGTATCCAGGCGCCTATGCAGCAGCGCTTGCAAGTTTTGGCAATTTGCAATGCGATGCGTTTTATATCGGCATGACGGGTGCATCGTATGCGTTGCGCCTCGCGGGCGACCAAGCCCTCTGCGCGACGCTTGGCGCAGCCGTCAATCGGCCCGTGTGGACCGCAAGCCTCGCCATGGTCGAAGCCCTGCGCGCACTCGCCATCGACAGCATCGTCTTGGTATCGCCCTATGAGCAGTGGCTGACCGACCTCGCACTGGATTACTGGAAGAGCGCAGGGATCGCCGTCCGGCAAGTCGTTGATTTCGGCGCGCGGTTTCGCGCTTACGAACTCACCGATGATGAGGTTGCAAGTGCTCTGCTCGACGTGAAGGCGCCGGCGGGCGGGGCAATCGTCTTGACTGGCACCGGCATGATGAGTGTGCGTGTCATCGCGCGCGTGATCGCGGCGCGGCGTGAAGGCGCGCCGGTGCCGATTCTCTCCTCGAATCTTTGCGGCGCCTGGCGCGTCATGCAATCTATCGGCCTTGCACCAAGCGTGGCGTTCACTCAAGCTGCACCGGCATTCGCGCAAACGTCACCCATCACATAGACTTGGATGAGGCCCAAACGATGCTGAAGATCCCTACTTTGCCAAGAATCGGTTGCAAAATGAGGGGAAACATCCCCTCATACTCCCCTAAGTTTGGGCCGTTTGGTGTCATTTTGAAACGGCCTCTAAGTTGGCGCGTAATGCTCGCGATCGTTGTCGCGGCGATGTTTGCATTCGTCACCGCATTACCCGCGCGAGCACAGGAGTTTCCGAAGCGCAACATTCGCATCACGACGCCTTATCCGACGGGGATTTCGCCTGATATCGCCGCACGTCTGGTTGCGGACAAGCTCTCGCGCCACTGGAATCGGCAGACAGTCATCGAGCCCCGCCCCGGCGCCAATGGTTTCATTGCGATTGGCGTGGTGAAGAAAGGCATGGCCGATGGGCACGAGTTGCTGCTGGCGAGCAACGCCCATTTCTCGATCAATCCGCATCTGATGAAGGAATTGCCCTACGACGCGGAGAACGACTTCGTGCCGGTGGGACTTATCTACCGCGCACCCTTCTTCGTTGCAGTGGCCGCCAACGGTCCATACCGTACGATGCAAGATCTCATCGCCGCTGCCCGTGCAGATGCGAATCGAATCGCGTACAGCACTGCCTATGTGGGCAGTCCCGGGCATCTGGGCGGCGCACTGCTCGCGTTTCTTACCGGTACGCAGATGCTCGCCGTGCATTTTCGGGATGGCGCGCAGCTCTACACCTCAATCGTGAATGGCGACGTCGCTTTCGGTATCGCGACGGTGGGATCGTTCGCATCGTTAATAAAAGCCAACCGATTGCGCTTGGTGGCGATTGCGGCACGGACGCGCTTGGCAAGCGAACCTGACGTGCCTACGCTGGTGGAGCAGGGCGGGCCGGCCGGATTCGAGGTTGACTCGTGGGTGGGATTGTTTGCGCCACGCGGCACACCCGCTGATGTGATCCGAATGTTGAATGAGCAAATCGGTGTGGCGCTGAACGAGCTGGACGTCAAGGAGCGATTTCGCGGCATGGGGGTCGAGCCTGCGACGATGCCGCCCGCCGCGATTGCCGATCTGATGCGAAGCGATTTTCGCCGCTATGCTGATCTTGTTAAGCGGATCGGCATTACTCCGGAATAGTGCTGGGCGGACACTCAGAGGCCGTTTCAAAATGACACCAAGCGGCCCAAACTTAGGGGAGTATGAGGGGATGTTTCCCCTCATTTTGCAACCGGTTCCACAATAATTTCGAAAAATCGAGCGCCAGGTGGTCCGACTCGCTTCCATTCTTAACGTCCTCGGTAAGATCATCGCGATCTTCGCGGTCACGATGTTGTTCCCGCTCGCCATCTCTTTTCTCGTCGACGATGGGGCGGCGAGTGCCTATGACGAGGCGATCCTGGCGACCGCTGCCTGTGGCGGGTTGCTGTGGCTGTCCACGCGTCATTCAGCGGGTCGCGAATTAAAATCACGCGATGGTTTCCTGCTGGTTACGCTGGTATGGGCCACGCTCCCAATTTTCGCGATGTTGCCGCTGATGTTTTTTCTACCTGAGCTATCGGTCACCGATGCCTACTTTGAGGCGATGTCCGGGCTCACTGCGAGCGGCGCGACGGTGTTGACCAATCTTGATCTGTTGCCTCACTCGCTCAATTTGTGGCGAGGCTTAATCGTTTGGATTGGCGGCATGGGAGTCATCGTCTTGGCGGTGGCGATCTTGCCGATGCTTGGCGTCGGTGGCGCGCAACTCTTCAAGGCCGAAACGCCGGGGCCGCTCAAGGATTCGAAGTTGACGCCACGCATCACCGAGACGGCAAAGTGGTTGTGGATGATCTACTTTGGTTTGTCGGCTGCGTGCTTCGCGTGCCTGCGTCTTGCGGGCCTTGGATGGTTCGATGCGGCGATGCATACGTTCACCACCATGGGTCTGGGCGGATTCTCGTCGCGCGATGCGAGCATCGGGCATTTCGACTCGATTCTCGTCGAGTCGGTGATCGTCCTCTTTATGTTGGTCGCCGTGATCAATTTTGCGATGCATTTTCGCGTGTTACGCGAGCGTTCGCTGCTGCCGTATTTTCGTGATCCGGAAACACGCGCCTGCCTTGGTGTGCTGGCTGGTTCCTGCGTGCTGGTGGCGGTGCATCTGTTCCTGTCTGGTACCTACGAAGATCTGGGCACGGCATTTCGCTACGCGACTTTCAACGTCGTTTCAGTTGCGACGACGACCGGTTTCGCCACCACCGACTACAGCCTGTGGCCGGTCTTTGCGCCGATCTGGATGTTGTTCCTCTGCACGTTTGTGAGTTCTTCGGGTTCCACGGGCGGTGGTCTCAAGATGATTCGCGCGCTCGCGCTATGGCAGCAGACGTTTCGCGAATTGCGGCGGCTGGTGCATCCGCGCGCGGTGTTGCAC
Organism: Klebsiella pneumoniae; assembly: GCA_945906755.1. GTDB lineage: Bacteria > Pseudomonadota > Gammaproteobacteria > Burkholderiales > SG8-39 > SHXR01. Next base: position 1,842 of record CAMDRJ010000174.1, on the reverse strand, counting down.
GTTAAGATCGGCCGGCAGGTGATCGAAAACAACGTGATTTTCGCGGTCCTCGCGTTTGCGATGCTGTTCGGCTCGACGATTGTCGCCGCGACCTTGCTACTTGCGATCTCGGGTGCCGACGTGGTCACAGCCTTTTCGGCCGCGGTGGCCTGTGTGACCAATATGGGGCCAGGGCTCGGCGCGGTCGGGCCCGCTTCGACCTATGCGGTGCTCACTGATTTCCAGACCTGGGTCTGCACGTTTGCGATGTTGCTTGGCCGGCTGGAGCTATTCACGATGTTCGTGGTACTGACGCCAAGTTTCTGGCGGCAATGAGCTGGCGGGCGATCGGCCATGTCTGTCCAGGTTCGAAGGTCCCCATGATGATTTGTCTCTTTGTGTCGTCGGGGGCGTGTAGCGTGCGCTCTGCAGCGCTCGCTTTTTGCGGGAAGGGGAAGGGCTAAGTGCGAACCGTTGTTTTGCTTCCCGGCATGCATGGCATTGGTACCACTTTTGCTGACCTGATGGCTGCGCTGGGGCCCGAGGTTGAATCGATCGTGGTTTCCTATCCCGCGGACATCCCGCTTGGTTACACTGAACTCGAAGCGATCGTGCGTGCAAGCCTGCCCGTCGATCGCCCCTATATCCTGTTGGCCGAATCTTTTTCCGGGCCGATTGCGGTAACACTCGCAGCGGCACATCCGGCCGGTATGCGTGGCCTCATTCTCAGTTCTTCATTCGTGAAGAATCCACGGCCCGGGATGCGCATGCTGCGTCCATTGATCCGGTTTGCTGATGCGCGTCATTTGCCCGCCGGTGTGCTGAGCCGGGCTTTGCTTGGACGTTTCTGGTCGGTGGTGTTCCATGACCTGTTGGTCAATACGCTACGGATGGCTTCACCTGCGACGTTTCGGGCCAGAATTCATGCGATTGTCGACGCAGATGCGAGCGCGCATCTCGTAAAGATCGCAATGCCGATCTTGTATCTTCGGGCCAGTGACGATCGCGTGGTCCCGGCGGCAGCATCAGAACTCATCGCGCGAATCATGCCAACGGCCAAGTTCATCGATATAGAGGGCCCGCACTTTCTGCTGCAAGTCGTCCCCGACGCCGCGGCTGGGCATATCAAGGATTTCATGAGAGGGCTTACGGGTGACGTTTAGCGGACCAGCGCGTCTGGCGGCAGCAAGGCCCCGTGTGGCGCTACACTTGCGGCAGATCGATTGATGAGGAGACAACCATGCCAGCACATGTCGTAGGACTGGGCCATGTCGGCATTTACGTGCGGGATCTCGCGCGGATGAGCGCTTTCTATCGGGATTTCCTTGGCATGACGCTCACCAAGACCAATGAGTCGAGTGCGTTCCTGAGCAGCGACCCGTCCCGCTCCGATCATGAGATCGTACTGATGCGTGGGCGTCCGTCGCCCGAAGACCCGCATTTGATCAATCAAATATCGATGCGTGTTGCGACGCTCGCGCACCTGCGCGAATTCCGCCAGCGCCTAATTGCCGAGGGTTATCGCATCCATCGTATCGTCACGCATGTCAGCGCGATCGGCTGCTATTTCGATGATCCGGAAGGCAATACAACCGAAATTTTCTGGCTCACTGGCGTGCCATCATGGGTCCCGATCGGTATCGCGATCGATATCGAACGACCGGATGCAGCAGTGCTCGCCGATGTGCACCGCTATTGGGAGAAAGTGCGGCATGTGCAGGTCGGTGAGCAAGCGGACGCGCGAACGCAGGCGGTGATTCGCGAACTCTCCCGCGGTGAGATGGCGAAGGCGGGCTAGCTACACCGCTAGACGTAGCGTGGCGTCCGCTTCTCCCGAAACGCGTTCACTCCCTCAGTGAAATC
>CAMDRJ010000173.1 GCA_945906755.1 Klebsiella pneumoniae | reverse complement strand
GACAAGCGGTTGGACCAATTGAAGCTGCAGTACTAGAGGGCCACCGCCGGGTGGCCCAAAAACCGTGCGGCCGCGTTAGCGACCGCTTCTAGCCGCTTCGAGCGGCTCACAAACTAAAGCCCCCGGCTCTGCCGGGGGATATTTACTCGCTCAGGCGATCAGTAGGGAGGCGCAATGGACCGCAACGAAACGACACAGCTCATCATCGACGACCATGAGCGCGGCATTTTTCGCGTCAATCGCCGGTCATTCACCGATCCGGCGATCTTCGAGCGTGAACGCCGGGAAATTTTCGACCGGTCTTGGCTTTACGTTTGCCATGAGTCGGAAATTGCCAAGCCGGGCAACTTCATCACGCGCAAAGTCGGCGGACGGGCGCTGCTGATCGCGCGCGATACGGAGGGCGTCGTGCGCGCCTTTTTCAATGCCTGCACGCATCGCGGCAATATCGTCTGCCGTGAGAAGTCCGGGACCGCGCGCGCGTTCATGTGCTTCTATCACGCCTGGACCTTCAACCAGAAAGGCGAGTTGATGGGGGTGCCGGGCGAAGACGGCTACGCGCCGGGCTTCGATCGCAAGGAGTTGGGTCTCAAGGAAGTGCCGCGTTTCGCCAACTATCGCGGCCTCATGTTTGCCTGCTTTGATGCCGAGATCGTCCCTCTGGAAGATTATCTGGGCAACGCCCGCGAGCATCTGGATGCCATGATCGATTTCGGCGGCGATCAGGTTGAGATTGTGCCAGGCGCGCAGAGTTACAGCATGCGCGCGAACTGGAAACTCTTGGTGGAAAACAGCATGGACGGCTATCACGCCACCTCCACGCATCTACGGTATTTCCGGCAGTACATGCCCGATATCGGTATGGACAGTTCGCAATGGATGAACATGAACGCATGGGGCGATACCGACGGTCTCGCGCTCGACAATGGCCATGCCGTCCTCAAGACACCGATGCGTCCGACGCCGATCGCTGCCTCGGCGGCGGCTGAGTTGGCGGCAACGCGTGCGAAATTGGACAGCAAATTCGGCAAGGAACGCGCGCATCAGATCGCCGACTATCATCGCAATATCTTCATCTTTCCGAATCTGATTCTCATTTCCTTGTGGCACACGGTGCGCACGTTCTATCCGATCGCACCCGACTACATGGAAATCGACTCATGGGGCCTGTTCCCGTCCAATGATTCGGAGGTACTGCGCCAAAAGCGCTTTGCTAACTTCCTGTCCTTCCTCGGACCGGGCGGCTTTGCGACGCCAGACGACGTCTCTGCGCTTGAGGGCTGCCAGAAGGGATTCGCCACGCAGATTGAGGCGTGGTCGGATATCTCGCGTGGCATGGCGCGCGCGCCGCAGGCGATCGATGAGCAGCAGATGCGCGCGTTCTGGCGGCGCTGGCGCGCATTGATGGCAGGCGAGCGCGGACCGACCGAGTGTGCAGATCGCCGTGCCGAGTCCGTGGTCACCGCGAAATAGCGTGATGAGCACTGTGATCGAACCATTTACCTTGGCCGAGGTCGAGCGCTTTCTGGTCGATGAAGCGGCGTTGTTGGACGAGTGGCGCCTCACCGAGTGGCTTTCGTTGTTGGCAGAAGATGCGCGCTATCTTGTACCACCGCTTGATTCACCGGATGCGGATCATCGCAATGCGCTCTTTCTGATTGCCGATGACATGACGAGCCTGCGTTCACGGGTTGGGCAGTTGCTTGGCCGCTCAGCGTGGGCCGAGAATCCGCGCTCGCGCACGCGCCGGTTGGTGACCAACTTTCGCATTCTTGAAGCCACCGCGAATGAATGCAAGGTCACTGCGAACTTTGCGGTGTGGCGCTTTCAGTTGGGCCAGACCGATTGCTATGTCGGACGCTACGTCCACACCTTGGTGCGCGGTCCGGTAGGTGGCCTATTGTTTCGTGAACGGCGCGCCGTGCTCGATCTGGAAGCCCTGCGGCCACATGGCAAATTAAGCATCATCTTGTAGCGGGAGAGTGGCAATGCGCTGGATCGCGTTCGTTGCAATGCTCATCGCCGGATTCGCTAACGCCCAGAGCGATCGCGCTCCCGCTTATCCAGCGAAACCGCTTCGCATCATCTGCAACGCGGCCCCCGGTGGCGTGCCCGATGTGGCGGCACGCCTGATCGCCGACAAGCTCACCGTCTCAATGGGGCAGGCGGTCATTGTCGAGAATCGTCCCGGCGCGCTGGGAACAATTGCTACTGCGCAGCTCGCAAAGGCAGCGCCGGCCGGGGCGCCGAAGGCCATTATCGATCGCATCGCCACTGAAATCGGCCGCGCGGTCGACCATCCCGATGTGAAGAACCGCCTCGCTTCAATGGGCATGGACGCAGTGACCGACTCAAGCCCCGAGGCGTTTGGTACGCTCTTTCGAGCGGAGTTTGCGCGCTGGGGGAAGGTCATCAAAGAGGCGGGGATTCGGGTGGAGTAGGTGCGCGACTCGCGGAGCACCTTGTATAACCATCGTCCATTTGCCATATCTCGCTAGCAGTCTTACATTACGGGACTATGACATCTCATGTCCTATCTTGGTGGCAGCTCCTCTGCGTCGTGAGCGCGTTGAACATCGGCGCATGGCTCATCTCTGCGGTGGTGGCCGAGCGCCGCCATCCGCTGCTGTCCGCGGAAGTGCGCACACTACGCCGCCTGCAGATTCTGCTGTGTGCCGGTTATGTGTTCGGCTGTGCTTTCCGATCATTGTTTCCGGTATTCGATGTGCCGCGGCTGGTTATGTTTGATACCTGGCTTTCAAGCGTCGTGGTCGGCCGGTCGGTTGCGACCTTTGCGGAGCTGTGCTTTGCCGCGCAGTGGGCCTTGATGATGTGTGAAATCGCGCGGGCCACCGGTAATCGCGTCGCGCGCATTACGTCGTTTGTCGTTTTCCCGCTGATTGTGCTGGCGGAAACCTTTTCCTGGTATTCGGTCCTCAGCACTTCGAACCTCGGTCATGTGATCGAAGAGTCAATTTGGGGTATGAGTGCCCTGCTGCTCGTGATCAGTCTTGCAGCGATCTGGCGGCAATGCGATGCCGCTCTGCGTATGCTGCTATCGATCGCTTGCGCGGTTGGCGTTGGTTATATCGCCTTCATGTTCCTGGTGGACGTGCCAATGTATTGGTCCCGTTGGCTTGCCGACGAATCAGCGGGACGCGTCTACCTTGGCTTGATGGAGGGCCTTGCCGAAATTTCCGGGCGCTGGTCGGTTTCGCACGCTTGGGACGATTGGCAAAGCGAAGTCGTTTGGATGACGTTCTATTTCAGCGTGGCAGTGTGGCTAAGCATTGCCATCATTCACGCGCCCGTGGTCGAGCGGCGTTCGCATATCTTGACGGTCGCGCGTCATGGCGCATCTGCGGCTGGCTGAGCAGCCGGCTCGTGCTGCGACGGCGGACCGCCACGCGGCAGAGTTCGCTTGGCTCTGGTGCGCTTTCCGCCCGCATCATCCGTATTGATCTACACGTATCGCTCGAACTGGTTATCATCGTGTCATAAATCTCGCGCATTTAGAGGGAGGCGCCGTGGCAATCCGGCTGTTGCGTCGGATTTCTACCCGCTCGCATTGTTTTTGTATCCAGTCGGCACCGGCCGTGACCACCAACATTCTTGTCCTCTGTACCCACAATTCGGCGCGAAGCGTGTTGGGCGAAGCCATGATCAACCATTGGAGCCATCGCCTGCGGAAGGACGTCCGGGCGTACAGCGCCGGGAGTGCGCCAAGGGGGAGCATCAATCTGCTTGCGCTGGAGGTCTTGCGTGCCGCAGGCGTCGAGGTCACCGGGCTATCCAGCAAGAGTTGGGACACCTTCGCGGCCGTCACCGCACCGCCTATGCGTATCGTCATCACCGTTTGTGACAGCGCGGCGGCTGAGACCTGCCCAATCTGGCCCGGCAGTCCGGTGCGGGTTCATTGGGGTTTTGCCGATCCGTCCGATGCGGAAGGCGGGCCGGGGGGAAAGCGCCATGCGTTTGAGATGACCCGGCAGGCGATCGGCTATCGCGCGTTGCAATTGCTCGCGCTGCCATTTCACCAGTTGAGCGATGATGGGTTGCGCGCGGCGCTTACGACGATCGCTGCCAGTTGATCAGCATGCTGCCGACGGCACGCAAGTTCTTGGCGGAAGGATTGGGCACGATGATGCTGCTTACCGTGGTCATCGGGTCGGGCATCATGGCAGAGCAGCTGGCGGGTGGGAATGCTGCGATTGCGCTGCTCGCCAATTCGCTCGCCACCGTTGGCGGGCTTTATATCCTGATCGAAGTATTCGGCCCGATCAGCGGCGCTCATTTCAATCCTGCGGTCTCCGCAGTCATGGCGTTCCGCGGCATGTTGCCCTGGCAGCAATTCGCACCGTATGTCACCGCACAGTTGCTCGGTGCGGTGCTGGGCGCGTGGCTCGCGCACGCGATGTTCGATCAGAGCATCATGCAGTTTTCGACCAAGGTGCGAAGCGGCACGGGGCAATGGTTCGCCGAGTTCGTCGCGACCGCCGGCCTCATCCTGGTCATCCTGCGTGTCCCATCGACGCGAGTAGCCGCGGCGGTGGCCGCGTATATCGGTGCGGCGTACTGGTTCACTGCATCGACCTCCTTTGCGAATCCGGCGGCGGTATTTGGCCGGATGTACAGTGACAGTTTTACGGGCATCGCAGCGGGCAGCGCGCCGGGATTCATCCTCGCGGAATTGGGTGGGGCATGCGCCGCAGTTGCGTTGCATCGCTCCTTAGGTGAGAAAGGTTGAGGGCGGTGGTCGGTCGGCGAAGGCAGGCCGTGTTCCGTGATGATCGTGTCATAAAACTCACATACGTTGCGTCGATTACTATTTCTCCATGCCGAATCCAATGAGTGATGACCGCGACGACTACATGGCAACTTCGGAGGATCTCTCTGATTCAGTAGACATTCCGGGGCGGTCCTCGACCACCCGCCGGTCGACTGCCGCGAAAAAGAAAGCCGGCTCGCGCGCCAAGGCTGATGCTCGAGAACCCGGCATCGATCGTGACGCCGAGCTGGCTGCGGCCTGGATCAATCGCGATTTGGCGTGGCTTGAATTCAATCACCGCGTGTTGCATGAGGCACTCGATCAGCGCACACCGCTCCTGGAGCGCGTCAAGTTTCTCGCCATCTTCAGTTCCAACCTCGACGAATTTTTCATGAAGCGAGTCGGCTGGCTGCGCAGCAAGGCGGCCGTCGAAAGTGACGAGGAAGATTCAATGCGGTTGCGGGAAACCCGCGCGCAGCTTGCCGCCATTCGAACTGTCGTGCTCAAGATGATGAGCGATCAGGCGCGCTGCTATCGTGACGAGATCCTGCCCGCACTCGCCGCAAACAATATTCTGCTGTCCGATTGGGAGGCGCTCACACCGGCGCAACAAACGGAGGCGGCGGAATTTTTTGACCGCAATGTGTCGCCTGCGCTGACCCCGCTTGGTCTCGATCCGACGCATCCGTTTCCGTTTATTTCCAATCTGTCGACCAATTGGGGTTTTCTCCTGGAGCCACTCGATGGCGGCGATCAGGTCCCGGTGCGGGTCAAGGTCCCCACGATGCTGCTCAATTGGGTGCCGATTCTGAGCGACACACCGGTTGGCACGCGCCGGTTTCTGCGCCTGGGCTCGTTGATTCGCGCCAGTGCCGACAAATTGTTCCCCGGCATGCGCGTAGTCGATGCGACCATGTTCCGCATCCTTCGCAGCGCGGAGATGGAGCTTGACGAAGACGATAGCGAGAGCCTGCACGAGTCGATCGTCGAGGCGCTCAGGCAGCGTCGTTTTCTGCCGGTGGTACGCATTGATGTCGCCCCGCGTGGCAATGCCAATCTCGTGCGGGCGTTGGCCGATCGATTCGATATGCGGCCGGACGACCTCTATCAGGCCACCGAATTGCTCGATTACACCGGGCTTTTTCAGATCGCCGCCTTGGACATACCGGCGCTTCGTGATCCACATTGGGCGCCGCTCCCGCCGGTACGGTTACCGCATGACGATGTCGATATCTTCGCTGCGATCGAGGCAGGCGATATTCTGTTGCACCATCCCTATGACAGCTTCGATGCGAGCGTCGAGGACTTCATCAGCGATGCGGCCGACGATCCGCACACCGTTGCGATCAAGATGACGGTCTACCGATTGGGCGATGACACGCCGTTCGTGCGATCGTTGATTCGCGCCGCTGAATCGGGCAAGCAAGTGGCCTGCGTGATCGAATTGAAGGCGCGGTTCGATGAAGCAAGGAATCTCGTGTGGGCGCGTGAATTGGGGAAAGTCGGTGCGCACGTCACCTATGGCGTGCTTGGATTGAAAACGCATACCAAGGTTGCGTTGGTGGTGCGCAAGCATGGCCACGATCTGCGTTGCTATGCGCATATCGGCACCGGCAACTATCACATGACCACTGCACGGTTTTACACCGATGTGGGCCTCTTGACCTGTGATCATCGAATTACCGCAGATGTTGTGAAGCTGTTCCACTATCTCGGGCATTCCGGGGCGCCGGCGTTTGACACGCTGCTGGTGGCGCCGGTGAATATGCGCGAAGGCTTTATCGCGCGGATCGAGCGCGAGATCGCCAATCACCGTGCCGGGCGACCGGCCCGGATCATCGCGAAAATGAATCAGTTGGAAGACCACGCCACCTGCCGGGCCCTCTCCGCGGCCTCGCAGGCGGGCGTCCCGGTCGATCTTATCGTGCGGGGCTTTTGCTGCCTTGCTCCCGATGTCAAAGGGCTCACTGAGAATATTCGCGTGCGCTCCATCATCGGCCGCTTTCTCGAGCACTCACGCATCTTCTATTTCGCCAATGGTGACGAGGATCCGCTTGCGGGCGATTTTCTGATCGGCTCGGCCGATTGGATGTTTCGCAACTTGTCGCAACGCGTCGAGGCGGTGATCCCCATCGCACAACGGCCGTTGCGCGAGCAACTCTGGGAGATCCTGCAAGTCGCGCTCGCCGATCAGCGTCAGGCTTGGGTGATGCGATCGGACGGCGGCTATGACCAGTTGCGGCCCGCTGAAGGTGTGACCGGCCCGGTTGCGATCGGCTCGCACGCAAGCTTCATCGAATCGACGACCAAGCGTTGGGCGGCGCTGCAGGGTTACGCGATGCAACGACCCTCCCACATCGGGGCGGAAGGGCCGTCCGCCGAACGATTAAATTCGGCCGGTAGCTAGGCTCAGGGAGCCGGTACCGCGACGCGATTGGCGGGAACGATCTGCGCCTGGAATGCAAACACTTCGCGGCTGCGCGGATCGACCATGACCTTGAGCCATTGCACATCGTTGAGGCCATTGGCTTGATTGTTGCCGAACGTCTCGACGCGGGTGAAGTTCTCAAGACGCTGGCCCTGGGTATTGAGGAGCGGCTTGTCGACCCGGTAGTAGTGTGAGTCACCATGCACATAGGCAACGGGTTTGCGAAACGCGATGACTTCGTCGCGCAGGACACTGAGATAGTTTTTGTATCCGTCGGGGGCGCCATCGGTCTGGGCAAGCGTCCTTGGGTCGCGTAATGGGGTACGCGTCGGATCGGATTGGTCCCATCCCGGATTGGCCTGAGCGATGATCATGATGGCGGCCGAGCGGCGTGCCTTGGCAACGTTGAATGATTCGCGCAGCCAGACGATGTTTGCTTGATTGCGTGCGGTGAATTCCGCGACATCCGGATTGGTGTCGCAGAGGTTATTGCAGGAGCCCGGCACGTTGAGGGTTACATAGGTGACCTCGCCGACGGTCCAGCGTCGATTTTCAACGCAGGGGACAAAGCCGCTTACCCCAAGGCAAAGTGCCGCAGTCTGCACTTCTTGGCGCATGCGCCGCTGGCCAAAGGTGTAGGGCGTGCTGAAGAACATCTGTCGCTCGCGATCAAGACGCTCGCGCGAAGAAAATCCACCATTGGCCGGTCGATCACAGTCGGTCCAGTCATTGTCCCCGGGCGTAAACGCTGCGGGTGCTTTGAGGGCATTCAAGTAGCCGATGGTCGTGCTGTAGAGCGCATCGTCACACAGGCTGCCGGAGCCGGCTTTCAGATCGCCGTTATGGACGGTGAACGCGAGCTTGCGTGAATTCATGTCCTTGATGAGACTCGGAATGCCTAGCGCTTGTGCGGGCGAATAGGGTAGATCACCCCATAATCCGATCGCGTAGGATTCGTGTTCGTCGTCATCGTCAGCAAGTGAGGGTGTTGCGATGGCGAAAAACGGAATGGTCAGTGCGCTAAGAAATAGTTTGCGCAACGCGCGCATGGTTCCTACAGGTCGGTAGAAATTACGAATCGTTTGCATGTTTTCCTCGGAATAGGATGTATGAATAAGCGGTACGTGCGCCGCTCCGAGGAAAGTAAGGCGGCGCGATGACGCGCAAATGACATGACATGACGGCTGGATGCGAGCTAAGGCGGCGTCAAATACTCGCCTCGCTACCGAAATGGTCCTGCGTTGCTTTGCGAGCGCGCTATAGGTCGCATTGCGCACAATCGTGAACCACCATGCACGCGCGCTGCCGCCACGTTAGCCGCCAAAGGAACGATACCCCCCAAGTAGCGTGTCCCGCACGACCGCCTCGACCAACGCGGATTTCCTTTTACGTATTGCGCTGCACGATCCCCATCATTTTGTAGACGAGTGTCGCCGCCGCGAAGTCATACGCATGAAAGCCCTTGATCGGCGCGAATTCCTCCAGGTCGAAGCCGATGATGCGTCGTTGCTTGGCAACCGATTCGAACAATCCAAGCGTCTGATACCAACCGAGCCCGCCTGGTACGGGGGTACCGGTTGCGGGCAACACTGAAGGATCGATGCCGTCGACATCGAGCGTGAAGAACACCTGTTCCGGAAAATCCGCCGGCAGCTTGATCGCATCGATGCCCCCTCGCACCAGTTCTTCAGCGTCCTGATAGCGAACATTGAACTGCTCGCGTGCGGCGCGCTCTTCGTCACAATAGGTGCGAATGCCGAGTTGATAGAGCGGAATGCCGGCGCCGACGATTCTTCGCATCACCGAGGCGTGGCTGAGCGGATCGTCTTCAAAGCGGTCGCGCAGGTCCATATGGGCGTCAATCTGCACCACACCGAAATCGCGTAGACCCGCTTCGAAATAGCCCTGCACCACGCCCCAGGTCACGGTATGTTCACCGCCCAGTACCACCGGCATCTTGCTCATGCGCAGGATCTTTGCCACTGCGGTGGCAATCGAGGCGATCACTTTGTCTGGCTTACCGCGGCAATCGATCGCAGGCCAGGTGTAGAGGCCGTCGGCCCCTGGATCACTCGCCCCATCCCAGCGTTCGAGTTGATTCGATGCGGCGATGATCGCGGCCGGGCCCTTTGCGGTGCCACCACCATACGAAACCGTTTTCTCATATGGAACGGGCAGCACATGGAAGCGTGCCGACGCGGGTGTCATCGCGCCCAGTTCGCTACCCAGAAACTGCGGCGGTGTTGCGCGCTCGGCGGCTGCGACGACTGCACGCTTCATGACAGACGCATCCGGAAATCTTCGTAACCGAACTGGCGCACGATTCGCAAGTCGTCGGTCTTGGAGTTCCAAATTGCAATGGCGGGCAGTGCAATGCCGTTGAAGGTCGTGGTCTTTACCATCGTATAGATCGCCATATCCTCGAATGCAACGCGGCTGCCGACGCGAAGCGGCTCTTCAAACGAGTAATCGCCGATGACATCGCCCGCCAGACAGGTCTGACCGCCAAGTCGATAGCGATGCGGATGTTCGTCCGGCTGGCCGCTGTCGATCACACGCGGGCGATAAGGCCCCTCGATGACATCGGGCATATGACAGGTCGCCGAAGTATCGAGCACGGCGATCGGCATGCCGTTCCAGGTGAGATCGAGTACTTCGCTCACGAGAATGCCGGCGTTCAGCGCGATGGCTTCGCCGGGTTCCAGATACACCTGCACGCCATGGCGACGGCTGAAGTCGCGTAGCAGCCGAATGAGATCGTCCGTCTGGTAGTCGGCGCGCGTGATGTGATGGCCGCCGCCGAAATTGATCCACTGCAGGCCTGGA
>CAMDRJ010000172.1 GCA_945906755.1 Klebsiella pneumoniae | reverse complement strand
ACAAGCGGTTGGACCAATTGAAGCTGCAGTACTAGAGGGCCACCGCCGGGTGGCCCAAAAACCGTGCGGCCGCGTTAGCGACCGCTTCTAGCCGCTTCGAGCGGCTCACAAACTAAAGCCCCCGGCTCTGCCGGGGGATATTTACTTTGCTGTGCATTTGATCAAGCTGATGTTGCGGTCGCGCGGCGTTCCATGCGTCTCATTGGGAGGCAATCGATCACTCTTTGGTGGTCCTCTTGGGTCAAGTTCAGCCTACCGAATGGCGAGTGGGACAGTCCGTGTGTCGCCATCTCGCTTGCCCGGCGCGGCGCGAATGTATTCCACCGCGCGCAGCAACTCAGCGTTGCGAAACGGCGTGCGCAAGATGGTCACGCCGCCACCGAGTTCGAACACGGCATCGGGCACCACCACGCGCCGGCGCGCCAAGACCACCAGTAACGTGCTCTTGATCGTTGGCGTCATGGCAAAGGCACGGAGCAGATCTTCAAACTCATGGCCGATGCCTTTGGCGCTGACGATTATGCAGTCGAACGGGCGATGCTGCGCCGTTCCTTCCGCGAGCAACTGACAGGTGCGGTCGATGCTGAGAGCTGCGGTCACCGCGAGCCCAACCGATTCGAGCCGACGCTTGAGCATTTCACGCATGATGCGCGACGATTCATACAAGAGCACGCTGGCATGGTAGAGCACGCTTGATCCTGCAGCCACCGTATCGCCATCATCGCAATGGACGCTCAGCGTCGCACCGGATGTCGTGCCGGCGCCAGGAATCAGCGCATAGGCGAGTTGTCCGCCGAGTGCTTCGGCCTGTTGTTTCGCGATCGCGATGGCCAAACCTGCCGCGCCAAGTTGCATCGCATCAGGACTCATTGGCTCTTGGGCCGATTGCGCCGCCTTTGAACCCATCGCCTCCAGCATGCCGGGGCCGACGCTGATGACTTCGAACTTCATGCGGATCGCTCCGGCGGCGGCGCGGTGTTCTTTATCGTCGAGGCTGCAGACGACGATGACGGAATGTCCCGACTCCGTGCCGTTCACGGCATTGGCGATCAGCGTCGAGAGCAGGCGCCGGATGCCGATATAGTTGCCGCGAATCGTGCGTGGCACATTGGTATCGGCGTGCCAGAGAATGTCGGCATTGCTGGCGAGCGCACGTTCCGCAAACACATCAACGACGCTTTCGAGCATCTCGCGAATCTTGAAGACCGCCTTGTCATCGCTTGGTTTGGTTCTGGGTTCGGACAGAATCGCAATGTCGGCGGCCATCTGCAGCAGATGCTCGGCACGCGCGCGGGCGATGTGCAAGGCGCGCTGTTGCTGCAATTCCGATGCACCCAGTTCGGCGATCGCATCGACAAAATTCGCGAGCGGCAGGCGCATCTCATTGCAAACGAGCGCGAGGAACGCCGTTTTTTGGCACGTTCGGCCTGCGCCATGGCTTTGTCGTACTGCAGTTCGCGCCGGGACTCGAGCACGCGCGCAACGTCGCGGCGACGCCTGCGAATCGCTTTGTCGCGTAACTCGATCTGATCGACCAGGTAGTTGAAGCCGTCAGCCACATCGCCGATTTCATTATTCGCCGACCGCGCGAGCCGTCGCGACAAATTGGCACCCTTGGCGATATCCCGCGACAGCCGCGCAATCGCACCAAGCGGGCGCAAATGCGATCGCTGTATCGACAGCGGGGCAAGGAACGCGATGACCACGCCGGCGACCAGACTCACCAGCGCAAAGGCGAGGGTGGTTTCGAGGCCGCTCAACGGACTTGGCACCACCGGTTCAACGACGATGTAGCCGATGGTTTCGGTGCCATCGACAATCGGCTTGATGGCGGGCTCGCTATGGTTATGACTGGTCTGTCGCGAACGAAAGTCGGCCAACGAGACTTCGGCGGTGGCCTGCGGCGAGCGTCCGATCAGGGTGCCGTCCGCCAAGAACAACCACGCAGCGTTGGCTTGCAAGAGGCTTCCGGCGCTTTGCAACAGCCGTTGTGTACCGTCATAACGTTTTTCGCGGAGCATCGGGCCGGCGATATCAGCGATGAGATTGCCAATCGCGGCAGTCGTGCGCGCCGCCTCCGCCCGTGTCTCGACGACGCGCACGCCAATCATCAGGGCGATGGTCACGACGAGGGCTAGCAATACGGTGCTGATCGAGACCACGACCAATCGCGTCCTGAGCGAAAGACGATGACCACCTCGCTCGACGCCCCGATTTCTGGCGGCCGTACGGCGTGGTGGGGTAGGTGATTTCGGACGGGAAATGATCGGGGTCCTTGCAATTGTGTGATGGGGATGCTGCAGACGGAGTGCCCCACACTTCGGGATGAATCTACGTGGCGACGCACCCGAACAATCGCCGGATTAGGCGGGAATTACGTCGTGAATCGCACCCTTGCCGCCGGTTTGGCGTGCCCGGAGGATTTCGTCACGCGTGCGAAACTCGTAGAGTTCATCGCGAGAAATCGGGGTGCGTGATGGCGCTACGGTAGAATCGACTGCTAATAACGCGCTCGAATCATTTTTTTCCGCGCTTGATCGCCACGCGCATCATTCTGTCTTCGCATGACGCCTCCCAACACCGCCACGCCATCCAAGGTCCCGCAATCGCCCGCCACACCGGTCGTTTCGACGGCCGGCGCCAATTTCATTCGAACCATTGTTGAGGCGGATCTCAAGAGCCGCAAGTTCGCTACGCGTCGCTGGGGCGGCGCACCGGGACCGGCGAGCGCGCACGCGGCCGCACCGCTCGATCCAGCACGCATTCGCACACGATTTCCGCCCGAGCCAAATGGCTATCTGCATCTTGGCCATGCGAAATCCATCCTGCTCAATTTCGGCTTGGCGCGCGATTTCGGCGGCATCTGTCATATGCGTTTCGATGACACCAATCCCACCAAAGAGGAGCAGGAGTATGTCGATGCGATCCTCGATGCGGTGGAGTGGCTCGGCTTCGAACCACGCCGGCATCTCCACTACGCCTCCGATTACTTCGAGACCCTCTATCAGTTCGCTGAATTGTTTGTGCAGAACGGCTTCGCGTATGTCGATAGCCTGCCCGCCGAAGAGATAAGACGACTGCGCGGCACGCTCGTGGAACCGGGCGTTGATAGCCCCTATCGTGCACGATCAGTCGCCGAGAATCTCGATTTGCTCAGGCGCATGCGAAACGGCGAGTTTGCCGACGGCGCGCATGTCTTGCGTCTCAAGATCGATATGCGCTCACCCAATATCAATCTGCGCGATCCGGCCATCTACCGGATTCGCCATGCGCATCATCACCGCACCGGCGCTACCTGGTGCATCTATCCGCTCTATGACTACACGCATTGCATCTCTGATGCGCTGGAAAATATTACCCACTCGGTGTGTACGCTGGAGTTCGAAGATCACCGGCCGCTCTATGAGTGGGTGCTGCATAAGTTGGTGTCATTCGGTGCGCTCTGCGATCCGCTCCCACAGCAGATCGAATTTGCGCGCCTCAATCTCTCTTATGTGGTCATGTCGAAGCGACGGCTCATCGAGCTGGTCGAGGCCGGCCATGTCGACGGTTGGCATGATCCGCGCATGCCGACGCTGGTTGGAGCGCGTCGCCGCGGCTATACGCCCGGTTCATTGCGCTTGTTGGCGGATCGGTTGGGCGTGTCGAAGTCCGATTCGTGGATCGACTACAGCGTCCTGGAGGGTGCGGTTCGCGATGATCTCAATGAGGTAGCGGAACGACGCGTCGCGGTGTTGCGCCCACTCAAGGTCATCATCGATAACTATCCAGACGGCCAGACCGAGGAGTGTTCCGCCCCCAATCATCCGCAACAGCCTGAGCTTGGCAAGCGCACGGTGCCGTTCGGCCGCGAGCTGTGGATCGAGGCCGATGACTTTATGGAAGTGCCGTCCAAGGGCTACTTCCGTCTCGCACCCGGCGCCGAAGTGCGACTGCGTTACGCCTATGTGATCAAATGCGTCGGCGTTGAAAGGGATGCAGCAGGCAATGTGAGCGTGGTCCATTGCACCTACGATCCAGACACGCGCTCCGGAACGCCGGGCGCCGAACGCAAGGTCAAAGGCAATATCCATTGGGTCTCGGCAAAGCATGCGTTGCCGGCCGAAATCAGACTTTACGATCGCCTTTTCAAGGCACCATATCCTGGATCGCGCCGCGGACGGGAAGCCGAACCGGTCTCACTCGATGATCAAGGCGTGGCAAGCGAGGGCGATTGGCTCAGCGATCTCAATCCGGATTCGAAAGAAATTCTGCGTTCGTTCGTCGAACCCGCATTGGGGCAGGCGCAGCCGGAGGAACGCTTTCAGTTCGAGCGCATGGGCTATTTTGTCGCGGATCGCTTCGACTGTAAGGCAGGTCGTCTCGTCTTTAATCGTACCGTCGGACTGCGCGATACCTGGGCAAAAAGCGCCTGAGGGGCGCGGCCCGAGCCCTCCCGGTGTATCGATCCGCCGGGTTTTCGACGGCGGCGCGCGTCAAATTGCTGTTATCCATCTTGTCAAGATCGGGCGGCCAGGACTAGAGTTGGAAAAACCTCCGCGCTCCATAGCGCATCTGCCTCTCCTGCCATTTCGTGAGCACTGCCACCACCTACCAATCCTGCGTTCGCATCGACGACATTGAGCCGGCGACCTTGCCCGGCCTGTCCACTCGCTTGATTGAACTCAATGAAACGCTCCAGCCGATTTCCTATCGGGTGGTGGTGCTTGACGTGCGTGCGGAGTTTAATCGCGCCACGGTGCTTGGCAGCATCGCCGATCTTTTTCGCCGCGGTGATGAAATGGCGATCGACCTTAGTGCACGCATGCCGTTCGGTCGCCTGGTACGTGATGCGGCCGGCGCAGCGCGCCTCGCTGATTTGCTCACGATGGCTGGTTGTCGCTGTGCGATCGAAATCCACTTCAACGCCCCGGTGTTGGACGAACCCGTGCGGCGGTCATGGCATGTGGCAGCGTGGCTAGATCGGCTATCGGTACGCATCGCCAGTGAGTATGAAGCGGCGCGCGAACGCTTCGTCATTGCGTGTGGAACTGCCCGCGAGCGGATTGACGCTGTCTGCGAGGCGGGCCGACCCCTGGTGCGAGCGCTGTTGGATTCGTTCATTGCGCGCTGGACTCGGCTGCGCGTGCGTGCAACCCAACCGGTCGCGGTGGCAATCGGCGTCAGTGCTTCGATGGGACTGCTGCTGGTCACCTTGTCTGGGATCATTGCGCCAGTGTACGCAACACGCGCCGGTGATGCGACGACGAGTCTTGTGATCCCCCAGCCGCCGGCCGTCGAGTGGGCATCGCGCACCGCTGCGGCGTCCATGAGTCCGGTAACGATTTCCGGCAACGAAGCGCTCTACCGTGCCAAGACGCGGCTAGGTGTGGTTACGCTCGAAAAAAATTCGGACCATGCGGGACAGTGGAATCTCAAGTGGAACGGCGCGCTGATCCGTGAGCTGCGCGTGGCGTCGGCGCCGAGCATCGTGTCGCGCCAAGGCCGCGGCAAACCGGAACCCGCGGTGGGCGAATTCGGGGATGAAGTGGCGCTGGTCATCGACACCGGGGAACCGCGATCGATGTTCTGTCAGGCGAATAAACCGATGCTGCTCGTGTTATCGAGAATTGGGGCGGCCTATATGCATGACATTCCCGGCGATTGCGCCGAGTTGGAGACGGTGCAGGTCGATCGTCAAGGCATGTTCATCCATTTCTACGATCAGGCCGCGCCTTCGGTTGCTTACCAAGGTGGACGCATCCTCCGCTCGCTCAACTAGGCGTCCGGAACACATCACATCACTTCGGGAGCGTCGCCTGCCAGCGCGCCAAATCGACCGGGACGTCCAAGTCGTGGGCGAGCGCATTGTCCCGATGAACCACCACCGCGGCGCCGGACTGAATCGCCTCTTCCCGATGAAGTAACAGACTTCCCGCGCCGAAGCGAAACTTGAATGGCGTCGGCAAATTCAGCACCAGCGCATTGGTGCCCGTGCCGGTGTGATCAGCCGCAATGACCACCCACTCGCCTGCGCGCGCGACCTCGAGCAATCCATCGATCGCTTTGCTCGTGACATAGGGCAGGTCCGCGGAGAGAACCATTAAGCGGGACGCCCCCAGGGTAATGGCATGGGATGTCGCAAACGCAAGCCCTCGGTTAAGGCCCACGCCCGCCGGCTCGTCGAGAATTTGCGCGCCAAGCGATTGCGCGAAGGTGAGCGCATCAGCACTCGGACTGACGACCAGACATCGATCGAGGCCGGATTGATTTTCGGCAATCGCCTCCAAGACGGTGCGCAACATCCATTCGTTGAGCGCCAAGCGTTCCTGGTCGTTGATGGCGTCGGCCAGCCGCGATTTGCTGCTCGCCAGGCCCCGGATCGGCACAATGGTCCAAAGCATTGCAGCGATGACGTGAACTCAGTCGGGAATGCCGGTGATGCGAATGCCAGACGAGGGCACTTTGTAGCGTTTGTTGATCGCAATCAAGAGCGAAGTCAACGCTTCAGCCGCGGCGGAATTAGCGAGTGCACCCGCATTGATCCCTCGCATCCCGGCGGCTTTGGCGAGCGCCACCACCACTTCACGCGCTTCTGCGCTATCGCTGCAGATGAGCACATCGCAATCGATCGGATGGCCGAGTTCTTTGAGATGATGCGCTGACACGTTCTGAAACGCCGATACCACTTGCACCTGCGGGCCAAGCAGCTGTTGCAGGCGCACCACCGCTGAGCCGCCTTCCGGCAATTGCACGCGATCAACTTTCGGTGGCACCAAGGGCACCGTCACATCGATCAGCAGCTTGCCATCCAGGGCTGCGCGGATTTCCTGCGCGGTGGCAAGCTGTGCGTTATAAGGCACAGCGAGAACGATGATCTGCGCGCGGGTTGCCGCTTCGAGGTTGTTTGCGCCCGAGAGCTTGGCGTTCTTGTCGATGAGCTTGGCAAGCTCCGTGGCGGTGGCTTGTGCGCGTGCGCCATCGCGCGAGCCGATGATCACAGGATAGCCCGCATGGGCCCAACGCACCGCAAGACCGGAGCCTTCTTTGCCGGTGCCACCGAGAATGGCTAAGACCGGCTTAGCGTTGCCGTTATCAATATCACTCAAGATCTAGCCCTTCGCGGGTGAAGCGTAGGGTGGAATAGCGCAGTGCATTCCACCGTGATGAATGCAATGAGTCGCGATCGCCAATGCTTCGGTGGAATGCGCTGCGCTATTCCACCCTACTGGGTTCGTGTCCATGGCGTAAGTCGCTAACTAGGTGGTACTGGATGCCGCACGTACACGCCGCTTCACGGGCGTTTGCACCACCGGAAGCAATGGTTCTGCGTGATACGAGCGCTCCGATTGTGCGATGTTCGGCGGACCATAGAGGGTGGAGCGTTGCGCCGGTTGGCGGCCGGATGCGGCAATCAGAGCATCCATCGCATCGGGCGCCAACTCTTGGCCATGTTCATTGCCCGCAGCACGCGAGATGCTTTCATTCATCAGCGTGCCACCAAGATCATTGGCGCCGGCCGCCAGGCACGCTGCCGCACCTTCTCGTCCCATTTTGACCCATGAGGTTTGAATATTCTCGATGTGTGGCGACAAGGCCAAGCGCGAGACGGCATGCATCAGCAAGGCCTCGCGATAAGTCGGGCCGGTACGCGCTTTGCCGCGTAGATACATCGGTGCTTCCATATGAATGAATGGGAGCGGCACAAATTCGGTGAAGCCACGCGTGGCGATCTGCAAATCACGCACGCGCATGAGATGGCGCGCCCAGTGCTCATAGCGATCGATATGGCCGAACATGATGGTGGCCGTCGACCGCAGTCCCACGGTATGCGCCGTTCGCATCACCGCGAGCCATTCGTCGGTGCGCAACTTGTCGGGACAAAGGTCTTTCCTGACCTCGTCATCGAGAATTTCTGCCGCGGTGCCAGGCAGGCTGCCAAGCCCCGCTCGCTGTAACTGCTCAAGAAAATTTGCTACCGGAATGCCAAGCGTCGCCGCGCCTTGTGACACTTCCAAAGGCGAAAACGCATGGACATGCATGGCCGGCACGGCTTCCTTCACCGCGCGCAGAATCGACAGGTAGGTCGCGCCGGTGTAATCCGGATGAATGCCGCCTTGCATGCAGACTTCGGTGGCGCCACGTGCCCAGGCTTCGGTCACGCGCCGCTGAATTTCATCGAGCGCAAGATCGTAGGGTGCCCCACGCAAATCCGCGGAATGTCGCCCCTTGGAGAACGCACAGAAGCGGCATTTGTAATAGCAGACGTTGGTGTAATTGATATTGCGATTGACGACATAGCGGACGGTGTCACCGACCGACCGCGCACGCAGCATGTCGGCCGCCGCGCAGACGCGCGCGACCTCATCATCACGAGCGGCAAACAGTTGAACGATCTCTTGCTCATGCAACAGATTGGCCGCCATCGCCTTATCGAGGATGCGCTCGATGGATCGATCGCTGGCAGGTCGCTGCAAACCGGACACGAGCGCAGGCGGCGTGACATCGCGGCCTGGTGTCCAGATTTCCACGCGCGCAAAACCGGAACCATCCATGTTGCGCAAGACATGCGGCACCAGTTGCACATCATGCCAGCGTTCGGCGGCCAGGCAATAGCGCGGGTAGCTCGTCAATCGTTCGATGAGAATTTTCCCGGCGCTAGCGGTGGCGGCGCGTAGTTTTTCGACGGCGGGCCAGGGCGCCTCCGGGTTCACATGATCGGGTGTCACTGGCGACACACCACCCCAATCATTGATACCGGCGGCAATCAGCGCTTGCATGTCATCCGGACTCAGATTGGGCGGCGCTTGGATGCTCATCTCTGCACCCAGCGTGAGCCGGGCCATCGCGACGGTCCAGAGCAATTCGTCGCGTTCGGCATCGGGCGCATCGGCCATCAAGGTCGCCGGCTTCGCCCGAAAATTCTGCACGATCAGTTCTTGCAGATGCCCGTGACGCTCATGGAGATCACGCAGCGCAAGCAGCGCTTCGATGCGCTCTTCGCGTGTCTCGCCGATGCCGATCAAGATGCCGCTGGTGAACGGAATCGCAAGCTCGCCCGCCTGTTCAATCGTGGCAAGACGCACCGCCGGTACTTTATCCGGAGAACCGAAATGCGGACCGCCGCGTTCACACAGGCGCGCGCTTGAACTTTCCAGCATCATGCCTTGCGAAACGCTCACTTTGCGAAGCAGAGCAAGTTCGTCGCGGGAGAGCACGCCCGGATTCGCATGCGGCAGCAACCCGGTTTCCTTCAAGACCAGCGCGCACATCGCGGCGAGATATTCGATCGTCGTCGCATAACCGAGCGCCTTCAGTTCGTCGCGCGCCACACGGTAGCGCAGCTCGGGTTTGTCGCCCAAGGTGAACAGCGCTTCATGGCAGCCCGCCTGTTTGCCGGCGCGCGCGATCGCCAATACTTCGTCAGGCGAGAGATAGGCGCGTTGCCCATCGCGTGGCGTCGTGGCGAAAGTGCAGTAGTGGCACACATCGCGGCACAGGTGCGTCAATGGAATGAAGACCTTACGCGAATAACTCACCCGATCGCCATGGCCCGCATCGCGCAGTCGCGCCGCCTCGGCGAGGAGTCGTGGCAGCGGCCATTGCGCGCCGATTTCAAACAATTCCGCAGCGGTATGCATCAACGCCAATCAGACAGGTGGATGGTAGCCATGGATATTACTACGGCGCCTCATGAATGCCAGGGAGCGTCAAATGCGTCATCCGGAATTGCGCGGTGCTAGACTGCGCTGAGCCCCTGCCAACCCGTGAATGGACATCATGAGCAAACACCATACGCTACCTGCATCCCCTGAGACGGTCCATTGGGGTTACTTCGATGCGCGCCTGAAGCCGGTGCTGACGATCGAGTCCGGTGATCGTGTGACGATCGATAGCGTGTCAGGCGGCGCCGATGATATTCCCACCGATCCACGCTTCGAAATCCTGCCCGAGCATCGCGCCATCCATGCCAAGCATACGCAGCGTCTCGGTGCACATATTCTGACCGGGCCGATCGCGATCAACGGGGCGGAGCCGGGCGATG
>CAMDRJ010000171.1 GCA_945906755.1 Klebsiella pneumoniae | reverse complement strand
ACGACCCGGCCACCAAGGACATGTACGCGCTGCTGCTGAAAGTGCTGGCGCGCGCGTCGACGGAGCCGCCGAAAAAATAGCGCTGGGGTTCGGTCGCGATGGCAACTAAGCTAGTCATCGAAGGCGGGCGGCAACATCAATGCACCGATCATCATGGTCGCTGAACGCGCGGCTGATCTGATGCGCGGTCGCAAGCCGCTGGCACCGGCGACGGTCTGAGTTACGCGTTCGGGTCGCGCTTGCCGCCCGGCCAGATCGAACCGGCCAGTTGCGGCCAGGCGATCGGTCCGCCCGCCGCCTCGGCCGCTTCGCGCGGCGGAATGTTGGTATTCCAGTGCGCGGCAATAAAGCGTCGCCCGTTCACCTTGGACGCCGCCTCGGAGGCCAACCAAACGAGCGGCGCGACCATCACATCGGGTTGAATGAGGTCTTCCCGCTTGATCGGCGCCGCGTCCGGAATCATGCGCGTATTCGCCGGGCCGCCCGGCACCAACACGTTAACTGTCACGCCGGTCCCCTGTACGTCTTGCGCGAGGATGGACGAATGCGCCTCGTTGGCCGCCTTCGACGATCCGTACGCACCGCACCCGGTGCGCAACATGGTATCGAGGCTGGTCGTGACATTGATAACGCGCCCCCAACCTTGTTTAAGAAATCGCGGCACCGCTGCGCAAGCCATGAGGAACGGCAGATGCGCATTGACCGCAAACGTCTGTCGCCAGATGTGATGCGGCATCTCCCAGAGCTTCGCTGGTTTCGTAAGGAAGTCAGGCCCCACCACCTGCGGTCCGATGCCGGCATTATTCACTACGATATGGAGCCCGCCGAGTTCGGCGATGGTGCGGGCGACCAACGCTTCAGGCGCACCGTCGGCGGTGAGATCCTGCGAAATACCGATTACCGAATCGCGACCGCAACGTGCACGAATGATTTCTACTGATTCGGCGACGACATCACCATCAACATCGGTGACGACGACCCGCGCACCGGATACCGCAAGACCGAGCGCCATGGCGCGTCCCAGACCCCGGCCGCTACCGGTGATGATCGCAACCCGTCCCGCAAGTGTTTCTTCCGCCATGGCATCTACCCTCCTTGTCGTCAACCATGAACCGCGATATCAGCAAGTATCGCACCGCTCTGCATTCCCTATGAAAACACGTCAAAATCCCGCTGCCTCGCAATGTAGGCTCTGTTCAAGAGGAGACTGTACGGCATGCGGAAGCTCGCGATATGTTTGGCCGCCCTGCTCGTAACGGCGTCGCCGTGGTCCGGCGCCAACGAGGCCGCCGACTACCCAAAGAAAACCGTGCGCATCATCGTACCGCTTGGTCCAGGCGGTGCAGTCGATGTCCTTGCACGCTTGCTCGGCGCGCGCCTAGCCGAAGCCTGGGGACAGCAGTTCATCGTTGAGAACCGGCCGGGCGCAACCGGATCGGTCGGCGCGAGTGCCGTGTCGAAGGCGCCAGGCGATGGCTATACCTTACTTGTTACCACCAACTCGCCGCTCACGACCAATCTCGCGCTCTACCAAAAGCTCGACTACACGATCGATGATTTCGAGCCGGTTCGCCTGCTGGCCGTTGCGCCGGTTGCGTTGCTGGTGCAAGCATCATCGCCGATAAAGACCGCCGCCGATTTCATCGCGCTCGCCAAGCAACCGCAGGGCGTGTCGGTCGCCACGACCGGCAACGGTTCGATCGGCCATTTTCTCATCAACGAAATGCGGCGGTCGCTCGGTGCAAACTTCGTGCATGTGCCCTACAAGGGTGGCGTGCCAGGAGCGGCTGCGGTGGTGAGCGGCGAATCGCAGGCCGGCATGCT
Source organism: Klebsiella pneumoniae (assembly GCA_945906755.1). GTDB lineage: Bacteria > Pseudomonadota > Gammaproteobacteria > Burkholderiales > SG8-39 > SHXR01. The sequence goes on along the minus strand of CAMDRJ010000171.1, from coordinate 8,289 downwards.
GTATGTCGGCGCGGCACTTGGCTTTCTGCGCGATGGACGACTGCGCGCGATCGGCGTCGTCGGCGAGCGACGGACCAGTGCCCTACCCGCGGTGCCGACCTTGACGGAGATTGGTCTGCCCGGTGGTGAAATCATCGCCTGGGCCTGCATCGTCGCACCGAAAGGAACCCCAAAGCCGATCATCGACAAGCTCGCCGGCGCGATCGGACGCCAAATGAATGATCGAGAGATCGCCGACAAGATCGTCACAGCCGGCATGGAACCGGTGCGCGAGAGTTCTCCGGAAGCATTCGGTGCGTTCCTGCGTCAAGAGGTCACGCGCTGGGGCAAGCGGGTGCAAGACGGTGGACTCAAGATCGAATGAAGCAGCACGCACCGTCACGATGAGATTTCTGAGCGCTGCCGATACGCAGGCGTGGTGGATTGGCCCGCGGCGATCCGCTGCATGCAAGACGTCTATGCCCGCCCCGCAGAGCCGAAAGCGGTGCCGGGACGTTTGATCGCGGCGGAAAGTACCGCGTGGATCCGTTGCATGCCGGCGATCCCGACCGGTGGCCGCTTCATGGGCACCAAACAGATCTCGCGCACCCGCACCGGCAGACTCCAATATCTCATTACGCTCTTCGACCGCGAATCGGGCGAATTCGCCTGGATGATCGATGCGATTGCACTGACGGCATTGCGTACCGCGGCGACATCGATCGCAGCCGTCGAGATGCTCACCAAGCCCGCGACGACTATCGATCTTGCCATCCTCGGTTCGGGACTCGAGGCGAGCAAACACCTTGCCGCGATGACCGCCGCGCGCCCGATTCGATCACTACGGGTGTTTAGCCCAACTGAAGCGAACCGCATCGCGCTTGCCCGCACTGCTCACGACCAATACGGAATCGATGCCCGTGCTGCCGCCTCGGCGGAAGAGGCAGTCGATGGCGCCACGCATGTATTCGCGACCGCGCGCTCACGTGGTGAACTGCCGATTCTTTATGGCAAGTGGCTCGCGTCGGGCGCCATCGTCGTATCGATCGGATCGACCGTCCCGGTACAACGTGAAATCGATACGAGCGTCGTGGATCGTGCCTCGTTGATCATCGCCGATGTCGTCCATGAAGTCGCGACCGAAACGGGCGACATGATCGCGGCTACCAAGGTGGGCATCCCCTTCCAAGACAAGCTATTCTCTCTGCATGATCTCGCGCAAGAGCGGGTGCCGCGCGCGCTGGTCAACGATGGCGGGGTGCATCTGTTCAAATCGGTCGGCTCGGCGCTCCAGGACATCGCGATCGCCGAACTGGCGGTAACCTGTGCCGAACGTGCGCGCGCCGGCACCGCTACCGGCATCGCGCTCGAATTGAAACAGAGCATCGGGCGCAACGCGTAATTGTTGAACGTAAAGGATTGCCATGGCGAACTATAAGAAGGGCGAAGCACGACAGTGGGCGCGGGACACCATGCACGGCTGCGCGAACGTGATCATCCCGACCTTCACCGCCGATTTGAAGGGGTTGAATGAACGCGCTATCCGTCACGACGTACGGAAGGTCATCGAATACGGTTTCTGGGGCACGCTGCTCGTCTCGGAGGTGATCATCACCGTCGAGGAATACACGCAGTTCATCCAGTGGGCGCGCGATGAAGCAGGATCACGACTGCATCTGATCCATCATGCCGGATTCGGCACACTGGCCGACAACATCGAATCGGTCCAGGCCGCCGAGAAGGCTGGCGCCGACGTCGTGCTGCTTGGCTATCCAGGCAACTTCTATCCGACCACCAGCAAGGAAATCTACGATTACACGAAGGCGTTCTGCGATAGCACCAATCTTGGCGTCATTCTGTTTCCGGTACCGCATTGGGGCTTTGAGCGCATTCATCCGGCCGGCATGGACCCGGAACTGATTCGCCAACTGGTGAACGACTGCAAGAACATCGTCTGCATCAAGGCCGAAGGCGGTATGCCGACGGTCGGCGGATTTATTCAATGCTGGAAGCGCCATGCGCATGAGGTGCTGGTCACCGTGCCGATCGAGGCGGAGATGATTCCGCTGGCCGCGCTGTTGCCGATCCAGTGGGCAGGCACCAGCAACTATGAGTTGTTCCGCGACCGCATTCCAAAACTCTTCAAGCTGATGCGCGCGGGTGCGTTCGAGGAAGCGATGCAGGGCTGGTGGCAGTTGCATCCGATCCGCATGGCGCATTCCGCCGCGCAGGCATCGCACATGCCCGGTACCAAACTGTTGCATCGAACCTATTGGAAGTATCAAGGCTGGCTCAACGGTTTCAATGGCGGGCCATTGCGCCAGCCGACGCAAAAGCTCGTCGATACGCATATGCGCTCGCTCCGTGCTGCGCTGAAAGCGGGCGGACTGGAACCGACGCCAGAACCTGATGCCGAGTTTTTTGTCGGCCGCCATCCCGCGTAACGAGATCGATGATGGCGACACGACGCCCGCCCCATGAGGAGATCGCCCGGCATGTACCAGCCGGTCTTGAGATGGGTCTTCGCAACTACTGGTATCCGGTATTGCGCACTGATCATGTACCCGCCGATCGACCGGTCGGTTTCAAGGTATTGAATGAGTCGTTGGTGGCTTGGCGCGATGCGAGCGGCACTCCCCATGTTGCGCACGACAAGTGCCCGCATCGCGCCGCGAAATTCTCATCGGGGCGTGTGTTGGCGGGGGATCTGCAATGCGCATGGCATGGGCTGCGATTCGATGGCAGCGGTCGTTGCACGTTGATTCCATGGGAACCGAACGACAGCCCGCTCAAAGCCGATGTGCGAGTCCGCACCTACCCGGCCGCCGATCTGGGTGGTTGGCTATGGTGCTATATCGGCGAGCCGGAGACCTTTCCACCGCCGCCTATCGCGCAAGTGGTTCCGGAAGAGCTGCAAAAACCCGATGAGTTCATCGTCTTCACTCATCCGATCGGTGTTTGGCAGTGCAACTGGTTGCAGGCCTTGGATGGCAGCGACGGCTTTCATGCGGTGATGCTGCATAGTGAATCGCAACCGGTTGCGCGTGGCGCTTCTTCTCCCGCCACGAAGAACTTGTCGCCGTTGGCCGATCGACGCATGCGAATCGTCAACACGCCGCAGGGCCTGCGTGGCATTGCACTCGATCCGGCCGGCAATCAGATCGTCCATGGACATTTCATGGATGGCTGGCGCGGTGATCGCTGGACGCTCCCCTGCCTCTTCACGATTCCGATCGCACCCGCACCGCATTTGCCGTCATTCGTCGCGCGCGTCTATCAATTCGCCATCGATGCGACGCACACGCAGTCAAGCCGCTGGGTCGCCATGCGCGCAACCACCGATGCCGAGCGCGAACGCTGCACCAAGCTGTGGAATGACGTCATTGGACCCCGTCAACGGCAGGTGCTGACGGAAGACCAGGCGATCGTCGAAAGCCTCGGTGATCTCACTGCATCGCGCGCCGAGGAATATCTCTTCAGCGCAGACCAGGACGTGCTGGCGGTGCGGCGCATGATGGCCGATGCGTTCCTTGCGCAGCGCGCAGGCGAGCGGCCGATGCCCAATGCCAAGGCATTCGTGTTCCCGTACTGATGAATGCCCTTCGCATCGGCATCATTGGCGGTGGCATCGGCGGACTCACCGCTGCGATTGCTCTCCGAAAGGTTGGGCACGAAGTAGTGGTCTACGAGCAGGCGCGGCAGTTCTCACGGGTCGGCGCGGATATCAATCTCACACCCAATGCCGCGATTGCGCTGGAAGGCCTGGGCCTTGGTCCCAGGCTGCGGGAAACGGCAGCCTTTCCCACCCATCGACTAAGTCGCACTTGGGATTCAGGTGACGTGACCTCGCGAATTGAAATGCGCCAGGCCGCGGCAGAGCGCTATGGGGCATCGCAATACACGATGCATCGCGCGGATCTGCTCGATGCACTCAAAGCAGCCTTACCCACAACGGTGGTGCGTCTCGACAAGCGGCTGGTGAAGATCGACGAGGCGCACGGACTCGGGCTTGGCTTTGCCGATGGCAGCACCGACCAGGTCGATATGCTGATCGGCGCCGATGGCATCCACTCGGTGGTGCGCGCGCATCTATTCGGGCCGGACCATCCGCGCTTCACCGGCAATGTGTGCTTTCGCGCGGTCGTACCGATCGAACGGGTTGCGCATTTGCCGCACATCGACGCGTTCACCAAATGGTGGGGACCTGGGCCCGCCGAGATGCTCGTGCAGTTTCCGATTTCAAGCGGCAAGGTGATCTTCGTTTTTGCCACCGCGCCGCAAGCGGATTGGCGCGATGAATCCTGGACCGTGCCGGGCGATGTCAAGGAGCTGCGCCGGCTTTATGCCGCGTTCCATAGCGATGCCCGCACGCTGCTGGGCGCAGTGGATGAAGTGGTCAAGCAAGCCCTTTACGATCGTGATCCGCTCCCGGCGTGGTCACGCGGCCACGTTACGCTGCTCGGTGATGCCTGCCATCCGATGCTGCCGTTCATGGCGCAGGGCTCGGCCATGGCGATCGAAGACGCCATCGTGCTGGCTCGTCATCTCGCCGATGTGGAGCGCGCTGCGATTCCCGATGCCCTACGACGTTATTCACTCACGCGTCTAGATCGCACCAGTCGCGTACAACTCGGTTCCCGGGCGAACAACTGGCTACGCGAAGGCAATAACGGTGACTGGCTGTATGGCTACAACGCTTGGCGCGTTCCATTGGCATCCTAGAGCGCCGACATGTCATTCGATCCATCCCGACCCCGCTTAGTCGGCAAGCACGCATTGATCACCGGTGCGGCTGGTGGCATCGGCGCGGCAACCGCTGAATTGTTTTGCGCCGAAGGTGCGAAGGTGTTGCTGGTTGATCGCAATGCCACCTTGCTCGCCGACACGGTCGCAACGATACGTGCGCGCTGGGGTGAGGCCAATGTCGCGGCGCATGTCGCCGACATCTCCATACCGGCCGAGGCGGCCAATGCCGTCGCACGAGCATGCGCGCTTTTTGGTGGCCTCAGTGTGCTCGTGAACAATGCGGCGGTGCGTTATGTCGCGCCGGTGGCGGAAGCGGATCCCGCGCAATGGCAAGCATTATTCGCCGTCAACGTCCTCGGCGCCTTGAACTGCTGCAAGGCGGCGATGCCGGCGCTGCGCGCTGCGGGTGGCGCGGCGATCGTCAACGTGGCGTCTGCCTACGCAGCGATCGGACGCAAAGACTTCGGCGCCTACGATGCCGCAAAGAGCGCATTGCTCGCTCTCACGCGAACGCTGGCCCATGAAGAAGCCCCGCACGGCATTCGCGTGAACGCCGTATGCCCAGGTGGGACGTTGACGCCATTTACCATCGGTCGCGCAGCACAACGCGGACTGAACGAGGCCGCTCTACGCACGCAAGCCAAACCAGACACCCTCCTCGATCGCTGGGCCGAAGCCCATGAAGTCGCTTATCCGATTCTGTGGCTCGCCTCAGACGAGGCCTCGTTCGTGACGGGCGCTTCGCTGATGGTCGATGGCGGGACGTCGATCAAATAGCCAACCCGCTCAATTCACGATCGCCTGATACACCAACTGTCTGAGCAGATTGCGGTGATACAGCCGCTGCGCACCGGGTGATTGCATCATCATGACTGCAACGATCTGCTCTCTTGGATCCACCCAGAAGATGGTTCCCGCATAGCCGCCCCAGTAGTAGTCGCCGGTCGATCCCGGCCAGGAGGCGAGGCCGTCAGCCGGGCGCACTGCGAAGCCAAGACCAAAGGTGTAGAGCGTTGGCGTCAACACACTGCCGCCAAGGGTCTGCGCGATCGGGATGCGCGGCCCGAGATGATCCGACGTCATATAACGCACCGTATGCGGGCTCAAGATGCGCTGGCCATCGAGCATGCCGCCATTGAGCATCATCTGCGCGAAACGCATGTAGTCCGGTACTGTCGACACCGCACCCGCACCCGCCGAATCGTTGCCCGGCTGCTTAGATACATCGATCAGCTTGAATGGATTACCCGTAACCGGGTCTTTGTCGAACGAAGCCGCCAGCCAACTCATCTTTGCTTCCGGCACGAAGAATGCCGTATCGTTCATGCGTAGCGGCCTGAAGATCCGCTCGGCCATGAAATCACCAAGGCGCCTTCCCGAGGCGGCTTCGATCACCCGTCCAAGCAGATCGGTCGACAAGCTGTACTCCCAGGCGCTGCCCGGCTGGTGCATGAGCGGTACCTTGGCCAAGCGTTCCACCTGCTCGGCGGCTGTCATGTCACGCGCGTCGAAATCGATGACGCCCGGTTTAGCAAGACCCGCGTTGGTCAGCTCTTCCTTGATCGCCGGGTTGGTGTTGAGCTCACCGTACGTCAAGCCCGAGGTATGGCGCAAGAGATCCTGCACGGTCATGGCGCGCGTGGCCGGCACGTCGCCATTTGGCGTCACAACCTTCATGTCCTTGAACGCCGGCAAATGCTTGGATACTGGATCGGAGAGTTGTAGCCGCCCCTCTTCGACGAGGATCATCGCCGCCACGCTCGCCATCGGCTTCGTCATCGAATAGATGCGAAACAGCGTATCCAAGGTCATGGCGTCCGGTTTCGACGGATCGCGCACGCCGAATGCCTTCGCGTACACAACGCGGCCCCGGCGCGCAACCATGATGCTCACACCCGGCAATTGCTTGCTTTCAACTTCTTTGGTGAAGATGGGCGTCAGTCGATCAAGTCGTGCGCTCGACATGCCGACGGTCTCGGGCCCGGGAGCCGAAACGGCCGATGCCGGCTGCTGTGCGAAGGCGGTTTGCGTCAGGACTACGGCCAATGCCGCGCCAACCACGACTCTCGCCATGCCGCTGGTATTCGCCTTGCAATCTCCTGAGGATGAATGCTTGATCAACATGCTCTCCTTTCGTGTATCGACTACAGAAAGCCGCGCTAGACTGGCGGCGCTATGACCGACCTTGGAATGTTTTATGCCGGGACCCGCGCCGACCAGGCCAACGACGGCCGGCCGGCATCACTACGGGCATCGGACGGTGCAGACCATGCTGCAGCGTTCGAACGCATTCGAACAATACCCGGCATTGCGATCGAACGTTGCGCGCCGATTCCCGATTCGGCCGGGCCCGGCAAACGGCGCGGTGGACTTGGCGTTGAATTGCAGATCCGGGTGGACGCGGCCATCCAACTCGAGGTCACGCTTGCTGCGGACGAGACGGCGGGCATGGAGAGCGGCCTCGACGGCGCACCGACCGATGCGCTGCAGCTCAGGGACGGCATGATCCGCTTCTATTTGGCAACGAGCGGCCGATGCACAGCCGATCTGCAAGCAGGTGATGCACTCGTCTTGCGCATCGCCGGTGGTGGTGGGCACGGCCTGTCGCTGGATCGACCGATCGAAGCGGTTATGCGCGATGTACGCGAAAAAAATGTCAGCCCGCAAGCGGCGCTCTTTTACTACGGCGTGCTGGTCGATGCGGAGACACTCGAATTGGATGTTCCAGCAACACTCAAGCATCGTGCGTTGCTGAAAGCGGCGATGCGTCTACCCCCGAATATTCGTGATCCACTCATCACCGAGATCACCGGGGAGGCGGTGACGCGCACGCAAGCAGAGCATCTCGCGCTAGCCTGCATCCTGCCCGGTTGCTGTGCGCCGCGGATTCCGTTTCTATCGGGAAGTGGTCGGAGTCGATGATCGGCGCGGCGCTCGGGGCGTCACAAAACAAAAAAGCCGCCTCGCGGCGGCCGTTCGGTTGAAGCTAATCGTTTGATTCCATTGGTCGGGGCGAGAAGATTCGAACTTCCGACCCCTTGCACCCCATGCAAGTGCGCTACCAGGCTGCGCTACGCCCCGACTCAGCGCAAATTATAGCTTACGAAGCGGGTTTTCCCTCGCGCGCCACGCGCAATCTGAATCGTGAATGATCGCGCCCGCCTAATCGCGCAGATCGTCGACGATCTTTTTGAGTTGGCGGCGCACTTCGGGTAGGTCGAGCGACTCTTCAGTCGCGCCTTTGCGCGCGGCCTGACTTTGATCGAGCCGGTTGCGCGCGCCGCTGATGGTGAAACCCTGCTGATAAAGCAGATCGCGAATGCGGCGCACCAACAGGACTTCATGATGCTGGTAGTAGCGCCGGTTGCCGCGGCGTTTGACCGGCTTTAGCTGCGTGAACTCCTGTTCCCAGTAGCGCAGAACATGCGGCTTCACACCACACAACTCGCTCACTTCACCGATGGTGAAGTAGCGCTTGGCGGGGATGGCCGGGAGCTCACTCGCGGGCAGTGATTTCGCGCTGTCGCTCTGATCCATGGTGCGCCTCTTCCACGAGCGCCTTCA
>CAMDRJ010000170.1 GCA_945906755.1 Klebsiella pneumoniae | reverse complement strand
GCGGTCAATGCGTTCTATAAGAAGATGCTCGCCACCAGCCAGAAGTACTAAGGCGTTCCGACCGATCAATCGATCGCACCGTCATGGCAGATTCATTGGAGAGCCCGCCTACCGAGGCGGGACCGGACGAACGATCGATCGCAACACTCACGTTTGTCACCCTGCCCGAACTCATCATGGGCACGCTGATGCTGGTTGGTGTTGCGATTAATATCACCAACGTCATCGGGCGCTATCTGTTCGGCTATGCATTCTTCTGGGCCGAAGAGATCATGGTGTTCATCACGATCTGGGGGGTGTTCATCGGCCTGGCGGCGATCACCTATAAGGGTGATTGGTTGAACATGGATCTTTTCTCGCGCGCCTTCGGCCGGCGCACGCGCCTGGTATTGAATAGCCTCATCGCGATCACGTTGCTGGTCTGTTGTGCCTACATGATCAAGCAGTCGTTGCAAGTGGTCACGATGCTTGCGCAAGCTGGGCAGGTGAGCGTCTCTGCGAGCGTCCCAAAGCAGATTCCGCATGCGGCCCTGCTGGTCGGCTTCATGTTGACGGTGCTTGCCATCATCGTTCGCATTCGTTCCTATATCACCGGAAAATTCTAATCCGCGCCATTTGCGCGCCTGAGGGGGAATCGTGAGCTGGGTCCTGGTGCTGCTGCCGCTTGCGATGCTTGCGCTTGGCTTCCCGTTTTTTCTGATCCTGCTCACGACCGCAGTGGTGGTGTTGGCGTTCTTTTCGAACCTGCCCTCGGTGGCAATCCACCAAATCATGTTCAGCAGCCTCGACAAATACGCGTTGCTTGCCGTGCCGTTTTTTCTGTTCGCAGGCGATCTGATGGGCCGGGGCGGCGTCTCCGAACGACTGGTCAACTGGGTGACCTCGATGATCGGGCGCGTGCGTGGCAGCCTGCCGTTTACCGCGCTTGGCACCGCGGCCGTCTTCAGCGCAATCTCCGGTTCCACTGCTGCGACCACGGCGGCGGTCGGCTCGCTAACCTACAAACGTCTGCGCGCTGAAGGCTACAACGAGCGATTCTCCTCATCGCTGTTGATCTCGGCGGGCGCCATCGACAATCTCATTCCGCCCTCGATCGGCTTCATTTTGTACGGCATTGCCTCCGAAACGTCGATCGTGCGTTTGTTTGCCGCCGGCGTTTTCCCCGGGCTCGTGCTCACCGGATTTTTCGCGCTCTACATCTATCTCTATTGTGTCAACCGCAACGAATCGCGCGGCCAGCCATTCACGCTCGCTCGATTCATCACGGCCACGCGCCATGGGATCTGGTCGATCCTTGCGCCGGTCATCATCCTCGGTGGCATCTATAGCGGCGTCTTCTCACCGACGGAGGCGGCGGGCGTGGCCTGCGTCTACGCGATCATCATTACCGCCTTGGTGTATCGCGAGGTGACGTTTCGCGAGGTCTTTCGCATCGCTGCACGGTCGATGTATCTCACCGCGCAGATCTTCACGATCGTTGCCGTAGCGGGCGTCTTCGCATGGATTCTGACCGTAAACGGCATTCCGCAAGCGATGGTCGCCTATATCGCGGAACTCGCGATGCCACCCTGGGCGGTCTTGCTTGCGATCAATCTGCTGCTGCTCGCGGTCGGGATGTTTCTCGACACCGCCTCATCGATCCTCGTGCTGTCGCCGCTCCTGGTACCGATTGCCAAGGCGATTGGCGTCGACCCGGTTCACTTCGGCGTGATTCTGGTGATGAATCTTTCGATCGGCACCTTCACGCCACCCTTTGGCATCAATATTTTTGTCGGGCAGGCGGTATTCAAGGCGCAGCTTTCGGCGATCTACCCGGGGCTGGTGCCCTTCATAGCGATCGCGATTGCTGCGTTGATGGTGGTCACGTACATCCCATCGCTCTCGCTTTGGATGCTGCGGTTTATTTAGGCCGTTCCGCCGACCGTCAGCGCATCGATACGAAGCGTTGGTTGACCAACGCCCACCGGCACGCTTTGACCATCCTTGCCGCACACGCCAACGCCGGTATCGAGTTCGAGATCGTTGCCGATCATCGACACCCGGGTGAGCGCATCCGGGCCGTTGCCGATCAAGGTTGCGCCTTTGACCGGATAGGTCACCTTGCCATTTTCGATCATGTACGCCTCGGTACATGAGAACACGAATTTACCGCTCGTGATATCGACCTGACCGCCGCCGAAGCTCACTGCATAGAGCCCTGATTTGACGCTCGCGATGATTTCTTCAGGCGGCGTTTTGCCTGCCAGCATGTAGGTGTTGGTCATGCGCGGCAGCACCATATGCGCGAATGATTCACGCCTACCGTTGCCGGTGACCGGCATCTTCATGAGGCGCGCATTGAGCGTGTCTTGAATATAGCCCTTCAGCACGCCGTTATCGATCAGCACATTGCATTGCGTGCGGTTGCCCTCATCATCGATATTGAGCGAACCGCGGCGTCCGGGCAAGGTGCCGTCATCGACCACCGTCACGCCCTTGGCGGCGACACGCTTGCCGATCTTGCCGGAAAACGCCGAGCTGCCGCGCCGATTGAAATCACCTTCCAGGCCGTGCCCCACCGCCTCATGCAGCAATACGCCTGGCCAGCCGGGTCCGAGGACGACTGTCATCGTGCCGGCCGGAGCGGGCCGCGATTCGAGATTGATGAGCGCCTGGTCAACCGCCGCCTTCGCATATTCACGCAATCGGTCTTCCGTGAAATATCCGTAATCGGACCGTCCACCACCACCCGAGCTGCCCTGCTCACGCCGGCCATTCTGCTCGGCAATGACCGAGAGCGAAACGCGCACGAGCGGACGAACATCGGCCCCCATCACGCCATCGGATCGCGCGACCAGGATGACCTCGAACACGCTCGCAAGGGAAGCCATGACCTGCACCACGCGCGGATCCATGGCGCGGCACATGCGTTCCAAGCGTTCGAGCAAACTGACCTTCTCCGCATCGCCGAGCGAATCCAACGGATCGCGCGCTTCGTAGAGCGCGCGCGCCTTGCCGCTGCGAATTTTCGGTGCTTTGCCCCGCGAACCATGTAAAGCAATGGAGCGCGTGGTCGTCGCCGCCGCCAGCAGCGCGGGCATGCTGATTTCGTCCGAATACGCAAACGCGGTCTTCTCACCGGAGATCGCGCGCACGCCAACGCCCTGCTCGATCGAAAAGCTGCCCGACTTGACGATGCCTTCCTCAAGACTCCAGCCCTCGCTCGTCGCATGCTGAAAATAGAGATCGGAGAAATCGAGATCGCGCTTCATCAGTTCGCCGAAGACACGTGGGAGCTGCGACGCATCGAGCGAATACGGCTCCAATAAGGTCGATGTGGCGGTCTGAAGCAGGCTCACTTGGGTCATTGGCTCTCGCTGTTCAGGGCCGTCTGCATCATCCACAGGACGATCGCGGCCCGGTATCGGGAAGATCTGGAAGCGTGGCCGCCCAAGGTCTCTGGGCGGAGTGATCGAATTCTACTCGCCTCGACCGCTCGCTCGCGCCTAAAGTCGCCGATGGTCAAGTGCGGGCAGGCTGGATCGCACACGGGTCAACACCGCCGGGTCCAATTCCGCAGTCAACACGGCCTCTCCGCTTGCCTGCTCAGACAGGATCGTTCCCCAGGGGTCGATGATCATCGTATGGCCATGCGTTTCACGACCATTGGCATGATGCCCACCTTGGGCCGGTGCCAGAACATACGCTTGATTCTCGATGGCCCGTGCCCGCAGCAACACTTCCCAGTGCGCACGGCCCGTGGTTGCGGTGAATGCCGATGGCACCAAAATCATATCGACCCGGCCTAATCCCCGATACAACTCTGGGAAGCGTACGTCATAGCAAATGGTGAGGGCCACACGACCGAAGGGCGTATCGATCGCAAGTGGTGTGGATCCAGGCTCGATCGTATTGGCCTCGCGATAGACCTCATTGCCGGACTCAAAACCGAACAGATGAATCTTATCGTAGCGGGCCACTCGCTCGCCTTGATCGTTATAGACGAGGCAAGCGCTACGAACTTTGTCAGCGGCCGACGTGACAAGCGGCACGCAGCCACCGACCAGCCAAACACCTTCGCGCCGCGACGTCTCGGCGAGAAATGTTTGAATAGGTCCTTCACCCTCTGATTCGCGGACTGCGAGTTTGTCGCGCTCGGTCATGCCAAGAATGCAGAAATACTCGGGCAGCACGACGAAGCGCGCGCCACGCTCGGCCGCCTGTTGAACCAGTCGAGCGGCCGCATCGAGGTTCTCGGCGACGATCGGGGTTGAAACCATCTGAATCGCCGCAACGATGCTTTTATTCATGACGGCGAACTCCCCATACCGGCCGCAACGTTGGCATCCCGCAGCAGCATCATTGGCCGACCTGGGGATCGGTTGCCGAATTGGGCGCGCGAAATATCGAGACGCGCTCGACCTTCGGATCGCTCCAACTCCCGGTCACTGCGTATTCATGGGCCAGCAACCGACCAAGCGGATCGCGCAGCAAGCGCTGCGCAATGAACGTCCCGAGCCCGACCAGGGGATTCAGCAGTGCCAGACCAGCGACCGCGGCAACACTATCGCCGATGATCGGCACCACGCGAACTTTCAGCGATTGGGTCTCTTTATCGAGATCAACCGAGCCGGCCAGGCCAACGCCCGCGGACGGCCCTACCATCCGAAACTCACTGGTTGACATGATGCCCTGCGCGATCGACGCCGCGGCATTGATTTCATCGAACGCAAACCCATCGCTAAACACATCGCGAAAATCAAGCGCCAGACGCCTTGGCAGCGATTGCAGGCTAAGCACGCCAAGCAGGCGCGCGATACCGGGTTCCGCCTTCAGAAATCGCCCCGATTCCGCCTTTAACGTGAGATTTCCGGAAAGCGTGGGATAGTGGATACGCGCGGGGGGACCGGACCAACTGAATTTTCCGGCGAGCCTAGCCTGCGACCCTGTTACGGCGCCAGGCTGGCCCATCCGCGCCAGATAGCCGCCGATATCACTGACGTCGACCGCCACATCCAGTTCAGTGCGGTCACCGCGATCGGGCGGTTGCCAAAGCCCCTTCGCATTGATCGTTCCTTCCGGGGCCGCGAGGGTTGCCTGATGCACGCGCCAGCTCGCTTTTTCGTTAATTGCGTTGAGTTCGAGGCGTCCGAACTGCTTGCCATGCGCTGAAAAGGACTCGGCGAAAATATCGAGTCCCGGCAACTCCCGCAAGATCGCTATTTCGGGTGAGCCTTCGGGCATGACCGATTCGGGTAGTTCCAAATTCTTGAACCGGGCAATCATCCGGCCATCACCCGCGTTCAACCAGCGAAGGTCACCCGCGAGTTCACGTGCCTGAATGGAGGCGGCCCAACCATCGGGAACCACATCGACGCGAAACTGTGCATTGCGGATGCGCCGCCCGGCGACAATGAGCTCGCCGACGCGCATCGTGATCGGCCCGGTTGATAGCTCGTTGGTAGTGGCGGGATCGGCTGCCCCGAACTTGCGCAGGACCGGCATGAGCTGATCGAGATCAAGGGAGCCGAGGTTCCCGTTTACGGTCAAAAACGACCGATCAGGCAAAGCGGCGGCGACCTCGCCCAACATGACGGCCGCACGATCGAGAATGACCTCTTTTCGCTCGGGCCGAAACTGCGCGTGAACCTTCACCAACGGGCCAATCGACACCTGCATTTGGTTGCGCGGCTGCGGCCCCTTACCGCCAGGCGCCTCGGTAATATTGCGTTCGAGCTTGAACGCCATGCTCGCCTCGGCGGTCTTGCCAAATGGCGCCGGCAGCGCAATCTGCGTTCCCTGCAGCGACGATTCAATCGACAGGTCCAAAGCGGAACGCGTCACATTGAGCTGAGCGACGTAGCGCGCCGATCCGGACACATATTCGCCAAGCGGCACGGGGAAGGCACGCTTCACCGCATCGAGGCCGACCGATCCTTGCGCCGTGACGCGCGCGGCACCGTCGCGCGCATTGAAATCCATGCGAATCGGTCCACCCAGGTATTCGGCTGAAAGGCCACGGCCGCTGACCGCACGATCCTGGAATTCAAGCCGGCCGGTGAACTTGTTGAGCGGCACCGCATCACCGGCGATGGCGACCTGATTACCAAAAAACTCGAAGGTACCCCGAGCATCGACCTGATCTGCCCGCTTCAATGGAATTTTCATCGCCAAGGAGAGGCGCCCACGGCCTTGCGCAGTAGTCGAGCCAAGTGCGGCCCCGATCGTCGTGCTAAGCGGGCTTTCACTGATGTAACGGAGAAAATCCGGCGTCGGCCCCATCGCAGTCGAGTCGACCAGGATCTCCGAATCATCCATGTCAAGACCGGCAGATCGAACATGCGTCGCACCGATTTCCACGCCGTACATACGACCGCGATTTACCCGCACATCGAGCGCCGTACCGCGAAACGACACGTCGCCGAATACCCCTTGAAACGCGGGGAAGTCGGGGGCGACCTTCAACGTCATGCCACTTGCCTTGGCACTGATCTGAAAGATTCCATGCTGGTCATCGCGGAATGGAAAATGAAAAACCTCGCCTTTGATACGCACCCGGCCATCTGTCGCGTTACCAGCCTGGAATGCATCTTTCAGCCAGGTCGCGGGCTTGGGTTCCAGACCGGGAATGTACTTATAGATCGCGCGTGGTTCCGCATTGGGAATACGAAGATCCAGATCGATGAACCCCGGTGAGTCCGGCATCGAATGCCAAGCCACGCTACCTACAATCGTCGCCTCGCGATTGTCCAACCGAATCGTCGGAATTTTCAGTTCCAACTGCGGGGCACCTGGCTTGTTTGAAATCAACCAGTTCGTCTGCAAGGTGACTGCATTGAAATCCACCGCGTCCGTCCAACGAAGCGCAAAGGGATACGTGAGCCGCACTCGGTCGCCACCAAGCGTTGCGTGCCCGCCGCGGTGCGTCGCTTCAAAGTCGCCCGAGAGCCCGCTCAGCCCGGGCAATTTACCGCTCTCCTTGAACCCGACGCCCGCAAAACGCGCACGGGCCTGATAGGTCGATGGCGCATCGGCATCGCCAGTCCAGGTGACCGCGATATCACTGAGCGTTCCGCGTGGCTCATGCGCGATCAAGACACGGCGCAGCGCAACCGGCAACGGCAGCGTCTCGGCGATCTCGGCAATCGGCGCCAGCTGCAGCCTATTGACACGGAACTCGCCGCGGTCACTGGCGGCAGCCTCGGCGGACGGCTCGCCCGAACCCGATGATCGTTCCCACTGCAGGCTAAAATTTGCCGGATCGTGACGAAGCGCTGAGGTCAAGCTGATCGCGAAACTCTCGGCGAAGATCCGATAGCCGGACGATTGCCGGGTCGACAATCCGAAAAATCCACGGCCTTTACCGGTCTCTCTGGCGCCAAGCCGCCCCTCGACACTGGCAAGAGCGAGCACCGGTAGGTCGGCCCGCAGCTGCATCTTGACATCGGCAAGCGCGACATCGACGGTCGCTTCGGTAATCTTGCCATCCTCAACCGTTGACCAGATGCGAATCGCGCCGCGCCCGGTGCTGAGCGCGAAAGGATAGTCGACCCACGGTTTCCAGGCGGCGAGATCCGCGTACTTCAATTGGGCAAACATCTCGCCACGGAACTGCTCGAAATTTTCAAACGTGTCGCCGCGAAAATGCCCACGAACATCCAGGTCTGCCGCCAGATGAACGGGCGGGGTCGCCTTGAGTGCGACGCGATGGAGCCCCGAAAAATTGTTGACGAGTCGAAACGTGACATCACTTAACAATAGCGGGGGCGCGCTCCGCTGTTCGTCGATCCATTCGACGGTGCCGCCTGAAATCACCAATTCGCCCTGACGAAGCAGCCATTCGGTCGCGCCGGCGCTAGAGGTGTTTTCGAGGTCGTTCTGAATTTCGATTCCGGCAATGCTGAGCGTGCCATCGCCAGCCCGTTGCACGCGCAATGCCGGGCGATCGAGCACGATCGAATGAAAGCGCAGATCCCAAACCAAGAGCGAGTGCCAAGCCACTTCGACGCCGACTTTGCCCAATGAGAGCGCAACATTGCCAGCCTTGTCGCGCACGGTGAAATCGGTGATGTCAAGGGTTGGATGGAATCGCGACCAGCCCGCCACGATTTCCCCGATGGTGACCTGTTCACCAAGACCGCGCGACACCATGCTTTCGATGTCGCTCTTGAATTGCGGCACCATCGGAAGCACCCAATAGCGCAGCCCAACAATGCCGATCGCGAGCACGAAGTACGCCAGCGCGACGACGCGAAACGCGACGCGCCAGCTCCAGCGCAATGGAATCAACCAACGTGCCATGCAATCGCCCCGAACGGGATCAAACTTCTAGGGAAACGCTATTCAAGCTGTCTCGCGCAACCAACTTGATCGTACTTTTCAGGGAGCTGCGCGGAGCAATGTAGGGATTAGGGCCCCATCATCCCCGCCCAGCCGCCAATGGTTCAATGACCTTCCAGGCGAATTCTCCTACAGCGTTTCTAAGCGCGGTGGCAGCACTTGCGCCTGGGCGGTTATTCTACCGGACGGATTCCGCCTGCCTGATCAACATGACGGCCGACGTGTCATAAAGGTTGACCGGCGCGAATACTTTCAATCCCTTCCTGATACGGCTCTGTCCGACTGATTTTTGCATGAACACACCCTTCGATCCGAATAAAGCACTTCGGTTCACGCGCTTTGGTCAGCGGTTGATTGCCGCCCGCCCCGAATTTACCGATGAGGCGACCTACGCCGATGTCACCGGATGGGACCGCGACGCGATGCAGCAGTTCCTCCGGCTACAGACCATTACCGATGGAGAATCGCTCAATGTGGCACTGCGCCGGTTACGCGCGCGGGTTCTGCTGCGCCTGGCGGTCCGCGATCTCGGCGGCTTGGCGTCCCTTGCCGAGGTCCATCAAACGATGTCCGATCTCGCCGACACCGTGATCGATGCGGCCCATCGCTATTGGAGCGATGCGCTCGAAGCCGATTTCGGCGTGCCGACGGCCGAAGGTCATCGGCAGTCGCTCCTTATCATCGGCATGGGGAAGTCGGGCGGTCGGGAGCTCAATGTCTCCTCTGACATCGACCTCATCTTCGTCTATCCGGAAGACGGGCAAACGGTCGGCGCACGCACGATCAGTAACCAGGAATTTTTCAATCGACTAGGCCAGCGGATGATTGCTGCGCTCGACGAATCAACCGCCGATGGCCGCGCCTTCCGGGTTGACATGCGGCTGCGTCCATGGGGCGATGCAGGACCGCTCACGGTGGCGTTTCCAGCGCTGGAAAACTATTTGATCGTGCATGGACGCGAATGGGAGCGTTATGCATGGATCAAAGCCAGGGTGGTGGCCGGTGGCGATACCGATTCTCGCGACGCATTAGGCCAGTTGGTGCGACCGTTCATTTACCGCAAGTATCTTGACTTCAATACCATTGGACAGCTCCGCTCCCTGCATACTCAGATTCGCCAGGACGTCGCGCGCCGGGAACTGGCAGAGCATGTCAAGCTCGGGCCGGGCGGCATTCGGGAAATCGAGTTTATCGCGCAGGCCTACCAGTTGATCCGCGGCGGGCGCGATCGCGAACTGCAGATCCAGCCGACCTTGCAAGTGCTGCGATCGCTCGCCGTCAAGAATGTTCTGGCGCCAGACGTGGTAAGGGAACTGGTCGGCGCCTACACGTTTTTGCGTCGGTTGGAACATCGTCTGCAATATCTGGATGATGCGCAAACCCACACGTTACCCACCAGCGCGACCGATCGTGAACTGATCGCCCAATCGATGGGATTTGCCGATTACGCCTCGTTTTACGCAGCGCTCGACGCGGTCCGCGCCAATGTCACCACGCATTTTTCCGCGACCTTCAGCGAGCCGGTGGCGGATGCGTCCGCCGATACCGTCGGAACGCAATTGAAGGCACTGTGGCTTGGCTCGCTCGTCGGTGAGGCCGACCGCGCGGTGGTCAAAGCACAGGGCTTCACGAATTCCGATCATTGCCTCGATCAATTGCGCAACTACCGGGCTAGCGGCCGCTATCGCAATTTACCCGCAAGCAGTCAGGCACGCATCGACAATGTGATTCCGCGCCTGATCGAATATGCGGCGCGTTCATCCAATCCGGATTCCGCCCTAGACCGTGCCCTTACGCT
>CAMDRJ010000169.1 GCA_945906755.1 Klebsiella pneumoniae | reverse complement strand
TGATTTAGGCTCTCGTACTCGTCCATCCGCGATTCTCCTTTCGTGTGCTTGGCGGCTCACGATCGATAGTTTCGCCGGGTGGACTCCCGGATTCGTCAAACTTCTGCTGCCTCCCCGGCAGAGCCGGGGGAACTCCCTACTTATTAGCTCGCGATTCTTGTACTGTTCGGGCGAGGCGAATCCCGGCGTGTACATCGGGTTCAGCTTGAACTGACCTTGCGTGAGTGTCTGACGTGCCGCGCCGAAGTCGATCAATACCGGCGTGTGATCGGTGCGAATGTAAATATTGGCCGGCTTCAGATCGAGATGCAGCAATTTGTTCGCATGCACTTCGCGCAAACCATTGAGCGACATCGTGAACACGCGGCGAATGAAGTTTTCACGGACATTGCCTTTCTTCACCTGCACATGCTCTTGCAGCGTTCGTCCGCGTTCGTACTGCATGACGAGGTAGACCGTTTCATTGGCGCGAAAAAAATTCATCACGCGAATGATGTTCGGATGAGAAAGCCCGGCGAGCGCTCGCCCTTCCTCGAAAAAGCACTTCATGCCGTAGCGAAACGTGGCGAGATTTTCATCCGAGATCTCCGGTGCCACTTCATTGGCACCGCGCAACGCGAGCGAGCTTGGCAAGTACTCCTTGATGGCGATGCGCTCACCCGCCTCATCTTTGGCCAGATAGACGATCGAAAACCCACCGCAGGACAAGACCTTCTCGATCTCGTAGCCGTGCAACTGGTAGCCTGGGGGCAGAGGATGATTCGCTTGCGTTGGCATGACTCGCAGTTCTGCGGCTGAATTCGCGGCTAAGATGCGCTGTGTTGAACACAGGCGAGTCGCTGTTTTGAACCTGTTGCAGAATGAGGGGAAATATCCCCTCATACTCCCCTAAGTTTGGGCCGTCTGGCGTCGCTTTGGAACGGCCTCTTAGTTGATCCCTGGATTATGCCCAGAGAACTCCCTCGGACGTATGCGTAAAAAGACCAGATCCCATGATTCATAGCATGACCGGTTACGCCACCGTGGCGCGAGAACTACCGCAAGGCGCGGTGCAACTTGAGCTGCGCAGCGTGAACAGCCGCTTCTTGGATATCGGGTTTCGCATACCTGATGATTTTCGTGCGGTTGAAGCACAGTTTCGCGAGCTGATCGGCGCTCGCATCGCGCGAGGCAAGGTCGACTGCCGACTCTCCTACACGCTGCGGCCCCTTGCAGACGAGAAGATCTCGGTTGGTCAATCGGCCCTTGAGCGGCTCGCACGGCTCGCCGCAGAAGTGCGTCGCGTCATGCCGGAGGTGCTGCCGATGCGCGTGTCTGAAGTGATCAATTGGCCGGGCATCATCGCCGATAGCGCCGCTGTCTTTGACGCGCTGCGGGTGGAAAGTATTGCACTGCTGCGGACCGCGCTCGACGAGCTGGCCGCGACCCGCGAGCGCGAAGGCGCGAAACTCGCCGAAGCCATCATCCTGCGAACGGGTCAAATGCGCACTCGCCTGCGCGCGCTTGAACCCATCATTCCGCAAGCGATCGCGGCGTATCAGGAAAAACTCACCGCTAAATTGCGGGAAGCACTGAGCACGCAAGACGATGATCGCATCCGTCAGGAGATTGCGGTCTTTGGCGTGCGGATCGATATCGCCGAGGAGCTGTCTCGACTCTCCGCCCATTTGGACGAGGTCGAGCGTGTCCTTGCCAAGGGCGGTGCGGTCGGAAAACGCCTAGACTTCCTGATGCAGGAGCTCAATCGAGAAGCCAATACGCTTGGCTCGAAGTCAGTGGCCCGCGAACTTTCGGAGGCGGCCGTCGAATTCAAGCTGTCGATCGAGCAAATTCGCGAGCAGGTCCAAAATCTCGAGTAATACGATCATCAGCATGTTGCGCGGAATGCTATTTATCATCGCCGCCCCATCGGGGGCGGGTAAGTCATCGCTCGTCAATGCGGCGCTGGCGGTCGATCGCAGGCTGCGTCTTTCTGTTTCGTACACCACGCGCTCGCCACGCCCGGGTGAACAGCATGGGCGCGAATATTTTTTTGTTGATCCGGCGGCGTTCCACGCAATGCAGGCGGCCGGCGAGTTTCTCGAGAGCGCGGAGGTCCACGGCAACTTCTACGCGACCTCGAGCAAGCAAATCGAGGCGGCGCGCGGTCAGGATATCGACATCGTCCTGGAGATTGACTGGCAGGGCGCCAGACAGGTGCGTAACAAATTCCCGGACGCGGTGTCGATCTTCATCCTGCCGCCATCGCTGGAAGAGCTGGAAAGGCGGCTGCGCGCGCGCGGGCAAGACTCTGATGCGACCATCCGCAGGCGATTAGCCGCCGCCGCGACCGAGATCAGTCATGCGCCTGAATTCGACCATGTTATGATCAACGAAACCTTCGATGTAGCGAGGGATGATCTGCTCGCCATCATGCGCGCTGCACGGTTGACAACGGCCCGACAGCAAATGCGGCATCCGGATTTGTTTTCGACACCTGCGTTCATCGCACCGGCACGCCGGGTCGAGTCGTAGTCTTTCCAAGGACCGGCAGCATGTTCCAGGCGATGAATCCCTTCGCGCCGGCATCGTTTCATATCAAATCATAGCGAGGTTCAACCATCATGGCCCGTATTACCGTTGAAGATTGTCTGGCGCGCATCCCGAATCGCTTCCAGTTGACGCTCGCAGCAACCTATCGTGCGCGCCAGCTCGCCCAGGGCGCCGAACCGCTCGTCGACGCACAACGCGATAAACCCACTGTCACCGCGCTACGCGAAGTAGCGTCCGGACGCATCGGCATCGAGATGCTAAAGCGCGTCCACTCTCAGGGCTGATTTGATCGGCGACCCGCGCGCCCCAATCCGCCGCAACAGCCGCGCTTCCGGCCGCGCGGCGCGCGGCGGAGCAGCCACGTCATGCGAGGGTCGCCTTGGGTCATATTGCTGAGCTTCAGCAGACTCTTTCGGCCTATCTCAAACCGGCTGATCTCGCGCGGATAGACGACGCGTTTCATTTGGCCGAAGAGGCCCACCGCGGTCAATTCCGGAAAAGCGGCGAACCGTATATCTCGCACCCGATTGCGGTGGCCGAGATCCTCTCGCAGTGGCAACTCGATGCGCAAACGCTGATTGCCGCGCTTCTGCATGACGTCGTCGAAGACACGCACGTCTCCGAAGAAGAAATTACGCTCAAATTCGGCAAGTCGGTTGCCGATCTCGTCGATGGCGTCTCCAAATTGGACCGTCTCGAATTCCAGACCCAGCAAGACGCCCAGGCCGAGAATTTCCGGAAGATGCTGCTCGCGATGGCGCGCGATGTGCGCGTCATCCTCATCAAGCTCGCCGACCGTTTGCACAACATGCGAACGCTGCAGGCGGTGCCCTCCGAAAAGCGCCGGCGCGTCGCGCGCGAAACGATCGACATCTATGGCCCGATCGCCAATCGTCTCGGCCTTGATTCGATCTATCGTGAGTTGCAGGAACTGTCGTTTCAGTTTTTGTTTCCATTGCGCTATGCGGTGCTCGACAAAGCGCTCAAGTCCGCGCGCGGGAATCGCCGCGAACTGATCGCCCGGGTGCTGAAGGCGATCAAGAAACAGTTGGATGAAGCCGGCATCAAACAGCAGGTCGTCGGCCGGGAAAAGCATCTGTTCAGCATCTACGAGAAGATGGTTGAGAAGCGACTAACCTTCTCACAGGTGCTCGACATCTATGGGTTTCGCGTGATCGTGGAAGACATCCCGGCCTGCTATCTTGCACTTGGTGCACTCCACTCGCTTTACAAGCCGCTGCCGGGAAAGTTCAAAGACTACATCGCGATCCCGAAGTCAAACGGTTATCAGTCGCTGCATACGACGCTGATCGGCCCGTTCGGCATGCCGATTGAGATTCAGATTCGCACCTGGGAAATGCACCGCATCGCTGAGTCGGGCGTCGCCTCGCACTGGCTCTACAAAGACGGCAACGAAAAATTCTCCGACGTGCAGCAGCGCACCACCAAGTGGCTCCAGTCACTGCTCGAACTGCAGAACATGAGCGGCGATTCGGCGGAATTTTTGGAACATGTCAAAGTCGATCTCTTCCCAGATGACGTGTATGTGTTTACGCCCGCCGGCAAGATCCTTGCACTGCCGAGGAGCGCTACCCCAGTGGACTTCGCCTACGCGGTACATACCGATATCGGTAACCGGTGCGTCGCGGCGAAGGTAAACGGCGATCTCGTGCCGCTGCGCACCGAGCTTAGGAATGGTGACCGCGTTGAGATCGTCACGGCGAGTCATGCGCATCCGAATCCGATCTGGCTGAGCTATGTAAAAACCGGCAAGGCCCGCTCGCAGATCCGTCACTTCCTGAAGACGGTCCACACTGAAGAGTCGGGCGAGCTGGGTGAACGCCTACTTAGCCAGGCCTTGCGCACCCTCGAAGCGACCGTCGATGCGATTACCCCCGAGCAGTGGGAAAAGGTCGTACGTGACGCCGGGGCGCGCTCGCGCTCGGAAATCCTTGCCGATATCGGTCTTGGCAAACGCCATGCCGCGATCGTCGCGCGTCAACTGATTTCCGGTGACGAAACGCGCCACGACACCAAACCGCCCGGCACCATCGTCGTGCGCGGCTCCGAAGGCATGGCGGTGCAGTTCGCCAAATGCTGTCATCCGATCCCGGGCGATTCCATCATCGGCTTTATCAAAAAGGGGCAGGGTCTCGTCGTGCATATCCACGATTGCCCGACGGCGCTTCGCGCACGCTCCGACCCGGAGCGATGGCTCGATCTGGAGTGGGGCACCGATACCGAGAGGATGTTCCAGGTGAGTCTCAAGGTCACCGCGGCCAATCAGCGCGGCGTACTCGCCAAGGTGGCCTCCGCGATCGCCGATGCCGGCTCCAATATCGACAATGTGAGCATCGACGAGGAACGCGGCATGTATGCAACGATGCATTTCGCGCTCGAGGTGACCACACGCGACCATCTGGCGCGCGTGATGCGCGGCGTGCGAACCATCCCGGCCGTGGTGCGCATCACGCGCGTCAAAGAATAGCGGGCCGATGGGAATCCACCGCATGCTGCCCTACGCCGCGCTCGCGCTGATCTTTGCAACGATCGCGGGCTGCAAAACCGTTGAGCCCACACCCAAGGTCGTGCCGATCACCACCGCCGATGTACGCGCTTTGATGAATGGCGACCAAACCCGCATCGCCTTGGCGACGCTGAAGGAAGAGTTCATCAAGGAAATCGTCGCGCGTTACATCACGGAACGCCAGCGCGATGCGCGTGATCGCCGCAGGCTCTATACCGTCGAGAAAATTCTGCAAGGCGAGGACGTCAATATCGGCAATGGCATTCGCATGGTGCGGATCTATGCATTGGGCCATGAATACGAGAACGACCGATTCTGGACCTACCTTGAGGCGATCGAGATCGTCGGTCCTCGATTGCACCAGAGCCTGCGCACCCAAGTCGGCAAATCGGGTGAGCGCCTGGCCAGCCTTGAGTTCCTGGATCTCGATCGGGCGGCGCTACGCACCTATCAATTCGCTGCCAAGGACGATCCGTGCTGCCCGACCCGGGTCGTCGATACGCTCTACACATGGCGCGGCATCACTCTCGAAGAAATACGATGATGTCCGGCTCGCTGACTCCACTATTGCGGTATGTCCTCATACGTCGATGAAGTCCTGATTCCCGGTGAGCGCGTTTTGCACCGGGCGAGCATTTCGCTCTGGCCGTTCACGATGCATATCGTTATCGGCGTCTTGCTTGCCGTGGTCATCGTCGGATTACTGGTCCTTGGCTGGGTCTATGTGAAAGTCAAAGCAACGGAAGTCGCCATTACCTCCAAACGAATCATCCTCAAGGAGGGCCTCATCTCGCGATCCACGGTCGAGATAAACTTGGGCAAGGTCGAGAGCGTGCGCGTTGATCAATCGCTCATGGGCCGCCTGCTCGGGTTTGGGACGCTCGTGATCTCGGGAACCGGCATGGCGGCGGCCCCCATCCAAGGAATCGCCGACCCGCTCGCCTTTCGCAAGCAATTCATGGCGGCAGCCGATCAATCGGGGGAGTCCAACAAGGCCTAAGAGAATGCAATACCCGCAGTCCGTTTCCCACAAAGATTAGGAGGTCATCATGGAAGTTCGCGCCAACGGCATCGACATTCATTACACGATGGTAGGTGAAGGCCCAACCATCGTGTTCAGCCATTCCCTTGCCTGCAACGGCGGAGAATGGAATGAGCAGGTTCAGGATCTCTCCAAGCGCTTTCGCGTGGTGTGCGTCGATACGCGCGGCCATGGTCAAACGACCGCACCGGCCGGCGACTACACGCTCGATCAATTGGCCGACGACATGAAGGGGATGCTCGACACCATCAATGTCAAGCAACCGCATTTTTGCGGACTGTCGATGGGCGGCATGATCGGCCAAGCCGCCGCCCTGAAATATCCGGGAATCTTCAAGACCCTTACGCTTGCCGATACCACCAGCCGCTACGCCCCCGAGGCGAAATCGCTATGGGAAGGCCGGATTAAGACCGCGCGCGAGCAGGGCATGGGCGCGATCGTGCAGGGCACTTTGGAGCGTTGGCTGACCGAGTCATTCCGCAAGACGAACGTTGCTCGCACCGAGGAAATCGCGGGCTATATTCGCTCAACGCCGGTCAATGGCTATGCCGGCTGCATCGCGGCGATCTCCAAGATCAACACGACCGATCGCCTGCGGGAAATTCGCGCCCCGGCGCAAGTCATCTGCGGCGAATTGGACGCCGGCACGCCGCCCGCGATGTCGCAAGCCATCCAAAAAGCCATGCCCGGTTCAAACCTGGTGATGATTCCGAACGCAGCTCATTTGTCGAACGTCGACCAGCCCGAAGCATTCACGCGCGCATTGACGACCTTTATCGCCAAACACAGCTGAACGAAGCCTGCGCGGGATGCGCAGGCTAAGGACACTTCGGCGCGATGTGGGCAGGCGTATGCCACCAGTTGTCGGCATGGTTGGTCAGCGTTTCGAGAAAGACCTGCAGATCGTTCAATTCCGCTCCGCTTAGACGGAGCGGCTTCAGCAGGCTTTCACCGTCTGCATGCAGTCGATCCGGATTCAGCTCCGAGTAGTGCCGCAAGACCTCACGCAAGGTCTTCTTCTGGCCGTCATGCATGTATGGATCGGTGATGGCGACATTGCGTAGCGAGGGCGTCCGGAATTCCCCGTAGTTGCGCTGCTCGCTCACGACGTGACGGGTGCTTACTGCGGTGGATTGTTTCGCATCGTCATTGAAACGACCGAGCAGGTTGAACGGGTTCGACTGCAATCGCTTGATCCCCTCATAGCGCCCTGGATCGACCCGCCCCGGCGCGGCAAAGAACGACACGCCGATGGCATGAAACTCGCCGTTGGTAAACGCCGGCCCGGTATGGCAGGTACTACATGCCCCCTTGCCAACGAAAATTTGCAGGCCTCGTTGCGCGGCTGTCGAGTAACGCATTGCGACCGCCCGGTCATTGCGCGCGAGCGCATCGCGAAACTCATCGAACGCGGTCCGCCCGCTACCGAGCGTCTCCTGAAACGCAGCGAGCGCTTTGCCGACATTCGCGAGCACCTCCAATGCATCGGTGCCGGCGAGTTTCTTGCCGAACGATTTCTCATAACGGCAGCGCAGATCGGGATCTTTTTCGAGCAACGCAACGACGTGCTGCGGACTTGCTCCGAGTTCACGCGGGTCGATGATCGGTTGGATGCTCTGCGACCAGAGGCTATCGTTGGCGCCATCCCAACCAAACCAGCGGTTGAGTCGGACGTTGTTGAGATGCGGCGTATTGCGATCCAGGACTTCCTTACCGAGGGCACGAGCGCGTCCATCAGTCCAGCGCAGGTCAGGCGTGTGGCATTGACTGCACGATAAGCGGCCATCGGCCGACAAGCGCTTATCAAAGAACAAGCGCTCACCAAGATAGATCGCTGCGCCGTTGCCAGATACGCGATTGCTCGGATCGGCCTGCCAAGGCGGTGGCCACGGACCATGCGACAGAATCGTTTGCGTTTCCGCTTCGGTGAAGTCGATCAATCCGGCTTCAACCCGCGCGGGCGCTTGGCCGATCACCGGCGCCACCACGATCAGTGCGATCACCGCAGCGATGGCAGCGGCGATCCACGCTTGAAACTTGCGCATCGGCATCTCCTAGCGCGACAAGGCGAGCTTCAAGCCAAAGCCGATGAGGAGGACGCCCGCGATCCGATTCAAGAGCACCGTCACCCGCGGGCTCGCGCGCAGACGCTCAGCGAAATGCCGGGTAAGGAGCGCAACGATCACACAGTAAGTGAGCGTGAGCACCGCGATCGTTACCGCCATGAACGCGAAGGTGGTAAGGCCTTGATGATGATCGGGATCGACAAACAGCGGGAAGAAGGCCATATAGAACACGATCGCTTTCGGATTGAGCAGCGTGATCACCATGGCTTGTTGAAAGTATTGCCGGGGTCGGATATTGAGGATCGGTGCACCGCCCGCCTTCGCGGTGATCATGCGAAAGCCGATCCAGGCAAGATAGGCGGCACCCAGCCACTGAATGGCACCGAGCGCCACCGGCCAGGCGGTGAGCACCGCCGCGACACCAGCCACCGCCATCCACATCAGCATCTGGTCAGCCACGATCACACCAAACGTTGCCGCCATGCCGCCGCGAAAACCACCCTTGCCGGTCGATGTGATCAACGCGAGATTACCCGGACCGGGAATACCAAGAAAGACAATCACCGCGACCACGAACGCACCGTAATCTGCCACACCGAACATGTTGACCTCATCGCCGTATCACTCGACGCCGCGCGCGCACCGGTATCGGGCAGCATCGCAGCACCCATTATCATGCCACTAACGTGATGGACATCGATCGGCTGTTGCAACAACCGCTGCAATACCCGCGCGTCCATAGGCATGATCGGCGGCAGCAAAAAAAAGTTCTGACTCGACACTTAACCGACGTGCGGCGTTGGAATGTCAGTTGCGAAGTCAAACTCGCGCTATTATTTGCTCTCGGTACCTTTGGTAAAGCAATTCCAAGGAGAAGCAAATGCGTCTGCTCGATCCGCGCTTCCATTACATCCCTGCGGGCAAGACGAACGTACTCGATACGTTCCGTAAGTTCGGCTTTCGACCCACCAGTGACGAAGAGCGACAAGCCCGCCAGGGTCAGCATCGTGTTGAATCTCGATGGCAGTCTTGGGTAGTGCGCCAAGAGGGTGCATCGTATTTGGCTCAGGATGCCAGGTAAGACCCAGACAGCCGTACTGAACCGCCCTCACCCTTTGTAGCGTCACCGCTGGCCGGCGGATTCGCGCTACGCAGGCCGCGCGTCGTCACCTGATTCGGCAAGGCGGTCCGAACAGTGCCAGAATCGGTCGCCCCAACGACCCGGCACAATGCGATGACAAATCCGACTTGGCCCGACGAGCTTTACGAAGCACTGCTGGCCGCCGACATCAAACAGGTTGGCTATGTCCCTGACGCGGGGCATCGGCGCCTCATCGAGCGCTGCCATGCAAATCCGCAACTGGCCACCACGTCGCTCACCACCGAAGAAGAAGGCATCGGCCTAATGGTGGGTGCCTACTTAGGCGGGCAGCGCGGCGTGCTGTTGATGCAATCGAGCGGCGTCGGCAACTGCATCAATATGCTTTCACTGACCGCGGAATGCCGGATTCCACTCGTCATGCTGGTCACCATGCGCGGCGATTGGGGCGAGTTCGTCCCGTGGCAGGTCTGGATGGGACAAGGCACACCGCCTGCGTTGGAAGCAATGGGCGTATTGGTCTATCGGGTCGACGAGCGTGACCAGGTCGTGGAAACCGTGCGCGCCTGCACCGCGTTGGCGTTTAACGCGCGGCGCCAGGTTGCCGTCCTGATCGGCCAGAAGGTCATCGGCACCAAACAATTCAAATAGGGACGATGACCATGCCGAATGCAACGCTCAATCGACGCGCCGTCACCGCGCAATTGCTGCGCAAACGCGGCAACGCGCTGGTGGTGACCGGGCTTGGCTCCACCACCTACGATGCCTGCGCGACGGGCGATCATCCGCTCACTTTTCCGCTCCTCGGTGCGATGGGCTCGGCGGTGATGATTGGCCTTGGCCTTGCCAAGGCAC
>CAMDRJ010000168.1 GCA_945906755.1 Klebsiella pneumoniae | reverse complement strand
CGGTGATGCCGACGATGCCCTCCCGGCGTAGGACAGGCGTTGATCCGCGCGCATGTTCTCACCGAAGTAGTGCTGGGTCTGATACCAGGCACCCTGGTTTTGCGGCTCTTCCTGACACCACACCACTTCGCGCGCATTCGGATAGCGCTTCATCTCCACCCCGAATTGCTTATGTGGGAAGGGATAGAGCTGCTCGACCCGGATGATTGCCACATTCTCAATCTTGCGCTCACGCCGCGCCGCCAGGAGATCGTAGTAGACCTTGCCGCTGCATGCGACAATGCGTGTTACCTCATCGGTTTTCAACTCGTCGACCTCGCTGATCACCGTTTGAAAACCACCCTTGGCCAGTTCCTTGAGCGGCGAGACCGCTTCTGGCTTACGCAGCAGCGACTTCGGCGTGAGGATGACCAACGGCTTTCTGAAATTACGCACCATCTGCCGCCTGAGCAAATGAAAGATCTGCGCCGGCGTGGTCGGCACGCAGACCTGCATATTGTGTTCCGCGCACAACTGCAGATAGCGTTCGAGGCGCGCCGAAGAATGCTCAGGGCCCTGGCCTTCATAGCCGTGCGGCAGCATCATCACGAGGCCGCACAGGCGCCCCCATTTCGCTTCGCCCGATGCGATGAATTGATCGATCACCACCTGTGCGCCGTTGGCGAAATCGCCAAACTGCGCCTCCCAGATCACCAACTCATTGGGCTCGGCGCACGCATAACCATAGTCAAAGCCAAGGACCGCCTCTTCCGACAGGACCGAATCGATGACCTGGAATTCAGCCTGATTGTCGGCAAGATTGGCGAGCGGCACATAGCTGCCCTGGTCCCATTTTTCGCGATTCTGATCATGTAGAACCGAATGGCGATGCGCGAAGGTGCCACGTCCGGAATCCTGGCCGGAAATCCGCACCCCAAAACCGTTCACCAGCAACGAGGCATAGGCAAGCGTTTCGCCCATGCCCCAATCGAGACCGCGCTTGCCCTGCAACATGTCGCGGCGCGCCTGAATGACGCGCTCGACGGTCGGATGCAACTTGAGTCCCGCGGGAATATGCGTGAGGCGTTCTCCCAATCGCTCAAGATCGGCATGCGGCACGGCGGTCTCCGCGCTGTCGGTCCAGCGCGCGTTGGCATACGGTGCCCAGTCGACCGCATACTTTCGCTGAAAATTGGACAGGACCGTGCTTGATGTTTGCCGGCCCTCATCGAGCGCTTGCCGGTAATCCTTGATCAATTGATCCGGGACCTCGGCATTGATTTCACCCTGGGCAATCAGCTTGTCGCCGTACAGCTTGCGCGTGCCCGGATGCTGCGCGATTTTCTTGTACATCAAGGGCTGCGTGACGAACGGTTCATCCTGTTCGTTATGGCCGAGGCGCCTAAAACAGATGAGATCGATCACGACATCTTTTTTGAATGTCTTGCGATAGTCCATCGCGAGTTGGCAGACAAAATGCGCCGCCTCGGGATCATCGGCATTCACATGGAAAATCGGTGCTTCGATCATCTTTGCTACATCGGTGCAATAGGTGGTCGAACGCGTATCGCGCGGATCGGACGTCGTGAAGCCGATCTGATTATTCACCACGATATGGACCGTGCCGCCAATCCCATAGCCGCGTGTCTGTGCAAGATTGAAGGTCTCCATGATGACGCCTTGACCCGCAAACGCCGCATCGCCATGCAAGAGCACCGACAACACCTTGTCCCCACCTACATCTTTACGGCGATGCTGCCGTGCGCGCACCGAACCTGCTACGACCGGATTGACGATCTCCAGGTGCGAGGGATTGAACGCCAACGTGAGGTGGATCGGACCACCTGGGGTGGAAACGTCCGAGGAGAAGCCGTTGTGATACTTGACGTCGCCCGCAGTGAGATCGCTCGCATGCTTACCTTCGAACTCGGCGAACAATTCCTTGGGCGATTTGCCAAGCGTATTGACCAGCACATTCAGCCGACCGCGATGGGCCATGCCGATTACGAGTTCTTCGATGCCATGCGCACCGGCGCGCTGCACGATCTCATTCATGCAGGAAATCAGCGTTTCGCCGCCTTCGAGCGAGAACCGCTTCTGCCCGACGTAACGGGTGTGCAGATATTTTTCGAGCGTTTCGGCCGCGGTTAGTCGCTCGAGCAAACGCTTGCGCACTTGCAGGTCGAGCAGCGGACGGCCACGGACGGGTTCGAGCCGCTGCTGAATCCAGCGCTTTTGCGCCGGATCGCTGATGTACATGTACTCCGCGCCAATGGTGCCGCAATAGGTCTCGCGCAAAATCTGCAAGATCTCGCGTAGCGTCGCTCGCTCCGGCCCAACCAAGGTACCGGTATCGAACTCAAGCTCCATATCGGCTTCGGTGAGATCGTAGAACGCCGGCTCCAGCTCGGGAATTTGCGGACGCGTCATACGCCGCAGCGGATCGAGATCGGCCCAGCGCGAGCCCATGATGCGATAAGCGCCGATCAATAGCAGCACATACACTTGCTTGCGATTGACGGAGTGATCGAGCGGCAGCGCGGCGGGTCGCAGCGTCCCGGCCTTGGCGCGCTGGGCAAACGCTTCGATGATCGGCGCATGCGCGACGTCACGACCTTCGGTACCGGGCAGCAATTGCATCTTGTCGAAATAGTCGCGCCATGAGTCGGGCACGGCCTGGGGATTGTTCAAATAAGCCTCGTACAGCTCTTCGACGAACGGCGCGTTGCCGCCGAAGAGATACGAGCTTGACTGCAGATCTTTCATCACGTCAGCGCATTCCCGCCGGCGGCACCGATCGCTGGGTAGCGCCGGTATAGAGCTGGCGCGGTCGGCTGATTTTCTGATCGGGGTCACCAATCATTTCATTCCACTGGGCGATCCAACCGACCGTGCGAGCGAGTGAAAAGATGCAGGTGAACATGCTGACCGGGATGCCAAGCGCGCGCTGCACGATGCCCGAATAGAAATCGACGTTCGGATAGAGTTTGCGGCTCACGAAATACTCATCCGATAACGCGATTTTTTCCAGTTCCATCGAGAGCTTAAACAGGCGGTCATCAGCCAGTCCAAGTTCACCCAGCACCTCATGACAGGTTTCGCGCATGAGCTTGGCGCGCGGATCGTAGTTCTTATAGACCCGATGGCCGAATCCCATCAGCTTTACACCCGAGTTCTTGTCTTTCACTTGACGGATGAACTCACCGATCTTGGAAACATCGCCGATCTCTTCGAGCATATTGAGGCAGGCTTCATTCGCCCCACCATGCGCTGGGCCCCACAGACAGGCGATGCCCGCGGCGATACAGGCAAATGGATTGGCGCCCGACGAACCGGCGACGCGAACGGTCGATGTCGAAGCGTTTTGTTCGTGATCGGCGTGCAAGATGAAAATCCGGTCGAGCGCACGGACCAGCACCGGATTCACTTCGTATTCTTCGGTCGGCGTACCGAACATCATGCGCATGAAATTGGCGGTATACGACAGATCATTGCGCGGGTACATGAACGGCTGCCCGATCGAATACTTGTAGCACATGGCCACCAGCGTCGGCAGCTTGGCGATCAGCCGGTGCTGCGAGATCTTGCGATGCTCAGGATTATTGATGTCGGTCGAGTCGTGATAGAAGGCGGACAACGCGCCCACGACCCCCACCAGGACCGCCATTGGATGCGCGTCACGGCGGAATCCGGAGAAAAAGCGGGTCAGCTGCTCATGCACCATGGTGTGGTGCGTGATGATATGGTCAAACTCTTTTTTCTCCGCGACGCTTGGCAATTCGCCGCGCATAAGCAGATAGGCAACATCGAGGAAATCGCATTTTTCGGCCAATTGCTCGATCGGATAGCCACGATAGAGCAGCACGCCTTCATCGCCATCGATATAGGTGATGGTCGACTGGCAGCTCGCCGTCGAGAGAAAGCCGGGATCGTAGGTGAACATCCCGGTCTTGCCATAGAGGGTACGAATATCGACGACATCCGGACCGATAGAGCCCCCGAGCACCGGGAAATCGATCGACTTGCCCTCACCGTAGTTCAATGTTGCTTTGCGATTGGAACTCACTTGCGTCTCCCGGTAATCAACCTAAGGACACGCTGATTAGACTGTCTCGCGCAATCAGCGTGATCATACTTTTCAGGGCGTTACGAGGGGCAAGCCCCCTTGTTCAAACGAACACGGACCAAACGGTCTGCCACGATCAGCGCACCGTTCGACCTATGCATCGCTAGCAGGCGCGTAACCATCCGACCATTTCCGCATGCTGCGCGGAGGGGCTCGTCCGCCCAGAGACGAGGTCCCACAGATCATTATCGCCAAGTTCGAGCAGTTCCTTCAATCGCGCCAGCCGCTCCTGATTGAGGTTTGGCCCGTGCACCGCGAGGAACTTCTCCAGCACCAAGTCATTCTCCAACAATCCACGCCGGCAGTGCCAGCGCAATCGGCGCCAATCAATGGCTGACAGTTCACTTGCAGCGTTCACGCGGTCACCCTCTCGCATTCCGCAGCCTACACGGCGCGCTTCACCATGATTTCCTTGATCTTACCGATCGCCTTGGTCGGATTGAGCCCCTTCGGGCAGACATCGACGCAATTCATGATGGTATGGCACCGGAACAGCCGATAGGGATCTTCCAGATTATCGAGACGCTCGTTGGTCGCCTCGTCGCGCGTATCAGCGATGAATCGGTACGCATGCAGCAGCCCGGCCGGACCGACGAATTTATCGGGATTCCACCAAAATGATGGGCAGGCCGTCGAGCAGCAGGCGCAGAGAATGCACTCGTAGAGGCCATTTAACTCTTCGCGATCCTCAGGCGACTGCAGGCGCTCCTTGTCGGGGGCGGGCGTATCGTTGATGAGATACGGCTTGATCGAGTGGTACTGGTTGAAGAACTGCGTCATATCGACGATCAGATCGCGAATAATCGGCAATCCAGGCAAGGGCCGCAACTCCACCGGCTCGGTGACATCGGCGATACGCGTGATGCAAGCCAGGCCGTTTTTACCGTTGATCATCATCGCATCCGAGCCGCACACGCCTTCGCGGCAGGACCGTCGAAATGCAAAGCTGTCATCGACCTCTTTCACCCGCACCAGCGCATCGAGCAGCATCTGATCGGTCGGTTCGAGCTGGACGTTGTAGTCCTTGAAATAGGGCTTGGAATCTTGATCCGGGTCGTAGCGTTGTATGCGCAATCGCATCGTGATCTCTTTGATTTAAACGTGCTTTGATCGGTTAGTAGACTCGCGCTTTCGGCTCGAACGACTCGGCGGAAAGCGGCTTCAAATTGACCGGCTTGTAGTCGAGTCGATCGCCGTCTTTGAACCAAAGGCTGTGTTTGAGCCAGGTCGCATCGTCGCGGTTCGGGAAGTCGGCGCGATCATGCGCACCGCGCGATTCCTTGCGCGCCTCGGCCGATACCATGCTGGAACGCGCGACCTCGATCAGGTTATCGAGTTCCAGCGCCTCGACCCGCGCGGTGTTGAAGATCTTCGACTTGTCTTGAATGCCGGTACGGGTTGATCGCTCAGCAATTTCCTTGATCTTCGTGACGCCCTCAGTGAGCAGATCCGGGAACCGAAACACACCGCAATGCAGTTGCATGGTGCGGCGCATGTCATTGCCCACCTGATGCACGCTTTCACCCGCCTTTTGTGAATCGAGGCGCGCCAAGCGGCTGCGCGTGTAGTCACCCGCATCGGCGGGCAAGGCGCGATGGCCTGGGTTGTCTTGCAAGTAGCGAATCATCGTATTGCCGGCCGCCTTGCCGAACACGACCAAGTCAGTAAGGGAATTGGTGCCGAGCCGATTGGCGCCGTGAACGGATGCACAGGCGCACTCCCCCGCTGCATAGAACCCGCCAACGATGGTATTGGGGCCATCTTTGCCGGGCACCAATACCTGGCCCAGATAATTCGTGGGAATGCCACCCATTTGGTAGTGAACGGTAGGCACCACTGGCACCGGATCCTTGACCGGATCAACATTCGCGAATTTCTTTGCAATCTCGCGGATACCCGGCAGCCGCTTCTCGATTGTTTCCACGCCGAGATGATCGAGCTTAAGAAGAATATAGTCGCCATTCTTGCCGGCGCCCCGCCCTTCCTTGATTTCGGTGGCCATCGCACGGGCGACCACGTCACGGCTGGCCAGATCCTTCATGTTCGGCGCATAGCGTTCCATGAACCGCTCGCCGTTCTTATTGAGCAGATAACCGCCCTCGCCGCGCACACCTTCGGTGATCAGCACGCCGGCGCCTGCCACACCGGTCGGATGGAATTGCCAGAACTCCATGTCTTCGAGTGGAATCCCGGCGCGCGCGGCCATGCCAAGCCCATCACCGGTATTGATGAAGGCGTTCGTCGTCGCGGAGAAAATGCGCCCTGCCCCGCCAGTCGCAAACAGCGTTGCGCGACCCTGCAACAAATAGACCTCGCCCGTTTCCATTTCCAATGCGGTGACGCCAAGCACATTCCCCTCGGCGTCGCGAATCAGGTCAAGCGCGAGCCATTCGACGAAGAATTGCGTATTGGCCCGTACATTGCGCTGATAGAGCGCATGGAGCATCGCATGACCGGTGCGATCGGCCGCACAGCAGCTGCGCTGCACCGGCTTCTCGCCGTAGTTCATCGAGTGCCCGCCGAACGGACGCTGATAAATCGTGCCGTCGTCGTTGCGATCGAACGGCAGGCCGAAATGTTCGAGTTCGATCACCGTCTGCGGCGCTTCGCGGCACAGGAACTCGATCGCATCCTGGTCGCCCAGATAATCGGAGCCCTTGACCGTGTCATACATATGCCAGAGCCAGCTGTCTTCGCCCATATTGCCAAGCGCGGCACCGATGCCACCTTGCGCCGCAACCGTGTGCGAGCGCGTTGGAAACACTTTCGACAACACGGCAACCTTAAGCCCGGCTTCGGCAAGTTGCAACGCTGCACGCAAGCCTGCACCACCAGCGCCCACCACGACTGCATCAAACTGACGACGAACGAGCGCCATCAGGCTCTCCAAAGAATTTGCAGCGCCCAGCCACCGTAGCCGACTAGCGCGAGGATCACCAGGACTTGCAGAAAAAGCCGCATCCCGACCGGTTTGATGTAATCCATCAGGACATCGCGCACGCCCACCCAGGCGTGATACACGAGACTGATGATGAAAAGAAACGTCGCGAAGCGCAGCCACCCCTGCGAGAACCACATTTTCCAAGTGAAAAAATTGGTCGGCGTTTGCATCAGCAGTGCGACGATCACGATCAGCGTATAGACCGCCATCACAACCGCGGTGACGCGCTGGGCGAGCCAATCGCGCAGACCATAGTGCGCGCCGACAATCACGCGATTCACCATAGCACCCTCCACGCGAAGACCACCGTGAGCACGAGACTCACGCCGAACACCCATTTACTGGTAGCCCGGGCCGTTTGCAGTTCGATGCCCTGATGCACATCGAGCAGCAAGAATCGGATCCCCGCGCAAAAATGATGCAAATAGGCCCAGATCAGGCCAAGCAAAACCAGTTTGGCGAACCAATGTCCAAGCAGACTCTTGACCGTCGCGAATCCGACCGGCGACGACAAACTGGTATCCAGCAGCCATAGCAGCCAGAAGAGCAGTACAAACAGGAACAAACCGCTTACACGGTGAAAGATGGACACGAGACCGGGCAACGGCAGGTTGCGCAGGTCGATGTTGAACCACGGTTTGTAGTGTTTTTTTCTTACGGGTAGGTCGGCCATTCGGGGGTCCTGTTATGCGAGCCGGGCCGCAAGTATCAGCACACGGGAAACCCTTCGTGCCGCCCTCCGCTTACGCGCCAAAGTCCGTCAACATGCCCAGTACGGCGGCATGCTGCATCGGCTCGAATCGCGCCTTGTTTGCTCCGGATCGGGTAAATTATAGCAGTGTGGTCATGTTTTATGAAGCGGACACGGGCGATCTTCAATTCGCGCGGCGGTGATGGTGCATGATCCCGCACAATTTCGAGTACCTGATCGAACGCTACGCGACATCGCGATGCCCTGATAAACTCGACGACGTTCCCGCAGCAGTCCGCTCCTATTCCTTTTTAGACCCCGCAACTTTCGAAAGTTTTACATGCCCAAATCTCCTATGCGCGTCGCCGTCACCGGTGCGGCCGGTCAAATCGGCTACAGCTTGCTCTTTCGGATCGCCAATGGCGACATGCTCGGCAAAGATCAACCTGTCATCCTGCAACTGCTCGAAATTCCCGATGAGAAAGCGCAAAAAGCATTGCGCGGGGTGATGATGGAACTCGATGATTGCGCGTTCCCGCTGTTAGCTGGAATGGTCGCCGCGGGCGATCCGATGGTCGCGTTCAAGGACGCCGACATCGCCATGCTGGTGGGTGCCCGCCCGCGCGGTCCGGGCATGGAACGCAAGGATTTGCTCACCGCCAATGCGCAGATCTTCACCGCTCAAGGCAAAGCCTTGAACGCGGTTGCCAAGCGCACCGTGAAAGTGCTCGTGGTTGGCAATCCGGCCAATACCAATGCGTATATCGCGATGAAGAGCGCGCCCGATCTGCCAAAGCGCAATTTCACCGCGATGCTGAGACTCGATCACAACCGCGCCTTGGCGCATTTGGCAGCCAAGGTCGGCAAATCGGTCGCCGATTTCGAGAAAGTCTGTGTGTGGGGTAACCATTCGCCGACGATGTATCCGGACCACCGCTTCGCGACGGTGGGCGGCCAAAATGTCAACACGCTCATCAATGATGAAGCGTGGATTCGCAATACATTCATTCCGGTTGTGGGCAAGCGGGGCGCTGCGATCATTGAAGCGCGCGGACTATCGTCTGCCGCATCGGCAGCCAATGCTGCGATCGATCATATACGCGACTGGGTGCAGGGCACCAACGGGAAATGGGTCACGATGGGCATCGCCTCGGATGGCTCCTATGGCATTCCGGTTGACACCATGTACGGTTTTCCGGTGACCTGCGCGAATGGCGAATACCAGATGATCAAGAATCTGGCGATCGACGCCTTCAGTCGCGAGAAAATGGATGCGACCCTGAAGGAATTGCAGGAAGAGCAGGACGGGGTTAAGCACCTGTTGCCCTGATCGTTGGGGTGCCCTGATCGTCGGGGGACGGCGACCGCCTGCCCCCGCGTTTTGACTTATTCGACCGCCGCTGTGATCGTACGCACATGCGATGGCGGCCAATGCTTCAGCGAAGCGAAGCTGCTCCGACAAGTAAGTGATAGCAAGCTTTCGGGGATCATCATGCGGTTTCGCTCAATGAAGTCACTCATCACGATTGTATTGATGTCCGCAGGGACCTCGATCGCTCAAGTCGCGCCGTTTGACGCGGCCGCGCAAAAGCTCCATGGCACCTGGGAGTGCCAAGGGCCGGGACAGACCCATCCGATGAAGCCGCCGATCATGTGGTTTGGCGCCGCCGATAAAGGTGTCGGAGTGGACGGGTTCGGTGGAGCAATTTATGGCGCCGCGGATGTGTTGATGAACCGGCCGGTACCCTTCGCATTGCGGTTAAAGAGGGCGAAAGCCTGACGGTCTCTGCGCTGGCCGTCCGCGGTGATCGCGCGAGCATGGTGCTCAGGCGCGAATCGGGCGATGACTATCGCTGCAATCGATTGCCACGTCTCGACTAGCCGTAGTACCAGGGGGTGATCGACTCACCTCCTCGCAACACACTCATCCGAGTTGTTTGCCGCCGCGCGCCTTCTGCGACTGGCCTTGGCTACGCACTGCTCTTCATGGCACGTCATCGTCACGGCGCCTCGCTGCGAGTTGCGGTAGCCTTTAGACTTTCTCACGCGCTAGGCCAATGGGTCGTCGGCAAATCATCGCCGGCCGCTAACGCTCGGCAACGCATGCTTCGTCGTCCATGAACAACAGATCAGCCGCCGCAATGCCATGGGCGGCCGACGCATTTCTCAGCACGCCGATCCACTCTGGATCGTTGCGGCGCACACTTACCTCCACTCATCCGACCTCCCGCAAGAAGGAACCCTGATGGCACTTAACAATCCGTACGGAACTTTGCAATCGTTCAAGCTCGCATCCGGCAAGAGCGGTCAGTTCTACAGCCTCCCCGTTCTCGAAAAGGCGCTCAAGAAAAAGATCTCGCGCCTGCCGGTATCGATCCGCATCGTGCTTGAATCGGTGCTGCGCAATTGCGACGGCAAGAAGGTGACTGAGGAGCACATCAAACAGCTCGCCAA
>CAMDRJ010000167.1 GCA_945906755.1 Klebsiella pneumoniae | reverse complement strand
CGGTCGCGCACCGCACGAGATCGCCACGCTTGGTCTCATTCGCACTTTTCAACACAATCGCCCATTCACCGGCATGTCGCTCGTCGAAAACATCCTGGTGGGTGCGCACACCCGCTTCAAGTCGGGCCTGTGGTCGATCGCGGGCGGATCGCGCGGCGCACGTGATGAAGAGGCAAGGCAGCGTGCGCGTGCCAACGAGCTCGTTGCATTCGTCGGCTTGGCGGACGTGCGCGACACCGAAGTCGACAATCTCTCGTTTGGACAAGGTCGCTTGCTCGAAATCGCGCGTGCGATGGCAGGTGAACCGAAACTCATTTTGCTTGACGAACCAGCCGCCGGCCTCACACCCGCCGAACTCGACCGCCTCGCCACAATTCTTCGAGGCGTTGCGGCGCAAGGCATTGCGGTGCTGCTGATCGAACACGACATGCGATTTCTCTTACCTTTGGCGCATCGGATCGTGGTGCTTAACTTCGGCGCCGTGATCGCCAGTGGCACGCCGGATGCGATCCGTGCGGACCCTGCGGTGCGCGACGCCTATCTCGGACAGCCCCATGCTGCGGCTTGAACACGTCGTCGCAGGGCATACCAACGTGCCGGTGGTGCAGGACGTCTCATTGTCGGTAGAGAAAAGCGAAGTCGTGGCATTGCTTGGCCCGAATGGCGCAGGGAAATCGACCTTGCTCGCCGCGATCGTTGGCACCCTTTCGCATCGCACCGGTCGCGTCGCGCTCGACGGCGAAGATATCAACCGATTGCCAAGCCATGAAATCGTGCAACGCGGTGTCGCACTCGTGCCGGAAGGCCGGTTGGTGTTTTCACCGTTCAGCGTCGAAGACAATCTGCGGCTTGGCGCGATTCGCCTTGCAGGCGGCCGTGCGGCGCTTCGCGAGCGCTTCGACTATGTGTACGAACTCTTTCCGCGTCTGGCCGAGCGCCACACGCAAGCTGCCGGCACGCTCTCAGGAGGGGAACAGCAAATGCTGGCAGTGGGCCGCGCATTGATGAGTAAGCCGCGCCTGTTGTTGCTCGACGAACCGTTCCTTGGCTTGGCACCACTGGTCGTGGTCGAGATCCGGCGTGCATTGGAGCGCCTGCGAGAAACCGGTCTCACGATCTTCATCGTCGAACAAAAGCTCGATATCGCACTCGCCTTCGCGCAGCGAGCCTATGTACTTATCAAAGGGCGCGTGGTGCTGCATGAATCGACCGCGGCCTTGGCAGGGCGATCGGATCTGGATAATCTATATTTTTCATTGGCAACGGCCGGCACTTCATGACGCGACCAACGCCCATAAACGTAATCGATGCGCTCGTAGAGGAGCGGATCGGCGAGGCTATACGCCGCGGCGAATTTGCCGATCTTCCAGGCACCGGCAAGCCGCTTGATCTGAATGACGATCCATTGGTGCCGGAAGACGTTCGCGCGATCAACCGCGTGCTCAAGAATGCGGGATTCGTTCCACCGGAAATCCTCGATCGGCGCGAGATCGCTGCGCTCGAAGCGAACCTGCCGGCCATTGCTGCGACCGACGAGCGATCGAAAGCATTGGCGAAACTCGCCGTATTGCGATCCCGACTAGGGGGTGAACGCGGAAAGCGCTTATTTTCAAATCGACGCTATGCGCGCAGGATTTTTGAGAAGCTGAGCGGGGCGGGCTGAAGGAATCCTCAGGTCAATCGAGTAACTTTCGATATGGCATGGTTGCTCTCGCATGGATCAGCGGGTAAAATTTGACCATATTTATGGTCATAATTATCAATGGTGACACGATGCAGTCAATGAGTTTGGCGCATGCTAAAGCGCACTTGAGTGAATTACTCAATGCGGTTGAAGGCGGCGAGGAAGTCGTCATTACCCGTCACGGACGCCCTGTCGTTCGTGTGGTTCCCGCCAACCCAATCAAACAGCCGATGCCGTTGCAACGTCTCGCGGAGCTGCGAAGGCAGGTTCCCACGTGGAAGGG
The DNA here is from genome assembly GCA_945906755.1 of Klebsiella pneumoniae. Taxonomy (GTDB): domain Bacteria; phylum Pseudomonadota; class Gammaproteobacteria; order Burkholderiales; family SG8-39; genus SHXR01. The sequence continues at coordinate 8,398 of CAMDRJ010000167.1, read as the reverse complement.
CAAGAGCGCCGCGTCCTTGCGCGCATCGCGCGACGCCGAGTGATTTACCTCGATACTAGTTTCTTGACCCCGCTCTTTCGACAGGAAGCAGCGTCCGTGAAAGTTGCGGCCTACCTTTCCCGGCAAGCGGCAGGAACGTTAGCCGTGAGCAAATGGACATCGGTTGAATTTGCCAGCCTGACCTCGCGTGACGTACGCATGGGAATCCTCACACCGATTCAAGGCCGGCGGTTAATCTCGGAATTTGAAGCGATGATTGCCGCGTCGCTGGTCGCATTCATTCCAGGTGCCAATGATTTTGATCTCGCGCGGGAATATACCGCCCGCTTTGCCGCCGGACTGCGCGGTCCCGACGCGCTGCACCTTGCCGTGGCGCGCAACAATGGGGTGGAACTGGTAATCACTCTGGATATCGGAATGCTTGCCGCCGCGAAGAAGCTGAAGATTCCGGCACGGCGGATCATTCGCGGTACGTAGCAGCGCAATGTCGCCGGCAGCTGATCGGTCGCAACGACCGGCATGTCATGTTGCTCGCTATACTGCCGGCCCCTTCCCCTCCTCCCAGGCCATGGCTCATCCCTACTATCCGCATCTGTTCGCACCGCTTAAGGCGGGCACCTTCACCCTTAAGAACCGGATCGTGATGGGTTCGATGCATACGCGTCTCGAAACACTGCCGAATGGCACCGCTCGCAAGGCCGCGTTCTATGCGGAACGTGCGAACGGTGGCGTGGCACTGGTGATCACCGGCGGCTATTCGCCGAATGACGATGGACGGATGGAAGAGATTGCCGAAGTGCTGTCATCGGATGCACACGTCGCCGAGCATCGTGAGATCGTCGACGCCGTGCATGGCGGTGGCGCGTTGATCGCATTGCAAATTCTTCATTCTGGGCGTTACGCGAAGATCGCCAAGCCGGTGGGCGCGTCCGAGATGCCCTCACCGATCAATAAGCGAACCATTCATGCGCTCACTACCGCCGAGGTTGAGCGCACGATCGATGACTACGCGCGTTGTGCGGTGCTTGCGCAGAAAGCGGGCTATGACGGCGTGGAGATCATGGGCTCCGAGGGTTATCTCATCACCCAGTTTTTAGCCTCCCGCACCAACAATCGCACCGACGCCTGGGGCGGGCCGTTTGAGAATCGCCTGCGCTTTTCAACCGAAATTGTCCGCCGCACGCGCCAAGCGGTCGGCAAGAACTTTCTCATCATCTTTCGCGTGTCGGCCCTCGACCTCGTTGAAGGCGGGCTGACGGCGGATGAAATCGCAATCCATGCGCGCGCGATCGAAGCGGCAGGGGTCGATCTGATCGATACCGGTATCGGCTGGCATGAAGCGCGGGTGCCAACAATCGGCTACATGGTGCCGCGCGCTGCGTGGCGTGAGGCGACCGCGCGACTCAAGGCGGCAGTCCGCATTCCGGTCCTGGCAACCAATCGCATCAACACGCCGGAGCTTGCCGAAGAGATCATTGCCAGTGGAGATGCCGATGGTGTGTCGCTCGCGCGTCCGTTTCTTGCTGATGCGCAGTTCGCCAACAAAGCGAATGCCGGCCGTGCCAGTGAAATCAACACCTGCATCGCTTGCAATCAAGCTTGCCTGGATCTCATCTTCGGCAATCAGGTCGCAACCTGTCTGGTGAATCCGCGTGCCTGTCATGAAACTGAATTCACGATTACCCGCGCGCCACTTTCGAAGCGGATTGCAGTCGTCGGTGGTGGTGCAGCGGGCCTTGCGTTCGCGGTCACTGCCGCCGAGCGCGGCCATCACGTCACGCTTTTCGAAGCAGGCCAACGCCTTGGTGGACAAATGCAGCTCGCCGCGAACGTGCCGGGTAAGGAATTCGCCGAGACGATTCGCCACTATGCATCGCGATTGGGCACGCTCGGGGTAGCGATCCGTTTGGCAACGCAACCCGACGCGAGCATATTGGCCGGCTTTGATGCGGTGGTGATCGCGACCGGCGTGCGGCCGCGCCGTCCGCAGATTCCCGGCATTGAGGGCAAACAAGTGCTGCGCTATGACGAGGTGCTGTCCGGTGCAAAGCAAGCGGGTAATCGGGTCGCCATCATCGGGTCAGGTGGCATCGGATTCGATGTGGCAGTGCTGCTCTCCACGCCGGACGATCACGTCAAGACATTTCTTAGCGATTGGGGCGTCGATCCTAGTGGTGCGACCGTGGGTGGTATCGCTCCTGCTGTGACGCTGCAAAGCAAACGCAAGATCACGATGATGCAACGCGCGAAAACGCCCCCCGGCAAATCGATGGGCGTCTCCACCGGATGGGCGATTCGGCTCGAACTCTCGCGACGCGGTGTGGCGACGCTGGCAGGCGTTGACTATCAGCGCATCGACGAGCGCGGCGTTCACATCTTGCACGACGGCGCGGCAAAGCTGATCGAGGCCGACACCGTGGTGATCTGCGCGGGCCAGGATTCGGAGCGCGGTCTAGTTGAAGCGCTATTGCAACGCGGCGTCACCGCGCATGTCATTGGTGGGGCCGACAAAGCGGGCGAACTCGATGCGATGCGCGCGATCAAGCAGGGGACGGACGTCGCGCTGGCACTGTGAGTTCTTTTGCGAATGCAATCGCCTCGTTCGCGAGACGTGTTGCGTCTCCCGGTGATCTCATTACGGTTTCGGTAACAAGCACCGACTTGCCGAGCGCTTCGATATCGCCTTGCGCAGCGGCATCAGCGCGATCGATCACCCAGGCATCGACACGATCGGCGTAATGCTTGGCAACCCCAAGCGCGGAAACCTCCGCACCCAACTCGGCCATTATTTTCGCGGCCGGCCCTTTGATCGCGCGTCCGCCAACGATCGGTGACACCGCGATCACCGGCACACGACGGCTCGCCCACCATGTCGCGACGGCGGGAATCGCAAGCAGCGGACCGATGCTCAGATACGGATTCGATGGACAGAGAATGACCGCTTCGAGCGCCGCCGAGGCCAGCGTGCTCGCAAACGCCGGTGACGGCCGCGCGGCCGCAACGCCCGCCAATTCCACCTGCAGGAGTTTCGGACCACATTGCAACCGTACAAAGTAGTCCTGGAAGGCAAGCCGCCCTTGGTCGGTATGCACGAAGGTGCGCACCCGATCGTCTGACATCGGCATCACCGGGTGACGCACACCGAGCCGCTCGCACAGCGCGCTCGTGATTTCGCTCAATGTGGCGCCGTTACGCAACTGCTCCGCACGAAAGACACTGGTGGCGAGATCCTTGTCGCCAAGACGAAACCACGTCGGACCACCTACTGCTTCGAGTGCCGTCATGAAATTCCAGGTCTCTGCCGCGCGCCCCCAGCCGGTCGTGCGATTAGCAAGACCCGCAAGCGTGTACATCACGGTGTCGACATCGGGCGATACGTGCACACCAAGGTGCTCGAAGTCATCGCCGGTATTGACGGCGATCGCAAGCGAATCGGGCGCGAGAACGGCCGCCAGCCCTTCTGCGAGTTTTGCGCCACCTACACCGCCTGCAAGGGCAAGAAACATCGCGTTAGGAATCCGCGCGCTGACGCACACGAATTCCTGAAAGGTGAACCGGATGCCAAGTTGATATGCGCGTCATCTGAAATATCTGCGGTTGATAGCGTTCGCAATGCGAACCACAAGGAATCCGCGTGCGCAAGCGCGCGGATTCCTAGCGGAAAAGATCTTCATCGCGCGAGCGGATCAACTCACGCACGCTCGACTCACGACGGCCGTAGGGAACGCCGCGTAGATGGACAGCGGGTGTTCCTTCATCGGCCTGCCCCATGAGAATGGAGGCGGCCGCCGCGATCTCATCGGCCACACCAATCATCGTGATTTCGAGTTTTCGACCAAATCGATCGGGCGCGCCCCGCCGATCTAGCAGCGCAGGCACACCCGCCACACCGATCGCCGTGCCGACGATGCCGTTGCGCCATGCGCGGCCAATGCTGTCATTCATGATGACGCCGATCTCGACGCCGAATCGTTTCATCAAGCGCTCACGCATCGCTTGGCATGAACCGTCTGGATCGACCGGCAATAGCAGCGCCCGTTCACGACCGTCACGATCAGGGCCGATGTTCGATTGATCGATACCGGCGCTCGCCAATACCATGCCCAGTCGATGTTCGACGACGAGAACGTTCTTCCGCGTCCGCAGCACCGAGTGCGATTCGCCGAGAATCAGCTCGACGATGCGCGGATCCTTACCGGTTCTTTCCGCAAGTTCGAGGGCCCGTACCGAAGGCTTCACGGTGTCCAGCGCCACGAATCGGTTTTCCGCCTTCGAGAAAATCTTCTGTGCAAGGACGATCACATCGCCTGCGCGCGGAGCCTGACCGGCGCGGACCATCGCATCACCGACGATCGTAGATAAGTCATCGCCCGGCTGCACTTCGGGAATGCCGGACAAAGCGGTCAGAACGAGGGATGAAGAGGTGGTCATTGGAAATCCATAGGGATGCGCAATGTTACCGTGCGAGTGCGATGGCAGCACGATGATGCGAATCCGCCCGCTCACTTATGATGCGGCCATGAGTCTCGCCTTGAAGCTTTCTCTCGTACCGCTGGTCGTCTGGATCGCCAGCGAAGCAGGGCGTCGTTGGGGGCATTCGGTCACCGGATGGATCACCGGCCTGCCGCTGATTGCCGCTCCCATCAGCATTTTTCTTGCGTTGGACCCCGGGCCGGAATTCTCCGCGCAGACCGGCCATATGATCCTGCAAAGCACCCCTGCCGCGGCAATTCACTGTCTTGCATTCGCGCTTGCCGCGCAACGCTTCGGCTGGCTTGCATCGCTTTTGATCGGCTGGGCGTTGTTCTTTGCGACGAGCTTTCTCTGCACGATGGGCACAATGCCGGTCTGGATGGCCGCGACTGGTGCTTTTCTATCACTCGTCATCGTACTGGCCGCACTGCCAAAGGTCGAACAAAGTGTCGGGCCGGTGCATATTCCGCGTAGCGAGATCGCGGTCCGCATGCTCTTCGCGCTCGTTATCGCAGCCGCCGCCACAATTGGAGCGAGTGCGCTTGGGCCGAAGTACTCGGGCATCTTGCTGACGTTTCCGATTTCGGGCTCGGTCATGCCCGCCTTCACGCTGGCAATCTATGGCGGGAAAGCAACCGCGCAATTGCTGCGCGGCTTCGTCCTTGGACTGTTTGGCTTCACTTCGTTCTTTGTGGTCGTGCCGCTCGCGCTTCCGCGAATGGATTTGTTGCCAAGTTATTTGCTCGCCGCGATCATCGCGGTGGCCGTCACCCTTATAATCACGCGTTTCGCGGCGCGGCTCGGTATCAACCGCCCCGCCCTCCCCTGATGCTGGTTTCTTTCCGATTCCCACTATGAGCACATCTCCTGTCACCCCGCGACCGGCGGCCACGTTGATCTTGGTGCGCGATGCGTCGCACGGCCTGGAAGTGCTGCTCGCCAAGCGCACCCAAGCGGCCGAGTTCGGCGGTGGCGCCTATGTGTTCCCAGGCGGTGCGGTCGACAAAGCCGACGCTGCCCCCGAACTCGCCACGCTTGCTTCGGGCATCGACGATAGTGAAGCGAGCAAGCGCCTTGGCATCGAACGCGGTGGTCTTGGCTATTGGGTCGCCGCGATCCGCGAATGCTTCGAAGAAGCCGGGTTGCTGTTTGCGCATGCGAATGACGATGTTCTGATCGATATTGACGGTCATGCGGCGCCGCACTTTGCCACCGCACGCAAAGCCTTGGCAGCAGGTGATGCGACGCTGCTGCATGTGCTGCAATCCAATCGCCTGCGCTTGGCCACCGATCGCCTGCACTACTTCAGTCATTGGATCACGCAAGCGGGTCGCCCGCGCCGCTACGACACACGTTTCTTTATCGCTGAAGCGCCGGCCCGGCAAACGCCTTCGCACGATGGCGAGGAATTGGTGAGCCATCTGTGGATTCGCCCCGGTGAAGCGATCGAGCGCAGCAGCCGCGGCGAACTCAATCTCATGTTTCCGACGATGAAGACGCTCGAATCGATCGCGAAAATGCGCGATGTAGCCGCGGCGATTGAATTCGCGCGCACGCCGCGCCCGATGCCGGTCATGACGCCGCATATTGGGATCGGTCAAGCCGGAAAGAAGTTTCTCGTGCCAGGCGACTTTGCCTATGCAGAAGTGGGAAAACTCGACCCCGCACAAAAAGGCACCGCTTCGTACGAAATCATTCCCGGTACCGTCGTGCAACTCTCTGATCGTGTAAGACGGCTCACCGCGCCAAACCCGGGCATGATGACGGGGCCGGGCACCAACACCTATCTCATCGGCGATGCAGCAAGCGGCGTCGCGGTGATCGATCCGGGTCCGCCCGATCCCTTGCACACCGCACGCATCATCGAAGCCGCGGCGGGCCCGATTCGCTGGATTCTCTGCACACACACGCATATGGATCACTCACCCGGTGCGGCGCTCCTCAAAGAACGCACCGGCGCGTCCACCTACGGCATGGTTGCCAAGCACAAGCCGGGGCAGGATCAATCGTTCATGCCGGATCACGCATTGACCGAAGGCGAGCGCCTCGCTATGGCGGGGGTAACCCTGCGTGCGATACACACACCGGGCCACGCCTCGAATCAGATCTGCTATCTGCTGGAAGAAGAGCGCATGCTCTTTACCGGTGATCACATCATGCAAGGCTCGACGGTGGTGATTAACCCGCCCGATGGCGATATGTCCCTCTACTTCGCCTCGCTCGAACGACTCTATAAGGAAGACCTCGAATGGCTCGCACCGGGCCACGGCTTCCTCATGGCAAGACCGCATGAGATCGTCGAAAGACTGATCGTGCATCGGCGTAACCGGGAAAACAAAGTCGTGAATGCGCTACGCGGCGCGCGCCAAGGGACGGTCGAAGCGCTGGTGGCGGCGGTCTACGACGACACGCCCCAACGTTTGCACGGCTGGGCGATGCGCTCCTTGCTCGCGCATCTGCAAAAGCTGGAAGTCGATGGGCGCGCGAGGCAAGACCAAGGGGTGTGGCGGCTCGCGGGGTAACTAGAACCTATCTCGTAAGTCCGCGTTACCGGTGATCAGGCATTCGCGGCGGTTTCCGACGACGGATCAGCATTTTCGAACACAGCGGCGAGTGGGATCGCGCACCCTACGCTTGCAAGCTCGCAATCGCCTACGCCCGAAAATTCGTGAAGAACCCAGTGTCCGCTTGCATCCACGCGGAAACATTCGACGCGCCGTGCATCGATATCGACGATCACATACTCCTTCAGACTCTTGACGCGCCGGTATGCGGCGAACTTCTCGCCGCGATCGAACGCAGCCGTGCTTTCTGACAGAATCTCCACGACGAGCGTTGGGAATTGGAGATACTGCTCAGCGGCGTGATCGCGGGAATCACAGCTCACCATCACGTCAGGATAGAAACTCGCATCGGCTTCGAGGATGCGCAGCTTCATGTCCGATACGTAAGCGCGACAGGGGCCTCCACGCAATTGCACCTTCAGAGCAGTCGCAATATTGAGGGCAACCGTGACATGAGCCCGCCTCGCACCACCCATCGCGAATACCTCGCCACGGAGGAACTCATGCTTGTCGGCCTGGGTACTTTCCCAGGCAAGAAATGCGTCGAAATCCAGCGTTGCGATCGCTTGTGCGTACCCCATGATTGGCTCGCCATTTGCAAAACGTGATCACCATAGCATGGCGGCGCCGCCGCCACAAATGAACGGCGGCTGCGCCAGGACATCGACCGTGCTTCGACCCCATTTATCCACTGTTCTCAGTCCTTTTGCGCGATCGTCCGCCGCGCCCCGGGTCGCATTTCTCGAAAGCGTATGATTCGCCGTGTTGCAAGGATTCGACTGGGTAACGCCTTGCCTCGGGATCGCAATGTTCTGCGCTCACTACGATGCGTATCCCGCCAACTTCTTGTTTCCATTGATCGAGGGCCTCCATGCTTCGTATTACTTACGCACTGTTGATGATCACCCTGTCTTGGTCGACGGCGAACGCCTCGTCCATTGTCGATACCGCGTTTGTCGCGGCGGCGGTTCAGCGCGGCGCTCTGGTCTGGGACGTGCGGGATGAAACGAACTATCGTCGCGGCCACATCGCAGGCGCCGTCAATATCGGTGATGCGCTACAGGCCTTGCGTAACCCCAATACGGAGGACTTCATCGAAACCGCTCGCATTGAGAAACTTCTTGGGGACGCTGGCATTGATCCGTCGCGAGAGATCATCGTCTACGGCCCGCGCGGTCATGTCGGTGCGTATTTTTCGCTCTTCACATTGCAGTATTTTGGTGGCAAACAGGGCACCGTCTACCACGATGGCATCGATGGATGGCGGCAGGCCGGGCATCCGCTTGACACCAACGGCGCACGGCGTGCTTCCGTCGCGCTGAAACTCACGCCGAATTCATCCATCGCAGCGTCGACAGCAG
>CAMDRJ010000166.1 GCA_945906755.1 Klebsiella pneumoniae | reverse complement strand
ATCAGCAGCTCCTCAACCGCAGATTGCATGCGTTTGTAGTAGCCGCGCATATCTTCTTCGGGCTCCCCACCGGTATTCAAGCGATCATTCATCTTAGCTCCATTAGGCGGGTTCCAACCAGTGTTGATAGATCTCGATCTCCACCACATCGTCGGCGCGCTCTTGGTAATCCGCCCATAGTTCGCGACAGTTGAATTGCACACGATAGAGCGGTTGAGCCGGCAACCCCGGACGGTTGTAGGCAAGTTCTTCCGGATTGGGGAAGGCGCCGCATAGTCGTTCGACGATACCGGTCTGACCGCGGCAATAGTAGGGGGTGCGCACATGTCCGGGTGGATACAGTTTACGCACCGTGACGCGATCACCCGCCTTAAATCGCGCCGGCACGGCGTTGATGGTCGTCATCGGTGAAGCTCCTCCATCTTTGCACCAAGTTCGGCAAGCGTAATGATCCCGCGCTTCACCAACACCTGGGTGACCGAATGCATCCAGCGCTCGTAATACTCAAGCTGATCGTAGGCAATCGGCCCGAGTGCTTCGATGTTCTGGCGCAATTCGTCAACGCGCAGGTGGCTAGGATTGCGAAACGTGAGCAGCATCATCAGCGCATCGACACGGCGTTCCCAGTGTTCATAATGATGCTCATGCAAATCGACTGGGCCGGCGTCAAGGCCACCCATGTCGTGATGACGCCTGCCATCGAAACTCACGCGCCCTCCTCCGGCATCTCGCTCATTTTTTGGCCGAGCTCATCGATCGAGAGAATGCCGCGCTGAATCAGGATCTGGGCAGTCGAATGGACGACCCGGTCATCGTATGAAATGTCGAGATACCGGTCTTCAAGATCTTCAGTGTTGCGTCGCATTTCGTCGAGTCTTGCCATGCTTCGGCTGGGGTCACGCAATAACGCCATCACTGCCTGTGCGCGCTTCGCATATGACTCAAGTTCGTGATCTGTGGGCTGGACGCGACCGGCCGGCAGTCCGCCCATATCATGCACGCGTCGAATCATCGCAGATCTCCAAGCTTGTCTGGCTCCATCATAGCGCCCGACGCGAACGTCCATCAATCTCTCACGCAAGGAGGCGCCCCACGCCGTGGCGATGGTACCGGTGATCGTGGTAGCGGGACGCCTTCGTTTCACAGGAAGCTGGTGGGCGGCGCGTCAATCTGGGAAAATCCTCCCGGATCGGGTGGCCGCAGTGCGGCGCATCGCGCCCGTTCGTCCAACCATGAAGGAATGCATCATGTCGCAGTCGCCCCACGTGCCACCCGCCGACCTCGACGCCTGGCGAAAGGCGGCCGCCAAATCGGCGCCCGATGGCAACATCGATGCATTGGGATGGGAAACGCCGGAGGGCATCAAACTTCGCGCGCTCTACACGGCGGCCGATACCGCCGGGCTGCCCTATGCCAATACATTGCCTGGCTTCGAACCCTTTCTACGTGGTCCGCAGGCCACCATGTATGCGGTACGGCCATGGACCATCCGCCAGTACGCAGGTTTCTCGACCGCAGAGGAGTCGAACGCTTTCTATCGTCAATCACTGGAGGGTGGCGGCCAGGGCGTCTCGGTAGCCTTCGATCTGGCAACCCATCGCGGCTACGACTCGGATCATCCACGCGTGGTGGGCGATGTCGGCAAAGCCGGTGTCGCGATCGATTCGGTCGAAGATATGAAGATCCTGTTCGACGGCATTCCGCTCGACCGGGTCAGCGTCTCGATGACCATGAATGGCGCAGTGCTGCCGGTGCTCGCCGCCTACATCGTTGCAGGAATGGAGCAAGGCGTCGCTGAAAAGCAACTCGCCGGCACGATCCAGAACGACATTCTCAAAGAGTTCATGGTGAGGAATACCTACATCTATCCGCCGGAACCCTCGATGCGGATCGTTGCCGACATCATCGAATACACCGCCGGCAACATGCCGAAGTTCAATTCGATTTCGATATCGGGCTATCACATGCAGGAGGCCGGTGCGACCCAGGCGCTCGAACTTGCGTTGACCTTGGCCGACGGCCGCGAATACGCGCGCACCGCGATCGCGCGCGGCATGGACATTGATGACTTCGCCGGTCGCCTGTCATTTTTCTTCTGCATCGGCATGAATTTTTATCTGGAAGTCGCCAAGCTGCGGGCGGCGCGCCTGCTCTGGTGGCGCATCCTGAAGGAATTCAATCCAAAGAATCCTCGCTCGATGATGCTGCGGACCCATTGTCAGACATCGGGCTGGTCTCTTACCGAACAAGACCCCTACAACAATGTCGTTCGCACCGCGGTGGAAGCGATGGCGGCGGTGTTCGGCGGCACGCAAAGCCTGCACACCAATTCATTTGATGAAGCGATCGCCCTGCCCTCCGATTTTTCGGCGCGCATTGCGCGCAACACCCAACTCATCTTGCAGGAAGAGACACATATTTCGAGCGTGGTCGATCCCTGGGCCGGCTCCTACATGATGGAGCGGCTCACCCAGGAGCTCGCCGACAAGGCGTGGACGATCATCGAGGAAGTGGAAGCGATGGGCGGCATGACGAAGGCCGTGTCATCCGGTTGGGCGAAGCTGCAAATCGAAGCATGTGCCGCGCGCAAGCAAGCGCGCATCGACCGCGGCGAAGATGTCATTGTCGGCGTCAATAAATATCGCCTCGAAAAAGAAGCGGCGCTCGCGACACGTGAGATCGACAACTCGGCGGTACGCGAATCGCAAATCGCCCGCTTAAAGCGAACCAAAGCAGCGCGCGATCAACAGACCGTTACCGCGGCGCTCAGCGCACTCACTGATGCGGCACGATCGGGCAAGGGGAATCTGTTGGCGCTGTCGATCGCCGCGATGCGCGCACGCGCAACCGTCGGCGAAGTGAGCGACGCACTCGAAGCGGTCTATGGAAGGTACCGTGCCATGACAGAAAGCATTTCCGGCGTCTACGGTGCGGCGTTCGATGCAGACGCCGATTGGACGGCGCTCAAGGGCGAGATCGAAACCTTCGCTGCCGCTGAAGGCCGCCGTCCGCGCATCATGATCGCCAAGATCGGGCAGGATGGCCATGATCGTGGCGCCAAAGTCGTTGCATCGGCGTTTGCGGATCTGGGCTTCGATGTGGACATCGGTCCGCTCTTCCAGACCCCTGAAGAAGCCGCGCGGCAAGCGATCGAGAACGATGTGCATGCGATTGGCATTTCGACGCTGGCGGCCGGACATAAGACGCTCGTCCCGCAACTCATCGCCTCCTTACGCAAACAAGGCGCAGGCGATATTGCGGTGTTTGTCGGGGGTGTGGTCCCGGCGCAGGACTACGAATTTCTTCGGCAAGCGGGCGTGCAAGGCGTGTTCGGCCCAGGCACGGTGATTTCAGATGCCGCGCGGCAAGTATTGCAGGCCGTTCGCGCGTCGCGGACAGCAGCCGTCGGGACGCCGCGTTGAGCGCCGTGCCGCGGCATTGAACGCCTCGCCTGCAGTGTTAAACACCGACGACGCGATCCTGCGTGATGGGGTGCTCGCGCGCGAGCGGCGCGCCCTGGCGAAAACCATCACGCTGATCGAATCGACGCGTGATGATCATCAAATCCATGCTCGGGCAATCCTCGATGCGCTGTTACCGCATACCGGGCGTTCATTACGTATTGGCATCACCGGTGTTCCCGGCGTCGGCAAATCCACGTTCATTGAATCATTCGGCCTGCAACTGATCGAACGCGGCTTGCGCGTCGCGGTACTGGCGGTGGATCCGACCTCATCGGTGAGTGGCGGATCGATCCTTGGCGATAAAACGCGCATGGAGCATCTTTCCACGCACGCCAATGCGTTTGTTCGTCCTTCCCCAACCGGCGGCGCCTTGGGTGGGGTCGCGGCGCGTACCCGCGAAGCAATGCTTGTCTGCGAAGCGGCGGGCTTCGATATCGTGATCGTCGAAACGGTCGGCGTCGGCCAATCCGAGACCGCGGTCGCCGGCATGACCGACGTGTTCGTGTTGCTACAACTGCCCAATGCGGGCGACGAGCTGCAGTCCATGAAAAAGGGCGTCGTTGAGCTTGCTGACATCGTTGTGATCAATAAAGCCGATATCGATGCCCGTGCGGCCGAAGCTGCGCGGGGCCATGCTGCCAACGCACTGATGATGTTGCGCCCGTCGAGCAAACACTGGTCACCACCCGTACTGCTTGCGTCTGCGCTCACCGGCGCGGGGATTGATGCGCTTTGGGGCAAAATCGAGGCCTATCGAGACGCGATGCAGACGCACGGCGAATTCGACGAAAAACGCAAACGACAAGCGCTGGCATGGATGTGGCAGATCATCGATGAGGGCTTGCGTAGCCGCTTCAAGGCCCATGCATTGGTCCAACAGGAAATGACGCGCATTGCCTCAGCGGTTGCAAGCGGGGAAACCTCCGCGTCGGCAGGTGCGGCGCGATTGCTGGCACTGTATGCGCCGTAATGTGCGCATTCGGGTCGACTCAAAAGAAATAAACAGGGGTAACAGACGATGCAAGACATCATTCGACAACTGGAAGAAATGCGTGGCGCAGCACGCGCGGGGGGCGGTGCGCAGCGCATCGAGACCCAGCACGGCAAGGGTAAGCTCACCGCTCGTGAACGCATTGAACTGCTGCTCGATCCGGACAGCTTCGAAGAGTGGGATATGTTCGTCGAGCATCGCTGCGTCGATTTCGGCATGGACGAAAACAAGATTCCGGGCGATGGTGTGGTCACCGGTTATGGCACGATTAACGGTCGCGTCGTGTTTGTCTTCTCGCAGGATTTCACCGTGTTTGGCGGCGCGTTGTCGGCCGCACACGCCGAGAAGATCTGCAAGATCATGGATAACGCGATGAAGGTCGGCGCACCGGTCATCGGCCTCAATGATTCCGGCGGCGCGCGCATTCAGGAAGGCGTCGACTCACTGGCTGGCTACGCCGATGTGTTCCAACGCAATGTGATGGCCTCAGGGGTCATTCCACAGATCTCGATGATCATGGGCCCTTGTGCCGGTGGCGCGGTGTATTCACCGGCCATGACCGATTTCATCTTCATGGTGAAAGACAGCTCGTACATGTTCGTGACCGGGCCTGAGGTCGTGAAGACGGTAACGCATGAAGAGGTTACCGCCGAAGAGTTGGGCGGAGCGATCACGCATACCACCCGCTCCGGTGTGGCGGACCTCGCATTCGAGAACGATGTCGAAGCGCTCATGATGCTCAGGCGCTTTTTCAACTATCTGCCGCTCAACAATCGTGAACGCGCGCCAACCCGGCAAACCACGGACACGCCGGACCGGATCGAACTCTCGCTTGACACGCTGATTCCCAATAACCCGAACCAGCCTTACGACATGAAGGAACTCATCATCAAGACGGTCGATGATGCCGATTTCTTCGAGATCCAACCTGATCACGCCAAGAACATCGTGATCGGATTTGCGCGCATGGAGGGCGCAACGGTCGGCATCGTCGCCAATCAACCGATGGTGTTGGCGGGTTGCCTGGACATCAAAAGTGCGATCAAGGGGGCTCGCTTCGTCCGGTTTTGCGATGCCTTCAACATCCCGATCATCACCTTCGTCGATGTACCCGGCTTCCTGCCAGGCACCTCGCAAGAGTACGGTGGCATCATCAAACATGGCGCCAAGCTGTTGTACGCCTATGCCGAGTGCACCGTTCCAAAGGTGACCGTCATTACACGCAAAGCCTACGGCGGCGCCTATGATGTGATGTCCTCCAAACACCTGCGAGGGGATGTCAATTTCGCCTGGCCCACCGCTGAAATCGCGGTGATGGGGCCCAAAGGGGCCGTCGAGATCATCTTCCGGAAAGATATCGGCGATGCCAAAAAAATCGCCGAGCGAACCGAAGAGTACCGGCAGAAATTTGCCAATCCCTTCATCGCGGGACATCGCGGCTTTATCGACGATGTCATCTCACCGCGCGAAACCCGCAAGCGCGTTTGCCGGTCGCTCGCGATGTTGCGCAACAAAAAACTCGAAAACCCGTGGCGTAAGCACGGCAACATCCCGCTTTGATCGACTTGACAACAGCATGTTCAAAAAAATCCTGATCGCCAATCGCGGCGAAATCGCCTGCCGCGTCATCAAGACGGCCCGCCGCATGGGCATCAAGACGGTGGCCGTGTTCTCCGAAGCCGACAAAACTGCGCGTCATGTGGAATTAGCCGATGAAACGGTGCTGATCGGCCCGCCGCCGTCGAAGGATTCGTATCTGGTGATGGACCGCATCATCGCCGCCTGCAAGAAGACCGGCGCCGAGGCGGTCCATCCGGGTTATGGCTTCCTCTCGGAAAATGAGGTGTTCGCCAAACGGGTCGAAGAAGAAGGCATCATTTTTATCGGCCCCAAGCATTATTCGATCGCGGCGATGGGTGACAAGATCGCCTCCAAGAAACTCGCGAACGAGTCCAAGGTCAATACGATTCCAGGCCATAACGCGGCGATCGATACGGCCGACCAGGCGGTCGAGATTGCGCGCCGTGTCGGCTATCCGATCATGATCAAGGCGAGCGCGGGCGGTGGCGGCAAGGGTCTGCGCGTCGCCTTCAACGATCAAGAGGCGCGCGAGGGCTATGCCTCATGTCGCAACGAAGCGCGCAATGCCTTTGGCGATGATCGCGTCTTCATTGAAAAATTCGTCGAAGAGCCGCGCCATATTGAGATTCAAGTCTTGGGCGATGGCCACGGGAATGTTGTCTACCTGTGGGAACGCGAGTGTTCGATTCAACGCCGTCATCAAAAGGTGATCGAGGAAGCGCCCTCGCCGTTTCTCGATGAGGCGACCCGCAAGGCCATGGGTGAGCAGGCGGTGATGCTCGCCAAAGCGGTGCGCTATCAAAGCGCGGGCACGGTCGAATTTGTCGTCGGCAAGGATCGCTCGTTTTACTTCCTCGAGATGAACACGCGGCTGCAGGTTGAGCATCCGGTGACTGAGATGATCACCGGCCTCGATCTGGTCGAGTTGATGATCCGCGTGGCAGCCGGTGAACGACTGCCATTCAAGCAGGAGGAAATCAAGCGCGACGGCTGGGCGATGGAATGCCGCATCAACGCGGAAGATCCGTATCGCGGATTTCTGCCGTCGACCGGGCGTCTGGTTCGCTATCTGCCGCCGGAAGAAAAACCTGGGGAGATCCGCGTCGACACGGGCGTCTTCGAGGGCGGCGAAATTTCCATGTACTACGACTCGATGATCGCCAAACTCGTGACGCATGGCGCCACGCGGCTCGATGCCATCCGAAGCATGCGCGGCGCGCTCGATGCATTTGTCATTCGCGGCATTTCATCGAATGTGCCGTTTCAGGCCGCGCTGATGCAGCATCCGCGGTTCGTATCGGGTGACTTCAACACCGGCTTTATTGCCGAGCATTTCCCCAAAGGATTTGGCGCCGATACCGGCACCGACTGGGATCCCGCGCACATGGTCGTGGCCGGTGCAGCCATCTTCTATCAGTACGATCGGCGCAACGCCACGATCTCCGGGCAATTGCAAGGCCATGAGTTCACCCCGCCCACCGAGGTCGTCGTCGTCATTGGGCTTGCGCACCATCCGGTGTCGCTATGCCTCACCGAGGGTGGCTGTGATGTCATCTTTCGCGAGCAACTTTATAAGGTGCGTACCGAGTGGTCATGCGGTGAGCCTATTTTTCGCGGCAGCATCGACGGCGCGCCGATTTGCATGCAGCTCGATCGACAGGGATTAAAGTACCGGCTGACGCATGCCGGACGTCAAGTGGATGTGATGGTGTTGTCGCGTCGCGCCGCCGAGATGCAGGCCCTGATGCCAGTCAAAGTCGCGGCGGACACCTCGAAATTCTTGCTCGCGCCAATGCCCGGACTTCTCACCGAAGTGTCCGTCAGCATCGGCCAGGAAGTGAAAGCAGGCGACAAGCTTGCAGTGATTGAAGCGATGAAAATGGAAAACGTGATGCGTGCCGAGCGGGACGGCGTCGTCGGCGAGATCCTGGCGAAAGCGGGAGAAAGCCTGGCGGTCGATCAGGCGATCGTGAAATTCAAGTAGCTGCGCCGCGTGCATCAAACGCAGCGATCACATCGGGGGGCGCCTGCACCAATTCGATCAGCACGCCTTCGCCTGCCAGTGGAAATTGCTCGTTCGCCTTCGGGTGAATAAAACAGATATCGTGCCCCGAGCCGCCGCGCCGAATACCGCCCGGCGCAAAACGCACGCCTTGCCCAGTGAGCCACGCCATGGCGCGCGGCAGATCGTCAACCCATAGACCAACATGATTGAGCGGCGTCTCATGCACCGCGGGACGTTTGGTCGCATCAAGCGGCTGCATCAGATCCACTTCCACGCGTAGCGGCCCTTCTCCCATTACCGCGATATCCTCATCGACATTTTCGCGTTCACTCACGAAGGTGTCGATCACCTGCAATCCAAGCATGTCGATCCAGAGTTTGCGCAGACGCATCTTGTCCGCACCGCCGATCGCGATCTGTTGGAGGCCAAGAATTCGAAACGGACGCTGCGTCATGATGGCTTGATTCTTTCGTTTAATGTACGGGCATGCGGTTGTACTTGTTCATGAAGCGCCGATCGATATGGTCTTTCCAGGTCCACACCCAGCGACCTTCAAGCGTCCATGGCCCTCGAGAGGCCACCGCGTACCGATTGCCGGTCGAGATGAGCGCGAGCGCATGGCGCTGCGGACTGTAACGGGCAAGCGGCTGGTTCGTCAAAACATTGCGCAGATTGGCGGCGAGAATCGGACCTTGCCGCACCGCATAGACGCCTGATTTTGGATAGGGTCGATCAGGCATGCTCGCAATATCCCCAGCTGCGAACAGCGCCGGATCGGATTGGGTCTGCAACGTGTCATGAATCATGATGAATCCGTGCGGGTCGGTGTCGATCCCTGATGCAGTTGGCCACGATGCGGGTTCGGCCCCGGTGGCGATGACGATGAAGTCAGCTTCGACCACATTGCCGTCAACGGCATGAATGCAAGAACCATCCATCGATCGAACCGAAAAATCGGTGATCAGCACGATTTGTCGTTCTCGAAGAATGCGCAGGAATATCTCGCGCGCTCTGCGCGCATGACTGGGCAGTATCGTGGGCGAGGCGGTGATGAGCGAAAACGATATCGGTGCGCTTGGCGCGTCACGCTGTAGTCGATGCTGGACCGACAGCAGCACTTCCACGCCGGCGGCACCCGCTCCGATCAATGCCATGCGCAGCGCTCGCCCGTTTCTTGCGTCGATCGCCATCGATTCGAGCGCTTGGATGAAAGCGCCGACCGGTTTGACCGGCACGGCATGCGCTCGTGCGCCTTCGATGGCACTGACTGGTGGCGCCGAGCCGATATCGATCGAGCACGCGTCATAGCCAAGAACGGTGCCGTCATCCAGACGAACCTCACGATCCGCAGGCGCAATGCCGGCTACCTGCATAGGGATGAAGCGTGCATTGGCAAATCGCGCCAGGCCCGCCAAATCAATATGGCAATCGGCAAACGTGTAATGCCCGGCAATCCATCCTGGCAACATGCCCGAATAGGGCGTGTATCGATCCGGGCTCACCAGCACGAGTTCGATGCGCGGGTCGGGTTCGCGTCCAAACGCACGCAGCACCTCGACATGACTATGGCCGCCGCCCACGAGAACGAGCCGCTTCATGACACCACCTGGTCCACGCTTGGTTTGCAGATCAGGCGAAGTCGAACGGTAGCTCGCGACTGACGTCGTGAAAGCGATCGAAGAGGCTCGGGTGATCCATCGCGCCAAGATTCAGTACGGCATAGCGATAGCTGCCAAGCCATTTCACTTCGCGATCGAGACTCGCGCCTTTTTTGATGTACACCATGAGCCGCGCATCGCGATGCCGGCTGCGCACCTCGCGCAACTGCGCCGCGGTCGGGGCCTTGCGCAGACGCGCGCGACCGAACTTACGCAGCACAAAACTTGCCGCATGCCGATAACGGCCCTCGCCAAACACCACCTTGGGCGCCATGCCAACAGCCAGATCGAGCAGGGCCTCATACGGATTGAAGCCATCGACCTTTTCGCGCAGATCGGCAAACTGATAAGCAAGCCGCGGATTGACTTCGATGATGTGAATCTGATCGGTCGCCCGGTTGTAGAAAAGCTCGACGTTGAAGAAGCCATGTGCAAAGCCGAACCCAGTCACCACCTGCTCGGTCAGTGCTTTCATCCGTTGCTGGACTTCGCGCTGCAGATGCGACGGATACTCAAATCGCTGGAACGCGCTGGTGCCCGGATACATGATGGAATCGACGACGCCCAGCATCGTAATCTGCCCTTGATTGACGAAGCCCTCCACGGTCACCTGATCGCCGCACAGGATCTCCTCGGCCACCAGATGATGCGCATCGATCGGGAACAGTCCGCGATCGGACCCCAGATCGTTGAAGGGTTTGATCAGCTTCTC
>CAMDRJ010000165.1 GCA_945906755.1 Klebsiella pneumoniae | reverse complement strand
GGCATCCCTGATCGCGTTTCTCGCATCGGATGCGGCGGGTTATATTTCCGGACAAGTCATCGGTGTCAATGGTGGGATGGCATGAGCGGATTGATCATTCGACGGATTGCAGGCGCCCTCGGCGCGGAAATAACGGGTATTGATCTACGTGCCCCGATCGATGCCGCGCTGATGGCCAATATCCGGGCTGCATGGCTTGAGCATCTGGTCATTTTCTTTCGTGAGCAGGCGTTATCGACCGCTGAGTTCCTCGCTTTTGCGAAACGAATTGGGGAGGTCATCGAATATCCATTCGTAAAAGGCTTGCCTGATTTCCCCGAAGTGATTCCGGTGGTCAAGCTGGAACACGAACGCGTGAATTTCGGCGGCCTATGGCATTCGGATACGACGTATCTCGAGGTCCCGCCGATGGCATCGATGTTGATCGCCAAGGAAGTGCCACCGGTGGGCGGTGATACGCTGTTTGCCAATATGTATGCGGCTTATGAGGCGCTGTCGCCTGGGATGCAAGCGATGCTTCAGCCGTTGAAAGGCGTCAACAGTTCGGCGAAAGCCGATGCCTCGCGGACCCGGGAAGATCGCCTCAAGACCGACGCGCGCAGTGCATCGCGCGAGGAGTTCGTGGCTGAGCATCCGGTGGTTCGCACGCATCCGGAAACCGGTCGCAAGGCGCTGTACGTCAATGTCGGCCATACCGTCCGGTTCCATTCGATGACCGAAGAGGAAAGCGCGCCGATCCTGCATTACTTATTCGAACATCAGGTACGACCGGAGTTTACCTGTCGGTTTGCGTGGCAGCCCGGGTCAATCGCATTATGGGATAACCGCTGCGCGCAGCATAATCCGATCAACGACTATCACGGCTACCGGCGCGTCATGCATCGCGTAACGCTGGCCGGTGATCGGCCGCGTTGATATGCGTGCCACAGCGCATGCAAATTGTCGAGGGGTAATGGGGGTGTCTGGTAATGACACGGACACGGTTTCATATGCTATCTTCCCTGCGTCTGTGAGGCGTCGCCTGCTGGCGGCGTAGATAGCCCGGCATCCGGATCGGCGGACGAAGTGGTCGTCGCTGGCCGATCAATAAACGGGGAGGTTTTTCGTTGGACCACAATAATCTTGCGCGAGTCTATGATTTTTATGCGCGCACGTATGACAAGACTTTCGGCAAAGTATTCCGTGAGTCGCGTGAACACGCAATTCGCAACCTTGGCGTGCGGCCCGGTGAACGGGTTCTCGAGGTGGGCGTCGGTACCGGTGTCAGCCTGCCGCTCTATCCGCGCGATACACAAATTGTGGGCATTGACTATTCGCGCGGCATGCTGGAGCAGGCCGCGCGTTGCGTTGCAGATGAGGGGCTCAGTAATGTTGCGCTCATGCATATGGATGCCTGCAAAATGGCATTCCCCGATTCGAGCTTTGATCTGGTGCTGGCCGCCTATGTCCTGACCGCAGTGCCGGATCATCGGACTGTGATGAGTGAGATGGTGCGCGTCTGCAAGCCAGGTGGTCGTATCGTCTTTCTGAATCACCTGGTGAACGGCAACAAAGTGCTCGCGTTCTTTGAGCGCCTAGTGTCACCCGCGTGCGAGAAGATCGGGTTTCGAACCGATCTTGCCCTGCATCATATCGTCGAAGGCATGCCGGTTACCGTGCGCAGTGAACAGCGCGTGAAGCCCCTGCGGATGTGGCATCTGGTGGAATGCATCAACGATAAGCGGCTGGCAGCAGCGGTCTGAAGTGTTGCGCCGGCCGCAAGCAGTGCGGTGCTGATCGCGCTGGCGTGATCAGCGGATGTGCAAGGGCGTCGGCGGCGTTGGAAACCCTGCTGGAAATCCCGCTGGAAATCCTCTAGGCAGCACAATCGAAAATCCGCGCAGGCGATAGCGGGAACGTGCCAGTTTCAAGAGCGCCTTGTCCTTGGTGACCAAATACTGGGCGCCCGCGTCCCGCGCCAGCTCAAGAAATTTCTGATCGTCAGGGTCCTTGCATCGCGGAAGCAACTGCGCCGAGGCTTGGTGCGTGTTGTGCGTAACCATCTGATGATAAGTCCCCAACACCGATTGGCGTGTGTCGGTGTCAAGTGCCAGCGCCTCGTAGGCCAGCACGCGGGCGAGCTCATGCTCGCAGGAGTCGTTCGTGATTGCGGTAGCGATGCCGCGTTCCAGCGCCGCGACGATATGCGACACGCCGGGATCACGAAACACTAGCCAATCGAGAACCACATTGGTATCGAGCACTATACGCATGCGCAATGACCCAAAGGATGCGTCGACGAGTGATGCATCGACATGGCTAGGACTACGCGTGTCGTCCGCCAACCACTCATCGGCTGGATCGATGCCATGCTGGGGGGGTCATGCGGCGCTTGCCGTCGTTGGTCTTCCTGATGCCCGGTTCATCGAGTTGTTTGCGATCCCAGAGTTGGCAGGTGACCTGCTGGTGTTTTTGGTCAAGCGCTTCGCAGTAGTTGGTGTATTCGCAGAGGATTGCCTCGTCGCCATGGCCACTACGAACTTTGGCGAACCAGTCCGGATCGGCTAGCGCTTGGCGGGCGAAGCCGATGATGTCGGCGCGATCGTCGACAAGCAGGCGCTCCGCGGTGGCAAAGTCGTAGATGCCACCAGTGAGAACGACGGGCGTCGTGAGGCTGGCTGTGCGAATCGCATGATGAATCGCTGCAACCGGTTCGATGTTGCGGCCAAACGGGCCACGCTCGTCCGACACGTATTGCGGCATGCATTCGTAGCCGCTTGGTCCAGTGTACGGGTACGCGGAGGCACCGATCGCGGGCTGCTTGGCGTCTTCAAACTTGCCGCCGCGCGAAAGCGAGAGAAAGTCCATGCCGGAACGTGCAAACGCGAGCCCGAAGTAAGTCGCGTCGTCCACCGTGTTCCCGCCTGCGATGCCTTCTTCCGCAAGAAACCGGCAGCCGACCGGAAAGTCGGGTCCGACTGTTTCGCGAACGGCGCGGAACACTTCAATCGGTAAGCGTGCGCGACCCTCCAGCGTGCCACCGTAGCCGTCATTTCTATCGTTCAAGGCCGAGAGAAATGACGCCATCGTGTAGGCGTGGGCGTAGTGGAGTTCGACGCCATCAAACCCTACTTCGCGGGCGCGTCGGGCGGCTGCCGAGAACAAGCCGGGCAGTTGGATCGGCAACTCGCGGATATGCGCAAGCTGGGTGTCGGTCACCCGCTCGCGGAAGCCCGCGCGCAAATCCTCCATCTCGCGGGCATCGAGGATGCTCGCAAGCGCGTCCTCAGACAATGCGGCGAGTTTCTCGCGAATCGCGTCATCGCCCGGCGCTTCAGTTGCGAAGGCTTGTCGATGGCGATCGGTGATTTTCAAGAACTGCCGAAAGAATCGCGCAGGCTCGGGGCGACGCCGGATCGCGAGGAAATCGATGATCTGGATAAATAGTCGAGTCTCGCCCTCGCTTGCTTCACGCACCGCCTCGACGAGTTTGCGCAAACCCGGAATGAATCGATCATCGCCAATCCGTAACAGCGGGCCGCTCGGAATGTCGCGAATGCCGGTGGCTTCCACCACGATCGCACCCGGTTTGCCACGTGCAAAGCGTGCATACCATTCGATGTTCGCGTCGGTCACGAACCCGTCTTCGGTGGCGCGCCACGGCACCATCGCTGGAACCCAGGTGCGACTGGACAGGGCTACACGACCTACCGTGATTGGGCTAAACAGACGTGAGCGCGCCGCCTCATCCGCTGTAGGCCACGCCTGCGGCTTGGTGTACCACCTGATACGTTGTGGAGGACGCCACATGGCAGTCGAAACGAAAAGAATCGGTTGAGATGCGGTGCAGCGCGCGTGGCCCGGTCAGCGATCGCCCGGTGTGCTGCCGAATCTACTAGATTCTAGTATGGTAATGGCCAATGACTGATTCGAATTCGCAAATTGTCGCCATGCAGTGGACTCACCAGTCTATGCGTCGCCCGGAACGAACATGGCGCCTGGCCGAATACCGGGTGCTATTTGGAGCGCTCGCTATTTCGATGCTGGTGCATGCCTGGTTGTTGTTAGGCGCTCCATTAGGCGGTGGATATTCGAGAAGCGGTACCGACTCCGGTACAGCGCTTCTGCATCTCGCACTGGTGCCAGACGGCCCAAGCGAAAGAGACGAGCCGGTGCCGCGCCTGGGTGAATCGTTGACCCGATCTGCTCCACTTGCCGCCGAACGCTTGCCGGCTCTCGAACCGACGGCTTCGCATGACGCATCGCGCGCGCTGGCAGTTGAAGATGTGCCAGCCAACCTTTCGTCGATGACCACTCCAAACCCTGATCGGGTCGAGGTCAAGCCGCTCGAGCAAGAGCCAATGCCGGCGTCGCGACCGGACCTAAGGTCCGAGCGTGCGATACCGGATGCGCGCGGCGAGCGTGGTAGCCGTGCCCAACATGACCGATCATTGATTGCCACGGCCGATCAATACCGCGTAGCGCTGGTGCTGCAAGCCCGCCGCGAACGAGAGCAACTCGCCGTGGAGGCTGAAGGTCGAACCCGTGTGCGACTCAGTTTCGCGAGTGGTGGTGCGCTGGAATCGGCAAATGTCGTTACATCAAGCGGCTCAGACGAGTTGGATGCCGAAGCGCTACGCTTGTTCGAGCGGGCGCGTGCAACGCTGCCGGTGCCGACCGCTTTGCTCGCCAAACAGTTTTCGATTGAGGCGACGGTCAGCTTCGAACGAAACTAGATCAGTCGCCTTTGATTTTGGCGTCACGCACCAGTTTCGCGAGCGTCTCGAATTCAGCGCGATTGATTCGATCGAGTTCGGCAGGTGTTGATGTCTGCACGCCAATGCCCTGTTTGGCGAGCACATCCTGGACCTCCGGATCGGCCAGCACGGCGCGAATTTCGGCATTGAAGCGCGCGACGATTTCGGCTGGCATCCCGGCCGGACCCCAGGCGGCGAACCAAGCCGAGGCATGGAAGTTTGCGATGCCCACTTCATGCAAGGACGGCACCTGCGGCGTGAGTGAAGATCGTTCCTGACCGGAACCACCAAGGATCCGCACCTTGCCGTCTTTTGCCAGATTTACCGCGACGCCCATCGGCAGGAACATGGCGCTGATCTGTCCGCCCATCAAATCGGTAAACGCCTGTGCCGACCCTTTATACGGAATGTGGGTCATATCAAGGCCTGTTTGGAGCTTGAATTTCTCCATGAACAGATGGTGATAAGTGCCATTGCCGGGTGAACCGTAGTTGACCTGGTTGCCGCGCTCTTTGGCCCAAGCGATGAAGGCGGGTGCGGTCGCGGCCGGGACGGAGGGATGGACCGATAGCGCGAACAAATTGTTCCCAATCATCGTGATCGGCGCAAAACTGCTCAGCACATCGAATGGCACTTTGAAAAACAGCGGCAACGTGAGCGTACTCGAGACGTTGATGTTGATCGTGTAGCCGTCAGCCGGGGCCCTGGCCAATGCTTCCATGCCGATTGCGCCTGCGGCGCCAGGTCGGTTCTCGACAATAAATGGCTGGCCCATTTTCGCCTGCAGCCGTGGCGCAAGCGTGCGCGCGAGGACATCAGGCGTGGTGCCAGGGGTTTGCGCGAGGATGACCCGGATCGGTCGATTCGGGAAGGCCTGCGCCCAAACCGGCGCATGCAGTGTCGTAACGCCAAGTGTGGCGGCGACGAAGAAAGCGGCGGTCATGCGAATGGAATAGGAAAGTTCTGGATTCAAGACTTGGACTCCGAGGCGTGCACGGCCTGTAGGGGTAAATGGAGTGGCGCGGGGCCTGCAGCGGCGAACGCAACGATATGATCGACCGCCAAGCGAATGCCGATGCGCTCGCCGATCGCGTGATTGTGATGGCTTGGCACCAGCGCGAGCACCTTGTTACCGCTGGCAAGGCGCAACGTGTAGAGGAACTCGGCGCCGCGAAACGCCTTTTGCACCACTTCGGCCTGCATCGGGCTCGCATCATCATGGATAACATCATCGGGCCGCAGCAGCACGTCGACATGGCAGCCCTTGTTGCAACGCTCGCAACCGACTTCGCAGATGGGCGGAATCTCGCCTTGCAAGACGCCAAGCTCGATCGAGACTTCCTGCGAAGCGAGCACGCGGCCAGGTAGGAAAGCGCCTTGCCCCACAAAGTCGGCGATAAAGCGGGTGCTTGGCTGATGGTAAAGGTTGTAGGCACTATCCCACTGATGGATGCGCCCCTCGGTGATGATGCCGATTTCATCGGCGATGGCGAACGCTTCATGCTGGTCGTGGGTGACCAGCACGGCGGTGATGTTGACGCGTTTGATCACATCACGCAGCTCCTGGCCCAGGCGCTCACGCAGTTCAACATCGAGATTGGAAAACGGCTCATCCAACAGCAGCACATCGGGCTCGGTCGCCAGTGCACGCGCGAGTGCGACGCGCTGCTGCTGGCCGCCTGACAGCTCATGCGGAAACTTTGCGCCAAGGCCAGCCAGGCCGACGGTGGCCAAGAGTTCCTCGGCGCGTGCTGTGCGTTCGCGACGCGACACATCGCGCAATCCAAAAGCGGTGTTGCCCAGTACATCAAGATGCGGGAAGAGCGCGAAGTCCTGGAAAACCATGCCGACGCGGCGTGCTTCCGGTGGAATCGTCTTGCCGGGTCGGCTGACCACATGGCCATTGAATACGATCTCGCCCTCCGATACCGGTTCGAATCCGGCCAGGCAGCGCAGTAACGTCGTCTTGCCGCAGCCGCTTGGGCCAAGCAGACAGCCGATCCGACCCTTTTCGAGGCTGAACGAAAGCCCGCGTAGGATCTCGGTCGATCTAAACGCGTGACGGATATTGCGAACTTCAAGCATGCGTTGACAAGGTTTGCGGTGACGGATGAAGTCGCATCGTGCGGTGTAATCGTCGTAGTCGTACACGATGAGCGATCGTGTCGGATTATGCACCGGACAGGTAGAGCGCGGAGCATCGGCCAGGGCCACAGGTGAGAACCGGTTGCTACAATAGCCCGATATCGGGGGTATCTTGCGATACGAGCGGATACCTTCTTACTTATTGATGACGTCTAGGCCAATCGTGCTCTGAAGCCATTGCGGCCTGATCGAGAAAAGCAACTTTGTTGACCTCATTGCGTTCCATGGCCGCCGCACGACGTCATGCCGGCGTCGGCAGGCCGCCGCTTGGCGGTCTTGGTTTCTTTGCGCTGCTGATCGCTTTTCTCATCGCCATTCCGGTTGCCTCGGTCGTGCTCAATTTGTTTCGTCCGAGCACGGATACCTGGTCCCATATGGCGGCGACCGTGCTGCCCGAATACGCGTTGACCACATGTATGTTGGTGGCGGGGGTTGCGGTCGGCGTGATGGTCCTTGGGGTCGGTTCGGCGTGGCTCATCGTCACTTACCGGTTTCCTGGCCGTAATTTTTTGGAATGGGCACTGGTGCTGCCGCTTGCGATGCCGGCCTATGTGATTGCCTACGCCTACACCGATTGGCTGCAGTTTACCGGACCGATCCAGACCGGATTACGCGAGGCGATGGGATGGCGCGCCAACGATTATTGGTTTCCCGATGTTCGATCACTGCCGGCCGCCATCGTGATGTTCTCGTTCGTTTTGTATCCGTATGTCTATCTGTTGGTGCGCACCGCGCTCATCGAGCAATCGGCCAGTGCGCTCGAAGCCGCGCGATTGATGGGCTATTCCCGCATCGCCGCCTTTTTCAAGGTCGGCGTGCCGCTCGCGCGTCCGGCCATCGCAGCGGGCGTTGCGCTGGCATTGATGGAAACGCTGGCCGATTACGGGGCCGTGTCGTATTTCGGTGTCCAGTCGCTCACCACCGGCATCTTTCGCGCCTGGCAATCGTTTGGCGATCAAAGCGCCGCGGCGCAGCTGTCGGTGTTGTTGCTGATATTCGTTGCGGTCATCATCGCCATCGAGCGAATGAACCGCGGCGGCGCCCGGTTCCAAGCCTCCAGCACGCTCAGGCGCATCGCACCGCATTCGTTGAGCGGGCTGCGCGGCCTGTTCGCCACGGTCTGTTGCACCTTACCCTTTGCGTTGGGGTTCGTCGTGCCCGCTGTGTTGCTGGCAAAACTCGCGCTCGGATCGGACGAAGCGATGTCCGTGGAGCGGCTGGCTCGTGTGGTTGGCAATAGCGTGTTTCTCGCGGCCCTGACTGCGATTCTCGCGGTTGGGGTTGCGTTGCTGCTTGGCTATGCCGAGCGTTTGTCCAAGCATCGCGGCGTGCGAACCGGCAATCGCGTGGTCGGCCTCGGCTACGCGATGCCAGGTGCGGTGGTTGCGATTGGCATCCTCGTGCCGATGGCCTCTTTCGACAATCTGATGGCCAATTGGATTCGCAGCGTGACCGGGATGCAGGTGGGATTGATCGTCACTGGCACGGTGGTCGCGCTGATCTACGCCTATCTCGTCCGCTTTCTGGCGATCGCGTTGCAGACGGTCGAGTCGGGTCTCACGCGCATTACCCCCTCGATGGATGATGCCGCGCGGAGCCTCGGCTATACCCCCCGGGAGGTGGTCGCGCGCGTCCATTTGCCAATGCTCAGGCCGACGGTGCTCACCGCGGCATTGCTGGTTTTTGTCGATGTGATGAAAGAGCTACCCGCTACGTTCGCCTTGCGGCCCTTCAATTTCGATACCCTGGCGATCCAAATTTTTCATCTTGCCAAAGACGAGCGGCTCGCTGAAGCGGCACTACCATCCCTGGTCATTGTGCTGGTCGGGTTGGTGCCGCTTGGCTTGATCGCGCGACGATTCTCGCGTGGCGAGGGGATCGCGCCGGGTTAGCGGTAACCGGCGCGATCGGCGACTTTCTGTGCGCTCGATTGCTGGGCGCCGATTTTTGCCATCGCGAGGGTGTCTTGTTTGAATTCCCCGAGTGACTGCAAGGCGGGATTATTGATCTTCGCGCTCGCAACGGTTGGCCATTCATTATTGCCGTCGGCGAAGTAGCTCTGCGCTTCGTCGCTCGCCAGATACTCCAGAAACTTGACGGCCGCATCGCGATGGGGCGCGTGTTTGAGCATGCCGCCACCCGAAATATTCATATGGGTACCGCGATTTTTCTGATTGGGCCACACCACGCCAAGTTTCGCGATCGCCACGCGATCTTCTGGCTTGGTCGAGCGCATCATGCGGACAAAGTAGTACTGGTTCACCACGGCCACCGCACATTGGCCGGCGGCCACGCCCAGGATCTGATCGGTGTCACCGCCCTTGGGTGGCCGCGCCAGATTGGCGACCAGACCCTTGGTCCAGGTCTCGGTATGGGCGCTGCCGTTGTGAACCATGAGGCTTGCCATGAGCGATAGCATGTACGGGTGACCGCTCGATCGCACGCAGACCTTGCGGCGCCAGCGTGGATCCGCGAGATCTTCATAATCGTTGATGTCACCCGCCTTTACTTCACTCTTGTCGTAGACGATCATCCGCGCGCGCGCCGAATAACCGAACCATGCACCGGCGGGATCACGGAAATGCGGCGGAATGCGCGCTTCGAGCACGGCTGAGCGCACTGGCGCGAAGATGCCGGCTTGCTCGGCTTGCCAGAGCCTGCCGATGTCCACGGTGATGAAGACGTCGGCCGGACTATTCGCACCTTCGGCGCGGATGCGTTCAAACAACGCGTCTTCGCCGCCCTCGATGCGATTCAGTTTGATGCCGGTGGTCTTGGTGAAGTTGGCATAGAGCGCCTCGTCGGTCGAGTAGTGGCGAGCGGTGTAGAGATTGAGGACTGCCTGCTGCGCATGGCTGATCGCAGGCATGCATAGTGCGACGATCGCCAGCACCCAGGTTGAGATTGCAAATTGCCGTCCGCTGCTGTTTCGCATAGTGGTGTTCAAGAGAAGTCTGAGGGTATTGGTGGAAGGTGCCGTAACGTAATATCAAGCGATCAGGCGGCGTGCCCCGTCGAAACGACCCGCCCAGTAGGGTGCATCGAGTCGATCGAGTCGGACGCGCTCGTTGGCCGCCGGGGCGTGCACAAATCGACTATCGCCCACATAGATACCCACATGCGAAAACCGTTGGCGCATGGTATTGAAGAAGACCAGATCGCCCGACCGAAGTTCCCCATTAGGAATTTCACGACCGATGCGTGATTGTGCAATCGATGTGCGCGGCACGTTGACCTGCAGCGATTGCTGAAAGGCATAGACGACCAGTCCGCTGCAATCGAATCCGCCCGTCGGTGAGTGGCCGCCCCATCGATATGGCAACCCCACTTGTGACAGCGTAAAGAGTACCAACTCATTGCGTTTTGCATCGCCACCCTCGATCACTTCGAGTCGAATGGGCGATGTGCCGCATCCAGCCAGGGCCGTCAAGCCAAGCAGAACTAAGACTTTGCGTCGGTCCATGCGCCTACTCTATGGAAAAAAGTATTGCGTTGCAAAGGGCTGTCTTGGATCTAGGGAAACGCTGATTAAGCTAT
>CAMDRJ010000164.1 GCA_945906755.1 Klebsiella pneumoniae | reverse complement strand
TCGGTCGCTCTAGCGCGGCCGATGTCAACGCGTTCCGCCGGCGATCTCCTTCGTGAGGACGAAGTCGAGTTGATTCCGATCCGCGCGCAAGGCGCAGGCGGCCAAAACGTCAACAAGGTTTCCAATGCGGTGCATCTGCGCTTCGATGTGCGCGCCTCGTCCCTTCCGGAAGAAATCAAGTCGCGGTTGCTTGCGGTCTCGGATCAGCGATTGAATGACGAGGGCGTCATCGTCATCAAGGCGCAGCAATTCCGCAGCCTTGAAAAGAACCGCGAAGATGCCTTATCGCGCTTGCGCGTCCTGATCAGCGAAGCGGCGTTTGTGCCGCGGACGCGTCGCGCCACCAAGCCGTCTCGTAGCGCAAAGCGAAAGCGGGTCGACAGCAAGGTGAAGCGCGGGCAAGTGAAAGCGATGCGTGGGCGCGTGACCGAGTAGACCGCCTGCGGCCGCCCACCGTTTCAGTCCCGATGGTCTGTCGCGTTTAGCTTTCGCTCAAGCCCTTGCGGAGCAAGGCCGCGACCAGCTCGTTCATCGGCAGCTTTTGTTCCGCCGCTGCCGCATGCAATTTGGCGATGAGATCGCCGTCGAGTTTGCAGGCGAACGGGACCAGGCCAAGCGCCTGATCACGCTTACGCTGTTCGCGCTTGTCAAAGACGGTGGCCGCGCCCTGACCAAAGCGGTCGGGCGTTGCTGCACCGTGCATGCTCGAAACGATTTGCTTTGCCTTGTTTTTTTCGAGGTCGGTTTTTTTCATTTCAATTCTCAGGGCGTCGATGCCGGCCCGGTCGGTGTGTCATGGCACGTGAAGGATCGCGCTATTGGCCATTGCCAAAACCGCGTCCCGACGATGCCGGATAGCGGAAGGGGGGCGATCATCGCACGCCAGCGGAATTCCTGGATTGGCAACCCGCTGCAAGGCCACCGGCAACGCGTTGGTGCGATCGCTGATTAGAGGAGATTCGCTGACCAATTCGGGAATAGATCCACGACCGGACGAGCGCGCTCCCCGACAATCGGCCTCAAGTGCACCAGCTTAATACGGTCATCACCAGCCCAATGAACTATCACGATCTTGCTTGTGGCGTGTTCGGCGCAGTGTCGATGCTGCTTGGCACGATCGCATTGGCAAATTGCCCGGAGCGCGCCAACCTAAGTGATGCGCGCATTGGCGGCACGGCCGGTCGACCCGCCATCGTGGTTGGGGTGATCACCGATAGCACCCGGCTGTGCATGAACGGGTTATCAATCCAGGCCGATGCGGAGACCGTGGTATCGATCGACGGCCGGATCGCGCCGATTCGATCGCTTGCGGTTGGGCATATCGCGGCTGCATCCGTCACGCCGACCAAAGGCGTATTGCGGGCCAACCGCATAGCGGTCACTCATGAACTCATTGGTCCGGTCACCGATCTCGATAGCGCCGGTGCCGAGTTGAGCGTGATGGGCCGTCGTGTCATGCTGCGAGCGGGCGCGGTGCGCGCCCCGGGTGCCTTGCCGCTTGCCGGGCTTAAATTGGGCGATGTCGTGCGTGTGAGCGGCATGCGCAATGGGCGCGGCGAGATCGACGGAACGCGCATTGATCCCGCGCCACGTTCTGAAGCGGCGATGGTGATTGGCCGCTATAGCGTGGAGCCGAGCGGATCGCCTTCCCTTGCAGGCGTTCGTCTGCGATTTTTTGAACGAGCGCCGCTGCATGCTGATCTGCATGAAAAGACAGTGCGAATGAGCGGCCGTTGGACAGGTCAGGAACTGGTGGTCGAGCACACCGCGATCGATCCCGTGGCGTTCGGTCGTGCCGAGCGCGCGTTGTTGCAGGGCTATCCGTCCAATAGCAAGGCGGGCATTGTGCTGGCCGGTCTGGTGATGCGACTCGGTGCGGCCACACGCTATGACAATGGCGATCGCCAGACGCTGCGGACCGACTTGGAAGTGATGGCGACCGGGACGATTCGCAGCGACGGTCAACTCGAGGTCGAGCGGTTGATGCTTGGCGAACTTCGCCCGGTTGCGCAGCGCGGGCTCATCGTGCCGCGTGCGACGCAAGCGGCGCGGTAGCCTCCGCCAGAAACAAAAAAGCCCGGCGAACCGGGCTTTTTTAATCACGTCGCGAAAATTAAGCGACGGGCTTGATGTTTGACGCCTGCTTGCCCTTCGGACCAGTCGTGATGTCAAAAGACACCTTTTGATTCTCAGCCAAGGTCTTGAAGCCTTGACCTTGAATTGCCGAGAAGTGCGCGAACAGATCTTCGCCGCCACCATCGGGAGTAATAAAGCCAAAACCTTTGGCGTCGTTGAACCACTTAACTGTACCTGTTGCCATATCGTGTCGTTCCAATAAAGTTTAGAAAGGAAAATCCGGGCAAAGCCCGTTCTTGCGCGACGATCAAGGCAGAGCAGCTGGTCGTACCGAAATACCGAACTTGGAGAACAACAGGGGTATGCGGAAGATTAAAGCGTGACAAGCGAGACACCAAACTTGAAGTACGTGCGAGCGCGAGCCTAGGGCAATCGGCCGCCGGATGCAAGCTTTTTTTAAGCTTATATGCAATCGATTCTTCGCCCGGCGCCTATTGGGAATAGGGACTCTCCTGTGATAGGGAATGCACTGCTTCGAACGTCGCGCACGGTCCGGCTGCGGTTCGGCGGCGGTTCGGCTGATGGCCCGCGCCGGGCGTTCCCGCGCTACGATCGTCGCGGTGGGATGCGCCATCCCACGCCACCTCCTTCAACATTGCGATGAGATCCATGGCTGCCTATCAGTGCCTGGTTGGTAGACATCGACACGAATTTGCCGACCTGCGCACGCTCTTGGCCAAGGCGAGCCCGCTTAGGTCCGGTGATCAGTTGGCTGGAATCGCGGCGCACTCCGATGAAGAACGCGTTGCGGCGCGGCTCTGCCTGGCAGACGTTCCGTTGCAAGCGCTCCTGGAACACCCGCTCATCCCCTATGAGGCCGATGACGTGACCCGGCTCATCGTCGACTCCCATGACCAGGCAGCGTTCGCGCCGCTCCGACATCTGACGGTTGGCGGCTTTCGGGAATGGTTGCTCGCCTATGAAACGGATGCCGTCCAACTCGCCCAGGCGGCGCGGGGTATCACCCCCGAAATGGCGGCGGCGGTGGCCAAGCTGATGCGCAATCAAGATCTGATCCTCACCGCCCGCAAATGTCAGGTGGTCGCAAAGTTCCGCAATACGCTTGGTCTGCCCGGGCGGCTGGCGATCCGGTTGCCTTGGGGCGATCTGGCGGCAGCTTGCCAACCGGTCCACTGCTTGATTTTCAGTTGGCCCATGCACGCGCCCGCGATGCGGTGCATGCACCGTTCGACGCACAAGGCTTGGCCGAACTCGCCGCGGCGCGATATGGCCCGGTCGTTCGCGTGCAAAGCGAGGCGAGCGATCGCACCGCCTACCTGCAACGCCCGGATCTTGGGCGTCGCTTAGATACTTCTTCGCGCGAGCGGCTTGCTTCGCTTGGCGGGCCGCCTTGCGATGTCGCAATCGTCATCGCCGATGGCCTCTCCACGCGTGCGGCGGAGCGTCATGCGCTGCCCGTCGTGGATCTGGCGAGCAGCGTGCTGGCATCGTGGGGTTGGACGATCGCACCCGTGGTCATCGCCACGCAGTCACGCGTGGCACTTGGCGATGAAATCGGCGCCTTGCTCAACGCGGGAATGATCGCGATCCTGATCGGCGAGCGCCCGGGTTTGTCAGCCGATGACAGCCTTGGCATCTATCTCACCCATGCGCCGCGCGTCGGCCGCACCGATGCTGAGCGCAACTGCATTTCAAACATTCGGCCAGGTGGGCTCAGCTATGCGGAGGCCGCGCACAAGCTGTTGTACCTGATGCGCGAAGCCAGGCAGCGCGGACTGACCGGCGTGGCGTTGAAGGACGACAGCGATCGGGTGCCGCGGTTGGTTGGTCCCGACGAGGGCATTGCATAGCGGCTCGCCGTAAAGCTCGTCACTCCCGTGCAGACGGGAGTCCAGGAGATTGAACATGCGTGAGGTCGATAACATTCTGGATTCCCGTTTTCACGGGAATGACGCGATCACGGTGAACGACGCGCAAACTGAACAAGCCGCTAGCGAAATGTCGGGGCCTGCTTTCGCGGCAGCGCGCTCTCGCCGCCTGCCATCAATCGGTCGAACTCGGTGGCGACACTTTCATCTTCTTCGAGGATCTTGCTCGCATCGCGCTCCCCATAGTGAATGACGCCCATGTCTGCATAGGCTTTCTGCACTTCCGGGCTCCAAAGACCGATGTCGCGAACCACCGGCACGATGCGGCTGAAGAGGCGCATGCGGTATCGCAGCATGTTGTCCGATCCGGTGACGGCGGCCACCGCATCTTTTGGGTCGAGGCCAAGATGTGCCCACATCTCTTCCGTGTTCAGTCGATCGCGCATCAGGAAGGAGGCCTCGATGACGAAGTCTTCGCGCTCGCGCCGTTCCGATGCGGTAAGTGCCGGATAAAAATCACGCAGGGCATAGCGCCCAAAGGCAACATGCCTGGCTTCGTCTTGCATCACATAAGCATTGATTGCCGCGCACAGCGGATTTTTTGCGTAGTCGCGAATGCGCTGAAAGGCTGCCAGCGCCAGTCCTTCAATCAGGACTTGCATCGCGAGGTAGGTGAAGTCCCAGCGACGATCAGAGATCGCCTTGTCGAGCAGCACGCGTAGCGGCGCGGTGATCGGATAGCAAAAGCGGAACTTCTCGGTGAGCAGGCGCCGGTACGCTTCAACATGGCGCGCTTCGTCCATCACTTGCGTCGCCGCATAGAACTTCGATTCGATACGCGGCACGTCCTGCACGATCTTGGCCGAGCAAATCAGCGCGCCCTGTTCTCCGTGGAGAAACTGCGAGAGCTGGAACACCTGACTGTGATAGCGCACGTCCGATTGCTGCTTGGCGCTCAGCTTGTTCCAGAAGGGCGTGCCATGGACCGGCAACAGCGCGTCATCGATCTGCATCGGATCGTCGGGATCAACTTCCAAACTCCAGTCGATGCGCTTGTCGGCGTCCCACTGTTGCTGCTTGCCCTTGGCGTAGAGGCGCAACAAGTCATCGCTCTGCGCGTCGTAATCCCAAGTGAAGCTGACCGTGTTGCCGCCCTCTATTTGCCAGTGCGTCTCTTCAACGGGCAGCGTGTAGCGATGCAACATTGACATGATGTTTCCTTCACATTCGACCGCAGAAGCATGAACCGAGTGCAGCCTACACGAATCCTTGTGCATCGCTGGGGCGCGAGCGGGTCCTCGTGCCGGTTCAGTTCGGAACATTGACCAGACCGGTTCTTGCATCCTGTCGAACGCCGGTGTTACAATTTTCTGATCAATGTACGACAAGCGAACATCCGTGCCACTTACCGTTAGGTTGCCGCTGCGTATCGAACAGGAGCTTGCAGAGTATTGCGTCAAGCGCCACATCACGAAGAGCAGCGCAGTGAAGCAGGCGCTCGAACGTCTGCTCGCGGAGACGTCGCGCAACCGATCAGCCTACGACCTTGGACGGCAAGGGTTCGGCGCGGATCGGTCCGGGCCTGCCGATGTCGCGCGCCATACGAAGCAGCTGCTTCGAGATCGTTTCCGTGGCAAAGCTGCTCGTTGATACCGGCTTTCTAGTCGCCCTTTATCGCGCCAAAGACGAACTCCATAGCGACGCTTTGGCGTTCCTCGAGCGGACGCGCGCCGCATTGTTCACGATTTCCCCTGTCGTCGTGGAGACTTGTTATTTTCTCGATGCGCGCGGCAAGATTGCGTTGCTCGAATGGATCGCGGCGGGGGGCTTGAGCGTCGTAGACCTGCCGGCCGATGTCTATCCGGCCGCTGCGAAGTCATTAGCAAAATACCGCGAACTGCATGCGGATTTCACCGATGTGGCGCTCGTCTGGTTTGTCGAACAGATCGGTGAGCGGCGCATTTTGACGGTCGACGAACGGGACTTCGCCGTGTTTAGACTGAAGGGCAAACGCCGGTTCGAGTTGGAGAAGTGGTACGCATAATTTGGCCGGCCGCGAATGTGATGCTGATCTGATCCGGTCGCGGTTTTGGTCGCACACCGGCGATCGTCTCTTCTCTGTGGTTCAATTCGCCGATCCGATCAAGGAGTTCCCACGTGCCTTTCCAATCGCCGCCCCGCCCGATCCGCCATACCGATCCCGCCGAAGAAGCCGCGATGCTCGATGCCATCGACCGCTGGCTCGAAAAAGACGTTCGTCCCCATGTCATGAAACTCGAGCATGAAGACATCTGGCCCGCCGCCATGGTCGAGCGGATGAAGGAATTCGGACTGTTTGGCGCCGTCATCGATCCCCAATGGGGCGGTCTCGGGCTATCGGCCTCCACCTACGCGAAGATCGTGACGCGAATCTCGACGGTGTGGATGTCCCTTACCGGCATCTTCAATTCGCATCTGATGATGGCCACGCTCATCGAGAAATTCGGCACCGATACGCAGAAGAAGCG
This sequence comes from Klebsiella pneumoniae, assembly GCA_945906755.1. Lineage (GTDB taxonomy): Bacteria > Pseudomonadota > Gammaproteobacteria > Burkholderiales > SG8-39 > SHXR01. The sequence goes on along the minus strand of CAMDRJ010000164.1, from coordinate 3,949 downwards.
CTGGTTGCCGCGCATGTGTTCGGGTGAATTGCGCGGCGGGCTCGCGTTGACCGAACCCGATGCGGGCACCGATCTGCAGGGCATCCGCACGCGCGCGGTCCGCAATGGCGATCACTATGTCGTCAATGGCACGAAGACCTGGATTTCGAATGGCATCCAAGGCAGCGCATTCGCGGTGCTCGTGAAAACCGATCCAAGCGTACAGCCGGCCCGCAAGGGCACCACGATGTTCATCTTCGAGAAGGGTGAAGGCTTCGCCGTTTCACGCAAACTCGAGAAGCTTGGCTACAAGGGCATCGATTCGGCCGAACTCGTCTTCGATCAATACAAGGTGCCGGTCGACAACCGGATCGGCGCGGAGGGTGAGGGGTTTTATCTTGCGGTCAGCGGACTGGAACTGGGCCGTATTAATGTCGCCGCGCGTGGTGTGGGCATCGCCAAAGCGGCGCTTGATGAGTCGCTCCGTTATTCGCAAATGCGTAAGACCTTCGGCAAGCCGATCTGCGAGCACCAGGCCATTCAACTCAAGCTTGGCGAGATGGGCACGCGTTATGAAGCGAGCCGGTTGCTGGTCGAGCAGGCGGCCAAGGCGTATGACGAAGGGCGCCGCTGCGACATGGAAGCGGGCATGGCGAAGTATTTCTCGTCCGAATCGGCGCTTGAAAACGCCATGGAGGCGATGCGAATTTTCGGCGGCTATGGGTATTCAAAGGAATTCCCGATCGAGCGGTTCTATCGTGATGCGCCCTTGATGTGCATCGGCGAGGGGACGAACGAAATGCAGCGCATCATCATCGCGCGGCAGCTGATCGAGCGGAATAAAATCTGAATGTCGACCATCGAAACCATCGCCTGGTCTGGCGATCTACGCAACATCGCCGCGCGCTTCGGCGACGCGCCGGTTGTCACGGATGGCCAGTCAAGTCTGAGTTTTCGGGAACTCTCGCGTCGTGCGCACGCCCTGGCTCGCAAGCTCCTGTCGATGGGCATTAAGGCTGGCGAATCCGTCGCCACATCGGTTCCCAATTGCAACGATGCCGTCTGGGTGAGCTATGGTGTGACCATCTCGGGTGCGGCTGAGACGCCGCTTAACACTGTCATGACCGAGACGGAAATCGCGTGGTTTGCCTCGCTCGCGAAATTTCGCTATGTCGTGACGCACGCGGCGCGCGCGAGCAATTTTCGTGCGATGGGCTACGAGCCGATTACCATCGAGAGCATCGGCGATGATGATGATGGCGCGGCGCTACCGCCGGTCGATGCGGATGCGCGCGGACGCATTCTTTCATCGTCCGGCACGACCGGGCGGCCCAAGGCACTGCTGTATTCGCATGGCCGGCGCTGGCTCGCGCATACGATGCTCAAGCAGGCGCTGCCCTATGCGCCGCATCCGGGTTCTCGAGTATTGCTCATGACGCCGTTTCCGCATGGCGCGGCGCTCATGACTTACGCATGGGCCGATTTTGGCGGCGCGGCGATCTTGTTGAATGGCATCGATGCAGCGCGCGTCGGACCAATCCTCGAACGGGGCGAAGCGGATGCGGTGTTTGCACCGCCCACGGTGATCAACAAGTTATCCGAAACGTTTGCAGGGCGCCGCTTCGAAGGTGTGCGCTGTGTGTTCACCGGTACGCAAACACTGACGCCTGCGACCTATGCACGCGCGAAGGCGATGTTCGGCCCGGTGGTGCGCGTGACGTATGGAAAGGGCGAGTGCACCAATCCCATCACCGTGCTCCCACCGGCCGCCACCGATCACGTCTACACCGAGGAAGGCGATCGATCGGGCGCCTGTCTTGGCTGGCCGGGGTTTGGCGTTGAGATCACGGTGCGCAATGAAGCGGGCGCCTCGCTCCCAGCCGGTGAAGAGGGCGAAATCTTCCTGCGTGCGCGTCACATGTATATCGGCCATATCGATGCCAATGGCTTCCAACCCATTCCACCCGGTGGCTGGCACCAGACCGGTGATCTCGGTTATCTCGATGAGCGCGGACGGTTGTGGCTGGCAGGACGCGCGGCCGATGTGATCAAGTCAGGCGGCTATAAGGTGAATCCCGAAGAGATCGAGATTGCCCTCGGTGCGATGGCCGAGTGTGGCCAGATCTGCATCACCTCGATTCCGTCTGCCTATTGGGGCGAAGTGATCGTCGCGGCGGCGGAGAACGTCCGGGGCGATTGGGCGGCAGTGGCAATTGCGCGATTGGGAAGCCTCTCGAAGTACAAACATCCACGCGCGTTTGTCGCCCTTGATGCCCTGCCGCGCAATCCGCAGGGCAAGGTCAGCCGGCGGGCGGTGCGGGAGAAAATTTTGGAGCGGTATGCGCTAGAAGATGGATCGCGGCCGGCGCTGATCGGGAAAGGCTAGCGCTCTTCGGGCCGACACAGGCGATAATGGCGTTCTCGTACCAAATGCACTCAAGAGGAGCAAGCATGGACGGACTCACTGCACAGATCGCTCGATTCGTCGCGAAACCGGGTTTGGACCCCATTCCGGCCGCCGCAGCGCACATCATTCGCTCCGGGTTCATCGACACGATTGCCACGATGCTGGCGGGCCGCGACGAGCCGGTGACGCGCATCATGCTGGAGCGCGTGCGGGCCGGTCGCTCCGCGATCGTTGAGGCGAGCCTGTTGCTCGGCAAGGAACATGCAAGTGCGCAAGACGCGGCGTTGGTCAATGGCGCAGCGGGCCATGCGCTCGATTACGATGATGTGGCGCTCTCCGGCCATCCGAGCACCGTCCTGGTTCCTGCCGTATTGGCTGAAGGTGAAGCGATTGGCGCTTCCGGCGCGGCGGTGATGCGCGCTTATCTGGTGGGATATGAAGTGTGGGCAGAGTTGATCGGCCGCGACGCCGATTCGATCCACACCAAGGGCTGGCATCCGACCGGCGTCTTCGGCACGGTCGCCGCCGCTGCGGCGGTCGCGAATCTACGCAAGCTCAGCGCCGAGACCGCACGGCATGCGATCGCGATCGCCGCGAGCATGTCATCGGGGTTGACCGCAAATTTCGGCACCATGACAAAACCGTTTCACGCCGGGCGCGCTAGTGCGAATGGCATCGAAGCGGTGCGGCTTGCGATGGCCGGGCTGACCGCCTCGGCAGACACTTTCGAGCACCAAGGTGGATTCCTCTACGCGCTCTCGCCAAACGGCACCACCGACCGCACCACGCCGGCTGCGAATCTCGGCAAGGAACTCGCACTGCTGGAAAATGGGCTCTCGATCAAGAAATATCCGATGTGCTATGCGACGCATCGGGTGATCGACGGCATGCTCGATCTCGTGACCAAGCACGACATCAAGGCGCCCGACGTCGATCGCGTCGAGGCGACCATCGGCGTACCGCAGGCCGCCATGCTGCGCAACCATGCGCCGGTTACCGGCTTGGAAGCCAAGTTCAGCTTGGAGTTCGGCGTGGCCTCGGCCATGGTCGCGCGCAAGGTCGGGCTGGCCGAGCTGACCGATGAATTCGTCAATCGAGCGCCGGTACGCGATGCGATGAAACGTTTGTCGATTGCCACGGTCGATACGCGTTGTCCGCTGGAAGCCGGGTTCGCGATGCATGATCGTGTCGTCGTGCGTCTGAAAGACGGCCGAAAATTTGATTCCGGAGATATTCGATTCGCCACCGGCAATGCCAAGGTCCCGCTGCGTGACGAAGACCTACGCGTAAAATTCATGGATTGCGCGCATGGTGTCCGGCATCTCGATCCGGTCGCCCTGTTCGATCGGCTCGCCCATCTTGAGTCGGTCGGCAATGTCGCGGAGCTCGTCGCGATCCAGGCAGGAAAACAAGCCGCCTAATAAGTAGGGAGTTCCCCCGGCTCTGCCGGGGAGGCAGCAGAAGTTTGACGAATCCGGGAGTCCACCCGGCGAAACTATCGATCGTGAGCCGCCAAGCACACGAAAGGAGAATCGCGGATGGACGAGTACGAGAGCCTAAATC
>CAMDRJ010000163.1 GCA_945906755.1 Klebsiella pneumoniae | reverse complement strand
ATTTCGCCGCCATGCACGGCGGTCTCGAAGTGGACCTGCTGCTGCTTGACCGCGTGGTGGACTTGGTCGAAGAGGGCATCGATGCGGCGATTCGCATCGGCCACTTACATGAATCTTCGCTAGTGGCGCTGCCCCTGGGCGAGACGCGGCGCGTGCTGTGCGCCGCGCCGGCGGATCTCAAGCGCGCCGGCGTGCCGCGCACGCCGGCGGATCTGGCCAAGCTTCGCAGCATCCTGTTTACCGGACTGTCCCAGACTGACGAGTGGACATTTGCTGGCAAGCCCGCCCGGCGTTTGGCGATCAAGCCTTTCCTGCGCACCAATCATGTCGAGGCCGCGCTCGACCCGTGCTTGCGCGGCCTCGGTTGCGCGCAGTTCCTTTGCTACCAAGTCATCGACCACATCAATGCCGGCCGGCTGCGGCGCTTGCTTCCGGACCTCGAGCCCACACCGTTGCCCATCCACCTCGTTTACCCGCATGCGCGTCTACTTTCATCCAATGTTCGCGCCTTCATCGACGCAGCCCGTGAGCGCATGCGCTATCCCCGCCCATCGTAGGCCCGCGGTAGCGCGGGTCAAGTGCGTGTGGCCCGGTATGTCACGTCAATTGAAAATGGCAACAAATGACATCGGTGCTGTTCTGCTGCGACCCGATCGGCCATCGACAATGCCTCTTCCTGAGATAGATCGTCAACACGCCGATCGTCGATAACGATCTTGCACGCGCCTCAACGGCGCTTGGGCGGCTCGGTTGGGAGCGTTGCAACATACTCCCGCGTCGGCGCGGCAAATCCACACGAGGTGCCATCGGTCACTTGCACCTCGCGCTCCCATGGCAATGTGTAACGCCCAGCCACCATGTCTTGCATATAGGTGTACGGGCAATCGCGCGCGCCGCCTTTCACCGCTACATAGCCGCGATGACCGAGCTGATAGATATTGTTCTCCACGCCCCAGACGCGGCGCGCTTCCCGCACCAGATCGGGCCGGACTTCCGCGGTGATGATTTCGTCCGGACGCCCGCCGCCTTCGACAATCGGTACACCGTCGAAATTGACGATCATGCCCTCACCCATGGAATCGAACGTGCCGTCACTGCCACACATGCACACGCTCGCGGTGACCATCAGATTCGAGAACGCATTGGCCTGATTGGTGATCTTCCAGCTATGGCGGATCGGCGCGGTGTAGCCGGCGGTGCGGATCATGATCTCCGCGCCTTTGTAGGCCGATTCACGTGCCATCTCCGGAAACATACCGTCGTGGCAGATGATCAGGGCGATCGTTGAACCCTTCGGGCCTTTGCACACCGGAATGCCGAGATTGCCGGGCTCCCATGGTTCCACCGGCACCCAGGGATGCAGCTTGCGATAGTAGAGTCGCAACTCGCCCTGATCATCGATGATGAGGCCGCTGTTGTACGGGTTGCCGCGCGGATTGCTCTCCATGATGGAGAAGCAGCCCCAGATGTGGTTGTCGATGCAGGCTTTGCGAAAGGCGGCGACTTCAGGGCCGTCGAGCGAAACCATCAGCGCCGGGTCGGTACTCATCGACAGACCGTGCAGTGAATATTCGGGGAACACCACCAGATCCATGGTCGGTAAGTTGCGTCTGGCTTTGCCGACCATCGCCACGATGCGCGCAGTCTGTGCGGTAAGTTGCGCTGGCGTATCGACCACCGGCAATTGCAACTGCACCATGCCAAGTACCACACCGGCTGGCGATTTGTTGAGTCCTCCGAGTCCGCTCATTTATTTCCTCTCTATCGACGCGATATAGGCACGCCAGCCGCCGAATGCACTGATGTCGCAAGCACCCGCCAATCCGGCCGGCTCGCAGATGAAACCGGTGACCGAAGCACCACTTGCCAACCGGACCGTGCCAAGTCCCAGGGGCGGTGGGATCAGCGCGAGAAATGATCCCACCTCGCTTGCCGGCATCTCGTAGACTTCGACCTCGATCGCTACGCCATCGGCGCCAACCCGCGCCAGACCGGGCTTGGGTGGTGTGGTACCGGGCAGCGCATAGAGACGATAGTCAGGCGAGGTGGTCGTGCGCTCACGCAGGCGGCAACCGCGTTCGACGAGTTGGCCGTGCAGCGGCAACCCCGCAAGATGCGCGCCGACGACCGCAATCGATAGCGTCGGCGCGGCAATAGGCATTCTCCGTAGCGCGAGTTCATCGGCCGGTGGAGCGCCGAGTTTGCAGCCAAGCGGCAAGTCACTCGCCGCTTGCCAACGCGCCGCCAAATTCGCCAGCGCCGCATCGCTGCCACCCGGTGCGATGAAGGTCACGCCGAACGGGAATCCTTGGTCAGTAAATCCGGCCGGCACGGCAATCGCCGCCATGCCAAGCAGGTTCACGAAGTTGGTGAATTTTCCTAACTCGCTATTACGCGCCACCGGCTCCGCTCGCACCGCGGCGCGCGTCAGACAGGTGGGCGCGGTCGGCACCATAAGCACGTCGATGTCACGCCACATCGGCTCGATCACTTGGCGCAATTCTTCAAGACGATAGCGGGCACGAAACGCGGCCACGGCGTCATGTTTTCCCGCCGCGCTGATGACTTGGCGCACCACTGGGTCCATCACTTCGGGACGCGATTCGATGAGCGATTGCACGACCGCGTAGCGCTCGGCAACCCACGGGCCTTCATAGAGCAGTCGCGCCACCTCAAACATCGTCGTGAAATCGATGGTGCGGCAGGTGTCGTCGCGCTCGTTCAGTCGCAGCAATGCGGCATTGAATGCGCGCTCATAGCCAAGTTTGACATCGCATGCGGAATCCGTCGGCACACCGACCCTGAGGGGCATGCCAAGTCGCCCGAGCCACGCTAGACGCGGCGCATGGGATTGAAACGAAGGCTCGTCTGCAGCGCCTTCCATGACCGCCATGACTTCCGCTGCATCGGCGACCGTCAAGGCAAAGATCGAGACAACATCGATCGAACGACATGCGGGCAGCACACCTTGCATCGGCACACTACCTGGTGTGGGTTTCAGTCCGACGATATTGTTGAAACCGGCCGGCACGCGACCCGATCCGGCGGTGTCGGTGCCTAACGCAAACGGGACGATGCCGCGCGCCACCACCGATGCCGAACCCGCGCTCGACCCGCCGCTCACATAGGCAGAATCAAACGTATTCGGCACTTCGCCATAAGGCGAGCGCGTGCCGACCAGACCGGTGGCGAACTGATCGAGGTTGGTCTTGCCCACCACAATGGCACCAGCATTCATCAGGCGCTCGACCACCGTCGCATGCCGGACCGGCGCAAACGCAAACGCGGGACAAGCCGCGGTCGTCGGCAGGCCGGCCACATCGATGTTGTCCTTCACGGCAAAGGGGACACCGAAAAGTGGCATCGCTTTGCGATCACGCCTCTCGAGTTGAAGAAGCTGCCGGTCAAGAAATGCCTGGTCGGCACGGCTGATCCATGCCGGATCGTCGCTTCCCAAATCATTCAACAGTGCCGACAACAATTCGCGCGGCGCAGCACCCCCGACATAGGCCTGCTGCCAATCGCCGATGGTGAGTAATCGCGTGCTCATGACGTAAAGGCCAATAGCACTTGGTCGGAAGCCGCCGTCCAGCCAACGATGCCGCCCTGCGCTGCGATCATCGCCAGCGTGGCCGCTTTGAATTCCGGAAAGTAACTCTCGGTGGCGTCTTCGACCAATAGACATTCATAGCCGCGGTCATTGGCTTCGCGCATCGAGGTCTGTACGCACACTTCGGTCGTCACACCGACGAACACGAGATGCGTAATGCCGCGCGCCTGCAATGTTTCATGAAGTCCGGTCGCATAGAACGCGCCCTTGCCGGGTTTGTCGATCACGAGTTCGCTCGCACGCGGCGCGAGTGCTGCGACGATTTGATTGCCGGGCTCCCCCGCCACCAGCACGCGCCCCATCGGCCCGTGATCGCCGATCCTGAGGCTTGGTGAACCGCGATTGCGCTTGGCTGGCGGACAATCGGACAGATCCGATCGATGCGACTCGCGCGTATGCACGACCAGCGCCCCAGCATTCCGCCAGCGCGCAAGAAGCGTCTGCACCGTCGGGATGATCGCCTGCAAACGCGTGACATCATTGCCAAGCGATGCACCGAAGCCGCCCGGCTCGACGAAGTCGCGCTGCATATCGATGATGACGAGCGCAGTGCTCTTCAGTTCGCAATGAAACGGAAACGGACGCGCGAGGATTTTGATCATTGTGTCGGTCTCAGTGGGATTGTTCGGCATGCGCACGACCACCCATCCAGGCGCCCAATTCGCGACGGTCGGCTGCACTCGCCGCGACGTCGTACACGATGCGCCCCTCGCTCATCACGACAATCCGATCTGACAGATGCAACAACTCATCGAGATCCTCGCTCACCAGCAACACCGCGGTACCGCGATTGCGCGCATGGATAAGACGCGCATGAATTTCCGCTACCGCCGAAAAATCGAGGCCGAACACCGGATTGCTGACAAGCAGCAGATCCGCATCATTTGACAGCTCGCGTGCCAGCACCGCACGCTGAACATTGCCGCCCGACAGCGTGCGAATCGCAAAGCGCTCGCCTTGCGTACGCACACTGTACTCGGCGATCCATTGACGCGCACGCTCACGCAGTCGCGCCCACTGCACCCAGCCGCTCCGCGCAAAAGGCGGCTCATCGAACTGTCGTAGCGCCATATTGTCGGCCACGCTGAGATCGGCCACGCAAGCATTGCGCAGCGGCTCTTCCGGGAGACTACGCACCTTCAAGCGACGATTCTCAGCGCGCGATCCACGAAAGGCCTCACCCGATATTTGTACATCGCCGCCGGCGCGCGCGCGCTGCCCAACCAATGCTTCCATCAATTCGCGCTGACCGTTTCCGGATACGCCCGCGATGCCGAGGATTTCGCCCGCATTCACAACGAGATCGATCCCGCGCACCGCGCGCTCGCCACGGTCACCGTCCACTTCAAGATTTGTGAGGCGCAATCGCTCGATCGCCTTCGACGTGCTGGTCCGCATCGGCAGATCGAGCTTTGCGCCGCCCTCGCCCACCATCGATTGCGCGAGTTGGGCGGGTGTGGTGTCGCGCACCGCACCGCTCGTGATCAGTCGGCCGCGACGCAGCACCGTCACGTCATCGGCATGTTCGATGACTTCACGGAACTTGTGGGTGATGAGGATGATGGAGCAGTCGCCCGCATGCGCACGATCACGCAGCGCGCCCAGCACCTCGTCGCTCTCCTGCGGCGTGAGCACCGAAGTCGGTTCATCTAGGATCAGCAAGCGCGGCCTGAGCAGCAACTGCTTCAGGATTTCGAGCTTTTGCTTTTCGCCGGCCGAAAGATCCAACGGCGTTGCATCGAGATCGAGCCGAAAAGGCGTCGTGCGCATGAAGGCGGAAAGCTCGGCCCGCGCATTGCGCCAGTCGACCACGGCAGGGATGCGACCACGAGCCAACATCAGGTTCTCGGCCACCGTCATGCCCGGCACCACGGTGAAGTGTTGATAAACCATACCGATGCCGCTGGCACGTGCCACTGCCGGCGATGCAATGTCTTGCTCGCGCGCATCGATGAGGATCGCACCGTCATCGGCACGGTAGTAGCCGACGATGCACTTGACGAGCGTGCTCTTGCCCGCCCCATTCTCACCGAGCAACGCATGCACGGTGCCCGGCCGCACCTTGAGCGTGACCGCATCGAGGGCGGTGAGCGCACCAAAGCGCTTGGTGAGTTGGTAGGTTTCGAGACTGAGCGCATGCATAGCCGGTTACTCGTTCAGAGCGCCTGCAACGCGTCGAGCACGGCGCGAGAATCGGTGACCGCGCCAAACACGCCGCCTTGCATCGTGACCATTTTCAGCGCGGCATGATGATTACCAAGGTCGGTTGCACCGGTGCAATCCGCGAGGATGGCGCATTCGAAGCCGCGATCGTTGGCTTCCCGCATCGTGGTATGCACGCACACATCGGTGGTGATGCCGGTGAGGAGGAGATTACGAATGCCGCGCGTATGCAGGATCAATTCGAGGTGGGTCGCGTAGAACGAGCCCTTGCCCGGCTTATCGATGATCGTTTCGCCCGCGATCGGCGCGAGTTCCGCAATGATTTCCCAGCCGGGTTCACCGCGCACCAGGATGCGCCCGCATGGGCCCGCATCGCCGATCCCCGCGCCAATGCGTTGCGAGCGCCAGCGCTTGTTCGCGGGCAGATCGGCGAGATCGGGACGATGGCCTTCACGCGTATGGATGACCGGCAGACCGACGCGGCGCGCCGCCTGCAAGAGCGATCGGATCGGCTCGATCGGCGCGCGGGTAAGCGACAGGTCGTAGCCCATCTTGTCCACATAACCGCCGTATCCGCAGAAGTCGGTCTGCATATCGATAATGATGAGCGCGGTGTTCGCCTTGGTGAGCGCGCCGTTGTAGGGCCAGGGATAGGGATCGGCTTTGATCGTTGTCATGGTTAATGCGCTTTCATCGTGACATGCCAAGTTCCATCGGTGCCCCCTTTAAGGTTCGCGCAGGCGAACAGGTGAGCACCAGAATCAATAGCGTGAGCGCATAGGGCAACGCGGCAAAGAGGTAGTAACCGCCGCCGATGCCAGCGGATTGCAGCGCCGGTCCGATCGCGCCTGCACCCCCAAAGAGGAGCGCTGCCCACAGACAACGGACCGGACTCCAGCGCGCGAAAATCACCAGCGCCACCGCGATCAGGCCCTGTCCGCTCGACAGCCCTTCATTCCAGCTACCTGGGTAGTACAGCGAAAGGCATGCGCCACCCAGTCCGGCGATGAAGCCGCCTGCCACTGTTGCGGCAATCCGCACGGCGGTCACCGAGGTGCCCTGCGCGCGCGCGGCATCCGCCGAATCGCCGACCATTCGAACGATGAGGCCCCACCGCGTGTTCGCAAACGCCCAGGCCATGACGATCGCGAGCACGATGCCAAACGGAAACAACGCATTGATCGAAAGCGCCGAGCGCACCGTCGGCGATGTGCTCCATTCACCAAGCAGAATGGACGGAATCTGTGGCGCCTGCGGTTGAATCAGCGGTTTGCCAAGATAGAACGCGAGCCCGACCCCTAGCAGCATGATCGCAATGCCCATCGCAATATCGTTGACGCGCGCAAGCGAACAGGTGATGCCATGCAGCAAGGCCAGCAACGCACCGCTCGCACCGGCCGCCAGCACGCCAATCCAAGGTGAGCCGCTCCAATAGGCGCCGGCAAATCCAGCCATCGCGGAGAAGACCAGTACTCCTTCCAGGCCGAGATTGATGCGCCCGGCTTTCTCAGTGATGCACTCACCGAGGCTAACGAACAGGAACGGCGCACCGACCCGTACCGCGCCACCGATAATGCCGATCACGACATCGAAGAGTACGTCGGGCGTCATGTGGTAGCTGCCGCGACAGCAGGCGGCGTTGGTCGAGCAGCGAGCCGCATTGAAGGCAGACGACCGCGCAGGGTTTCGCTTGCGAGGATGATCACGAACGCCATGCCAAGCAGCACCTGGATGGAGGCGTCCGGCAAGCCAAGGCGCCGTTGCAGCAAGCTACCCGCGGCGCCGAAGCCACCGAAGAGAATTGCCACCGGAATGATCGCGATCGGCTCATGGCGCGCCACGAAGCTAACGAGGATGCCGGCATAGCCGAGGCCAACGATCAGCGACGCATTGGCTGACATATGGACAGCGGCGACTTCGATGCCGCCCGCAATACCCGCTGCGGCGCCGCCCAGCGCGCAGGCCGTGATGATCAGCGCATTGGCCGGCAAGCCGACGAGCTTGGCGGTGCGGGCGTTGCCACCCACCACGCGCGTCGCGAAACCGTGCGAGCTGAAGGCGAGCCAGAGGGTGCCCAGCACACAAAGCGCGATGCCCCAGGCGAGGCCCCAATGCACATCAAATGTGCCGATGCCGCCGATCCGTAAGTCCTCGGCGAGTGGAAACGTCGAGGGTTTGTTGAGGCTGCCAGGATCGCGCATCGGGCCTTCGACGAAGTGCTTGAAGAGCGCGATCGCGATATAGCCAAACAAGAGCGAGCTGATCGTTTCATTGACGCCACGGTACTGTCGCAACGCGCCCGCCATGGCAATCCATAGGGCGCCCGCGACGGCAGCGGCGGCAAGCAAGATGAGCGTCCCCATCCACCCAGAAGGCAGTGCGACCAGATAGGGCACTGAGGCGCACGCAAGCCCACCCACCACGAGCGCGCCTTCGCCGCCGATGACGATCAGCCCGGCACGCGCTGGAATTGCCACGGTAAGCGCGGTAAGCATCAAGGGCGCCGCGCGTTGCAGCGAGTTCTGCCATGAGAATGCATCGCCGAACGCGCCGACGAACAGCAATCGCCACGCCTCGACCGGGCTTGCCCCATAGAACGCGACGAAGACACCGAACAGTCCAAGCGCCGCGATGAGCGATACCACCGGCCAGGCGATCGCTTCGATCGCCTGACGCATTGCGTCGCGGTTCATGGCGGCACGGTCCAGCCTGGCATCACACTTTGCCGATGACGCCTTCGACCAAGTAACCCATCTTCTCCAGTTCGAGATCGGTCTGTTTCTGCGTGGCGCCCTTGGCGATGACGATCTTGCCGGTGTTGTCCTTGATCTCGCCCGCGAAAATATCGAACTTGCCCGCGATCATCCTTGCTTTAACCGCATCGGCATTTTTGCGCGCCGCTTCCGAGACAGACGGACCGTACGCAGAGGTCTTGATGAACCCTTCTTTCAGTCCACCCCGCACGAAATTCGGATGCGGTCGACCAGCGCGCGCGGCATCAATGATCGCTCGATACGCACTCGACCAGTTCCACTCCGCTCCGGTCAAGTAGGCCTTCGGGGCAAGTTTCGCTTGGCTCGCGTGATAGCCGCACACCATGGCATTGCGCTTGGCGGCAGTTTCGACCACCACCTTCGGACCGTCCACATGCATCGTGAAGACGTCGACGCCTTGATCGGCGAGGCTATTGGTTGCTTCGGCTTCCTTCACCGGCATCGACCATTCGCCGGTAAACACCACCGAGGTGGTAATTTTCGGATCGACCGATCGCGCGCCCAATGTGAACGCATTGATGTTGCGCAGCACCTGCGGGATCGGTTTGGCCGCCACAAAACCGATCTTCTTGGACTTGCTCATATGGCCGGCCACCACGCCATTGAGATACTGGCCCTCGTCGATATAGCCAAAGAAACTGCCGGTGTTCTTGGGATGCTTGCCTTCGGTCCACATGCCGCCGCAATGGGCAAACCGGACATTCGGATTCTTGGCGGCGATCGCGAGCATATGCGGATCGAAGTAGCCAAACGATGTCGGAAAGAGCAGCGTCGCGCCATCCTGCGAGATCATGCCTTGCATGCTCTTTTGCACCGATTGCGTCTCGGGAACATTCTCTTCCTCGACCGCTTTGATGCCGGGCAGTTTCTTCACTTCAGCGACGGCTTCGGCGTGCGCCTGGTTGTAGCCGAAGTCATCACGCGGGCCGACGTAAATGAAGCCGATGGTGATCGGCGCTTGCCCAAGTGCGAGCCGGCTCCATGGCAGGGCAAGGGCTCCGGCACCCAGCGCACCAGTTGTGCGCAGCCATTGCCGGCGATTCCAAGTTTCGTTGCTCATACGGCGTCCTTTCGGTCTAGAGGGGGACGAGCACGTTCGATTGCGTGCTCACCTTCTCCTCTAGCAAGGTCCAGGCCATGGGCTGGCGATTAAGACACCATGCGGATTCAAGCCGAAAGGATGCGTGCGCCGCGACCGAACGCACCGCATTAGTGCGACCACAAGCCACAGTGCACCATATACGGTCACAGGACGGTCGGAATAAGATCCAATGCATCCAGAAACGGAACCGGGAGAAAACGATGACCGTCATGATCACCGGCGCAGGATTGCTGGCCACCCACGCCGCGAAGGCGCTCGTCGATGCGGGCGAAACCGTGGTCTTTTACGATGTGGCGCCAAGCGAACCGTATATTCGCCTAGTCATGGAACATCGTCCGTTCAAGCTCGAACGCGGCGACGTACTCGACCTGCCGCAGATGCTGCATGCGATCAATCGACACCAGGTGACAGGCATCGTGCATACCGCTGCGTTTCTGCCCGAGACCGCAAAGGATCGCCCGTTCATGGCAACGAGGGTGACCGTCGAGGGTACGGTCAACACGCTCGAAGCCCATCGGCTTGCCAAGCTTGGTCGCTACGTACTGTGTTCGACGATCGGCATTTACGAAATGGCGGCCGCCTCCAGCACGCCATGGGAAGAAGACCGCGCGATCGGGCCGTCAACGTTCTACGGCTGCCTCAAGCTCTCGGCCGAGGTGATCGCGCTCCACTATAGCGAAGCCTATGGCGTGGATGTCGTGGCGCCGCGCTTCTGCCCGGTCTATGGCTTGGGGCAGTGGTATGCATCGGCCGGCGCAATGTTCATGGCGACTTGTATCGAGGGGCCGGCACTCGGCAAGCCGGTACTGATCGACAAGCCCTTT
>CAMDRJ010000162.1 GCA_945906755.1 Klebsiella pneumoniae | reverse complement strand
GGATCGATTGCGCCCTCGTCCGTGCAACCGAAAGGGCAACAGATCGACCGCTATGGTGGCGAGGGCCCGTTCCAGGTCCCGCGCGAGATCACACGCGATGAGATCCGGCAATCAGCAGCCAACTTTGCTGCCGCAGCCAAGCGCGCCGCAGACGCCGGATTCGATGGCATCGAGGTGCATGGCGCCAATGGCTATCTGCTCGATCAATTCCTCACCACCTATACGAACCTGCGCGGTGATGAATATGGTGGCGCAATCGAGAACCGCGTGCGCTTCCATACCGAGGTGATGAAGGCAGTACGTGATGCGGTGCCGGCACAGGTGCCGGTGGGCGTGCGCATTTCGCAGACCAAGGTGAATGACCTCACTTACGTTTGGCCGGGCGGCGTGAACGATGCCAACATCGTGTTTCCGGCACTCCAGCGCACCGGCATCGATTTCATTCATGTGAGCGCGCATCTTGGCTGCACACCGGTGTTCGATTCCGGCATGAGCCTTGCCGCGTTGGCGAAACGCGCCACCGGCATGACGATCATCGCCAATGGCAAGTTGAACGATCCAGTATTGGCGGAGGCCGCGCTTACGAATGGCGATGGTGATTTCTGCGCGATCGGCAAAGGCGCGCTCGCCGATCCGGCCTGGCCAGTGAAGATTCAACAGGGCGCCACACCGATTCCATTTGATCCGGCCATGACAAGCCCATTGGCGACCGTAGCAAACACCGCGGCGTGGCGAAGCAGACGAGCCGCCTAGCAATTCTGCTGTCAACACGAGAGGGAGAATGCACCATGCATCAACCAATCTTCGCCGCCCTTGGAACCGGATTACTCCTCGCTTGCCTAAGTAGCGTCGCGACTGCACAAGCAGATGCCTGGCCGCAGAAGCCGGTGCGGATCGTGGTGACGTTTTCACCAGGCGGGTCGAGCTACATCGTCGCGCGCGCACTCGCCGTGCCGTTGCAAGCAAAGCTTGGCCAACCGGTCGTGGTCGACAATCGCCCAGGTGCCGGTGGTTCGATCGGTGCGGCTGAGATTGCGCGTGCAGCACCCGACGGCTACAACCTTCTCATGTCGAACACCACGCCCATTTCGCTCTCGCCCTTCATGCTGGAGCCCTCGCCTTACGACCCGATCAAGAGCTTCACGCATGTGAGCCTCGTTGCCACCGTTCCCGATGTCGTGATGGTGCATCCTTCGGTGCCGGTGAAGAACATGGCTGAGCTCGTGTCGTGGATCCGGGCGCAATCAAAGCCTGTTTCATACGGATCGGGCGGCATCGGATCGATTGGCCACATCCTTGGCGAAACCTTCAAGAAGGAACTCGGTCTTTCGATCGAGCATGTCGGCTATCGCGGCAGCGCGCCCATGATTACCGATCTCATGGGCGGCACGCTGAGCTTTTCGTTTGATACGCTGCCGCAGAATGTGCCGCATATAAAAGCCGGCAAGTTGCGACCGCTGGCAGTGACGTCGCGCGAACGCTCGGCGATTGCGCCCGATGTACCGACCATTTTGGAAGCCGGTATGAATAGTCTTGTGGCTGAAAATTTCATTGGCGTGAGCGCGCCCGCGCGCGTGGCGGATGCGATCGCCACCAAGCTGCACGCCGCGGTGCAGGAGTCGCTCGACGACCCCAATTTCGTGAAGCGACTTTCTGACCTTGGACTCACCGTGCGCAAGATGCCACGCGCCGAATTCTCGAAGTTCGTCGAGAACCAGATCACCGGCTGGGCACCTGCGGTCAAGGCGTCCGGCGCGAAGCTCAACTGATTTGCGGAAGAGCCGCAATGCCAGGCATCTCGATTCATGTGGTGGATGTATCGCGCGGCGTCGTCGCGCAGGGCCTCTTGGTGGAAGTGTTCGCGATGCCGGACAAACGCCGCATTGCCGGTGGCGCGATCGCCGAGAACGGTGTGCTCAATGATGCGGCGCTTGGTGCGACCTTTTCACCTGGGCACTATGAAGCGGTGTTTCACATCGCCGATTACTACCGGGCACAAAACATCCCGCTCGCCGCGACACCGTTTCTCGATGTGGTGACATACCGTTTCGGCATCGCCGATTCGCGCCAGCACTATCACCTACCGTTCAAGATGACGCCGTGGGGTTACTCGTGTTTTCGGGGTGGGGCCTGAGCAATCAGGTCACGCTTTGGGGAGTCGCTCCCAGTCGATCTTGATCGAGGGAAGAGTCGACACGGCAAGCTCGCCCTTCGGCCCAAATTCGAACCCTTCAAAACCTCACATCAACAATCGACCACCCCACCGAGCCGCGAAATCAGGCGGTGGTCAGGCGTGAACGTTTCCGGTTTGCCGAGTTTGATCTTGCCGAAATCCGCATGCGCTGGATTCAACAAATAGTTGCCCTCCTGCGGCACTACCGCGCTTAGCACCCGCAAAACGGCTGTGTTGGCACGTTCCAACCATTCGGTGCCGATCCGGCGGAGTTCCTCGCTCTGTCGCGGGCTTCGCCACTGAGCCGGCAGCGCGGATGCCGCGATGCTGTCGACACGGATTCTTGGTGGAATGCTCGCCGCGATGATCACATACTTCGCGCGTAGCGGCTGGTCCTGAACCAACATCTCGAGCATTGCCAAGGATCGCGTACTCGCCGTGTAGACGACGCGCAGACCCTTGGGATTCCAACGCCCTCCATAGAGCCGCGCACCGTCACCGGAGAACGCATCGCCGACGCGCGCTCGCGTGACGATCCGAAAAACCTCGATGCCAAGCGGCGTCACGCGAATATGCCGTGCTCGATTCGCCCCAACGTATCCAATACGGACTCTGCGCCCAGATCGGTATCAAGCAATGAAAGCGGGCTCGCCGATCCCAATGCTCGATTCGTGGACTTGAGCCAATCCAATGCCTTTGCCCGACTTTCAAAGATGGCAGAAGCCCGATGCACGACGCGCGCCACGCGCAGCACCTTTGCAGATTCGTCAGTATTCAGCCTCCCATCCTTCTTTCGCCTAATGAGCGTTCGTTCGGAGATTGCCAGTAGCTGGCACAGTTCCGCCTGGCTCAGTCCGACCGCCTTCGCAATCGAATCGACGGCGGCGGCCGGCAGTCCACGCCGGACAAGGTCGATCCACTCGCCGGGCGTTCTGGGCTTGCCTCGAACAACGCCACCCAATAGACGCTCAACGCTCGTGGTGCCCATATGATTCCTTGCCAAGCAATGCCATATGGCAGGTAAGTTACCGCAATTTGGCGGCAAGTTCAACACGACGTGCGGACGGTATGCTCGCAGCGAAGAATCGAATCTCAGACGAAATTGGAGGAAACGCTCAATCCCCCTCTCCCCGGCCCGCATTGGGGCGAGGGGTCTCGACCTCGCGGGCCTGTGAGCGCAACGCATCGCATACGCGCAGGATCTCTTCCGGGGTCGCGGGCGCATTGAGTGACGGCGACGATCGATACTCGCCCACTGCGGCGACCGCATCGCGGATCGCATGGAACACCGAGATGGCGAGCATCAATGGCGGCTCGCCGACTGCTTTCGACCGATGAATCGACTCTTCGACGTTTTCACCGCCTTCCCATAGCTTCACGCGGAAATCGGCGGGCACATCGGAGGCGACCGGAATCTTGTAGGTCGACGGCGCATGCGTCATGAGCTTGCCCTTGGCATTCCACCAAAGCTCTTCGGTGGTGAGCCAACCCATGCCTTGCACGAAGCCGCCTTCCACCTGTCCCATATCGATCGCCGGATTCAATGAGCGACCCACATCATGCAACAGATCCGCGCGCAGCAGGCGCATCTCACCGGTCAGCGCATCGATCGCCACTTCCGACACTGCTGCGCCATAGCTGAAGTAAAAGAACGGGCGCCCGGTGAAGCGCTGGCCATCCCAATGGATCTTTGGCGTCTTGTAGAACCCGCTCGCCCAAAGTTGCACGCGCGCGGCGTAGGCGATACGAACGAGTTCGGCAAACGGCATACGGCGCTCGCCAGCGATGACCTCGTTGTTGGCAAAGCGAATATCAGCCGCGGGTGCATTGAATCGCTCGGCGGCAAATGCGATCAAGCGTTGTTTGATCGACTGCGCCGCGGCCTGTGCCGCCTTGCCGTTGAGATCGCTGCCACTCGATGCGGCGGTCGCCGAAGCATTGGGGATCTTGCTGGTATCAGAGGCTGACACGCGAATGCGATCGAGATCGATCCCGAGCTCATACGCCACCACCTGCGCGACCTTGGTAAAAAGCCCCTGCCCCATCTCAGTGCCGCCATGATTGAGCAGGACGCTACCGTCGGTATACACATGGACGAGCGCACTTGCCTGATTGAAGAGCGTCGCGTTGAATGAAATGCCGAACTTGACCGGCGTGATCGCGATGCCGCGTTTGACAATCGGGCTCGTTGCATTCCACTTACGAATCGCCGTGCGCCGCGCCGCGTAATCGGATGAGGGCACGAGTTCATCGAACAGCAGATCGGCGATGAAGTCCTCGACTGGCGAGTCGTAAGGCGTCTGGTCACGACCGGGACCGTAGAAATTGACGCGACGCACCGTAAGCGGATCCATCGCAAGCCGTTCGGCGATCGCATCGATCACCGACTCAATCGCAAGCATGCCCTGCGGCCCGCCGAAACCGCGAAACGCGGTGTTCGATTGCGTGTTGGTCTTGCATCGGTAGGAGACGATCCGCACGGCCGGCAGGAAATAGCAGTTATCGACATGACACACCGCGCGATCATTGACCGGCCCCGATAGATCCGCAGAAAAACCGCACCGAGATGCCAACATCACATCGAGACTCTGGATGCGACCGGTCGCATCGAACCCCACGTCGTACTCGATCAGAAAATCATGACGCTTGCCGGTGATCAGCATGTCGTCATCGCGATCGTAGCGAAGCTTCACCGGGCGCCCGGTATGGTGCGCGGCTACCGCTGCCGCACAAGCGGGCAACGCCGCCTGGGTTTCCTTGCCGCCGAATGCGCCGCCCATGCGACGACACTCGACCACCACATCATGCGCGGCCAAGCCAAGCGCATGCGCGATCAGCAGTTGCGCTTCGCCAGGATGTTGATTCGAGCTATGCACCAGCATGCCGCCGTCTTCGCGCGGGATGGCATAGGCAACCTGACCCTCCAGATAGAACTGCTCCTGCCCGCCGACGCGAAGGGTGCCGTTCAATCGATGCGGCGCGGCGGCCAATGCTTCCTGCCAGCGTCCGCGCTCGACGGTGACAGTCGGCATCACAAATGATTGCTGCGCCAGGGCCTCTTCGATGGAGAGAATCGCCGGCAACGCTTGGTACTGGATCGCGGCAAGGCGTGCCGCACGGCGGGCCTGATCCACCGTTTCCGCGAGCACGAGAAACACCGGCTGGCCAAGGTACTGCACTTCGCCCGCCGCCAGAATCGGATCGTCATGCCGAATCGTGCCGACGTTGTTCTCGCCTGGGATGTCGGCCGCCGTCAGCACCGCCACGACACCGGGCGCTTTGCGTACTTCCGCAAGATCCATCTTGATGATGCGAGCATGTGCCTGCGTGGACAACCCGAACGCCGCATGCAAGGTACCCCGCAGCTCACGAATGTCATCGGTGTATTCCGCTTCACCGGTGACATGCAGATGTGCGCTGTCATGACGCACCGCCTCACCCGCTGCCCCCATGGCGGTCGGTGAGGCGATGGCGAAGCGGGGATCGTTCATGCTGGGATGTGCGTGAAATCGTAGAGGCGGCTCGGTGCCGCGCCAAGCGCACCGATCGTTTCAAGATGGAACTTCCGTAGTAGATTCTGCGCCACCTGCAATCGATAGCCGGCGCTCGCGCGCATATCGGAGAGCGGCGCGAAGTCCTGCGCGAGCGCGAGTGCGGCTGCCTCGCAAGTCGCCGCGGTCCAATTGGCACCAATCAAGACACGCTCACATTGCAGCGCACGTTTGGGTGTTGCCGCCATGCCACCGAACGCCACGCGCGCCGCACGAATCGCCCCGTCCGATACATCGAGCGCAAACGCTGCGCAGACCGCCGAAATATCCTGATCGAAGCGCTTGGAGATTTTGTAGGTCGCAAACAGCTGCTGGCCCGGCGGAATTGGGATTCGTACCCGCTCGACGAATTCTTTTGGTTTGAGGGCGGTCTGTTGATAGGCGAGATAGAAGTCTTCGAGCGCAAGTTCGCGGCGCTGCACACGGCCCTTGACTGCCATAGCCAAGATGACCGTCGCTCCCAACGCGATCAAAGGGGGCATCGAATCACCGATCGGCGAACCGTTTGCGATATTGCCCACCAAGGTGCCCGCATTGCGGATCGGCGGCGAGGCAAACCGGCGCATCAGTTCGCGCATCGCCGGAATATGCGCTTCGATCGCATGAAACGCATCGGTCAGCGACACCGCCGCGCCGATATCGATCGACCGGCTGCGCACGGTAATCTTGGCAAGCGCTGCAACATTGCCTAGATAGAGAAGGTCACCTAATGCGCGATATTGCTTGGTGACCCAGAGCCCCACATCGGTGCCGCCCGCCAGGATCCGAGCTTTGGGCAACGCGGCCCGCAAGGTGGCGAGCGCCGCCACCGAGCGCGGCGCGTGAAAGGTTCCGGTAGGCGTCGTAATCGCGCTGCGAGGCGCGAGCCCATTTATCGAGGCGATGAGCTTCGCCTCCGATCGCTTGGTACCTGCCGGTGCATTAACGACCGTGCGTTCGGCGGACGGTATCGCAGCGCCGAGCGCATGCATCTTGATGGCTGCATCGACGATCGGACGATAGCCGGTGCACCGACAGAGGTTGCCCGCGAGCGCATCATTGATGGTCGTGCGATCGGGCGCCGGATTGCTCTTGTACAGCGCGAACAACGACATCACGAAGCCGGGCGTACAGAAGCCGCATTGCGCGCCATGGCCATCGGCCATTGCCTGCTGCACCGGATGCATGACACCGGTTGTTCTATCTTTCAGACTCTCGACCGTGAAGAGCGCCTTGCCATCCAGCGTGGGAAGAAACTGGATGCACGCGTTGACGGCACGAAATCGCAGCGTCTCTTCATGCGCTTCTGCGACAACGACCGTGCATGCACCACAATCGCCTTCCGCGCAGCCCTCTTTGGTGCCGCTACGCCCGAGGTCTTCGCGCAGATATTGCAGAACGGTGCGCACGGGCGATGCAACCGGGGCGGCATGAACCTCCCCGTCGAGGATGAACCGTGCCACATTCGCCGATTGCGCGGGACTGGATCGATCGGTCATCGTGCGCTCGAGCAGAAGGAGTTGGAAGAGGGGAGCGTTGCATGGCAGGTCTATCCTGTCAACCAGACCCCTCTGCCCGCCGCCTATTGCCCGCGCCGTGGCGAAGACCGACAATCCCGGTCATGACGAATCCACACCTCGCTGGCGGCACACAGTGATCGATCCGGGCGGATTTCTGCGATCCCTATTCGATGCGGCGGTCGCGCGCGCGCTGCCGGCCCGCAATCTCGCGCCGTTCTTGCCACCGCCTCCGCCTGGCCGCACGATCGCGATCGGTGCGGGGAAAGCGGCAGGATCGATGGCCCACGCGCTTGAAACCTTATGGCCGTTGGAAGCACCGCTTGCCGGTCTGGTGGTCACTCGCTACGGGCATACGCCGGCGCGCGATGCACGGGTGCCACAACGCATCGAAGTGGCCGAAGCGCGTCATCCGGTGCCCGACGCAGCGGGTCTGCGTGCCGCCGAACGAATGCAGGGCCTCGTGCAAGGATTAACCAACCGTGACCTCGTCATCTGCCTGATCTCAGGCGGCGGCTCGGCATTGCTGACATTGCCGGCACCCGGTCTTACGCTCGAACGAAAGCAGGATATCAATCGCGCGCTTCTCAACTCGGGCGCCAATATCGGTGAGATGAATTGCGTGCGAAAACATCTCTCCGCGATCAAGGGCGGACGATTGGGTGCCGCCTGCGCACCAGCCGCCGTCGTGTCGCTTCTCATCTCCGATGTACCGGGTGATGATCCGGCGGTGATCGCCAGCGGCCCCACCGTGCCTGATCCAACGAGCTGCGCGGACGCGATCGCCATCCTCGCCCGGTATCGGATCGCCGTGCCCGAAAACATTCTTGCGGCGCTGCGATCAGGCGCCCTTGAAACACCCAAACCCGGCGACGAGCGATTTGCATCCCATCATGTGCGTCTCATTGCCACGCCGCGCCGGTCCCTGGAAGCCGCCGCCGCGATAGCGAATGCGGCAGGCATCCGCGCGCACATCCTGGCCGATGACATGGAAGGCGAATCGCGCGAGGTCGGCAAAGCGCACGCAGCCTTGGCGCGCTCCATCCATCGGCACGGCACGCCTTTCGAGCGGCCTTGCGTACTGCTCTCGGGTGGCGAGACGACCGTCACCGTGAAAGAGGGTGGCCGCGGTGGGCGTGCCGCTGAGTTTGCACTGGCCACCGCGATCGATCTCAAGGGTGAGCGCGGCGTGTATGTGCTCGCCGCTGACACGGATGGCATCGACGGCACGGAGGACAACGCCGGCGCGCTCGTCACACCCGATACGCTGGACCGTGCGCGCCGCCGCGAGCTGGACGCCAACACACACCTTGCGCGGAACGATGCCTATGGCTTTTTCGCTTCGCTTGACGATCTCGTCGTAACCGGCCCCACCTATACCAACGTGAATGATTTTCGCGCGGTACTGGTACTTTAATAATTGGGAGAGAAACCTTGGCCATCGATCTCATCGGAACACATCATTGGCCGGCCCAGCAACGCGTTATCTCGGGCGTCCCGTTTGCCGAGGCGATGAGGCAGGAAGTGTCGCGCGCCAAGGCCAAGCGCGTGTTCATCACCACCACGCGCTCGCTCACCGATGGAAAAATCGTCGCCCATGCGGTCGCGGCACTTGGTTCAGCGTTCGTCGGCAAATTCGCGGCGATCAGCGCGCATAGTCCGCGAGAGAGCGTTATGGCGTGCCTCGATGCGGTGCGGAGCGCCAACCCCGACCTGATCGTCGCCATCGGCGGCGGATCCGTGATCGATGCGACCAAGGTCGTGCTGATCGGCTTTTGGCATGGCGTCCAGAAAGCCAACGATCTGAACGCGTTCGCCGGCAAACCGGTCGATGCAAGCGCGTGGGACGATGATCCGCAACGCTTGCGCATGATTGCGATTCCAACCACCTTATCGGCCGCCGAGTTCTATCATTTGGCCGGGGTTACCGACACCACCCGACAGGTGAAGGAAAGTTTTCAACATCCGCTCGCGATCCCGAAAGCGATCATCCTTGATGCCGCTGCAACACTGGAGACGCCGATGGAACTGCTGCTCTCGACCGGCCTGCGCGCGGTCGATCATGCGGTCGAGAGCTGGTGTGCGTCACGCACCACACCGATGGCCGATGCCACGTCGCTCCATTCGATGCACATGCTTGCCAGCTCGCTGCGTGCGATCCACGCCGATCCCAATGATTTGACAGCGCGTCTCGCAGCCCAAGTCGCGATGTGGATCTCACGCATCAGCACCATGGGTGGCGTGCCGCATGGCGCCAGTCACGGACTGGGCTACCTGCTTGGCGTGTTGAAGGGTGTGCCGCATGGCATTACGTCTTGCATTACCTTGCATGCCGTGCTTCGCTGGAATGCAACGGTGAATGCCGATCGCCAACGCGAGGTCGCTAAAGCGTTCGGCGACGCGAGTCAATCAGCGGGGGAAGCGGTCGAGCAATTCGTGCGCGCACTTGACCTACCATCGCGGCTCTCGCAAATCGGCATCACGGCCAGCGATCTCCCGATGATCGCCGCGCGTTACGATGGGACTGGCCCGATCAAGATGAATCCGCGGCAGGTTACAGGGCCCCAGGATCTGGTGGAAATTCTTAGCTTGGCTGCATAAATAAGGACCTACTGTTGGAAACCTATATCGCCGATTGGCTCAATCTCCTGATGCGATGGCTGCACATGATCGTGGGCATCGCCTGGATTGGTGCATCGTTCTACTTCGTTTGGCTCGACAACCACCTTTTGCCGCCTCGCAATAAGGAAGATGCCGCCCGCCGTGGTGTCGGCGGTGAGATCTGGGCCGTGCATGGCGGCGGTTTTTATCACGCACAAAAATTTCTCGTGGGCCCAAAGGGCGAGCCGCTCTCCGATCACTTGCATTGGTTCAAATACGAAGCGTATGCAACATGGTTCTCCGGCATGGGGATGCTCGCGATCGTGTACTGGTGGGGTGCGAGCGCTTATCTCATCGACAAGTCGGTGCTGGATATTGCGGTGCCCACGGCGATCGCGATCTCGTTCTTTTCGCTCGTGGCAAGCTGGTTTATCTATGACGCGCTTTGCAAGCTCATCAAGAATGAACTTGCATTGGGAATCGTCCTGTTCATTTTCATCGTCGCGGCCACTTGGGGATATGGCCAAGTTTTTGGCGCGCGCGCGGCTTACATCCATGCGGGCTCGATGATTGGCACCTGGATGGTGTGGAACGTGTATTTCCATGTCATCCCCGGCCAGCAGCAAATGGTTGCAGCGATTCGCGCGGGCCACGATCCCGATCCGCTGCCAGGCATCGTCGGCAAGCAACGCAGCGTGCAGAACACCTACTTCACCTTGCC
>CAMDRJ010000161.1 GCA_945906755.1 Klebsiella pneumoniae | reverse complement strand
ATGAATTTGGCAGTCCTGCTTCTGCAAACCAATTATTAGAGGTCCCCTTTAGATAACCTGGGTGGATTGTCGCACGACCGGGCGCGGCCATTTACGCGATGCGGGAACTCACAAAAAAACAAGCGGGGCGCTAAGTCCCCGCTTGCCAGCCGTTAGGCCTTTACTTTTTCGCGGCTGGGGCTGCGGCTGCAGGCTTTGCTGCCGGCGTTTGCGGCCAGTAGTGATCCGCCACGAACGAGTAGGGTGGGAACATGAACCGCTTCGTCGGTACTACCAGCTCGGCGTAAGCCCGTTGCGAGTCGAGGACCTTCTTGAAGAACGGGCTCTTCGCGCTCTCTTCCTTGGCGATTTCGTCCCATGTTTTCAGGAATGCCGTAAGGATGTCGGTCGGGGTGCGCAAAATTTGGACACCATGTTTCTCGCGCAGCTCTTTCAGGGCATCGGCGTTTTGCCGCTGCCATTTGGACCACCAGATGATGAACGTTTCATTCGCGGCCGATTTCACCCATTCTTGCTGCTGGTTGGTGAGCGATTTCCAGACATCGCCGTTGAAAATGATCTCACCGACGGTGGTGTTCTCATGCACACCTGGCGTGTAGTGATATTTCCAGACGGTGTGGAAGCCAAGACGAAGGTCTTCAACGCCACCGATCCACTCCGCGCAGTCGATCACGCCGCGCTGGGCAGACGGAATGATCTCGCCGCCTGGCATGTTGACGGTGGTCATGCCCATGCGCTGCCAGACTTCCGCGGCCATGCCGGTCTGCCGGCACTTCATTCCTTTCATATCCGCAAGGTTCTTGATGGGCCGCTTGAACCAGCCGAAGGCTTGCGGGCCAGAGGGAAGAATCGGATAGACCACGACGTTCAGGTTGAGGACCTTTTGGTAGAACTCCTGGTAGAGATCCCAGCCGCCGCCTTGATACATCCAGCCCATGTAATCGATCATGTCCATACCGAATGTGCCGCCCGGGCCGCCGGTAAACAAGATCGAGACCTTGTTCTTGCCGGTCCAGTAGCCCGCCCATGCATGCGCACCGTCGATCACCTTCTTATGGGTGGCGTCGAGCACCTCGAACGGTGGCACCACCTGCCCGGCCGGCATCGTGTCGATCTTCATGGTGCCGGCGGACAGCTTGGAAATCCGATCTGCCCAGTACGTGAAGTTCTCGTACAAGGTGAGTGATGCGGGCCAAGTCGCCTGCATCTTGAGCGTGGTCGTGGCCGCCTGCTGCGCGGCGACGGGCGTAATAGCTGAACCGGTGGCAAGCGCTACAGCGCCAGCCAAGCCAGCGATGCGCGTCCATCTCGTAATCCGCTGATGCTGCATTTGTCATCCTCCTACACTTTGACAGTGGAACGGCATTTGCCGGACGGTGGATCGAGAGGATGCCTTCACTCGACACGCCCAGTGCGCTTACCGGGGTGCAGGGCTTGTCTCCTCCGCCAACCATCGGTGAGGCAGTGTAGGCCCCTGTTCCAAACCCTGTCAATCGCGGGGGGGAAAAGCCTCAGGCGCCACGCGCTGCGAGGAGCAAGCCGACCAGTTCGGCGAATCCATCGCCTGAGCGTCCGTGCGCAACATAACGTGGCGGGGTGTCGATCCGGCCGAGAAAATCCATCACGTTAGCCACACCGACTGAATATGGAAAGAACCCAAACATCGGCGCATCGTTAGGCGAATCGCCGATGAATAGCCATTCACGCTTGCTTTGATCAAGATCGATACCAAACTGCTCGGCACAGAGCGTGCGCGTCATGCCAAGTTTGTTGTAGGTACCAAACCAGCCGTTGACGTGGATCGAGCTCACCTTGGCGGTCATGCCGTGCGCGGTCATGATCGCGACGATGCGATCGATCGCGGCATCGTGCAATCGCGCAACGTCTTCGCAGAAATCGATCGCGAGATCGGCCTCGCGGTAGTGCTGATCGGAGGCCGGCGCACAGCCTGGTACGGCAGCGAGAATCTCATCGCGAATGATCGCAAGGCGTGCGCGATTGGCGCGGCGCGTCGCATCATCATCGACGAAGCGTTTGACCAGTGTCTGCCCGCGCTCGTCATGCCGAAAATAAAACGCGCCGTTCTCGCCCACCACTGCATCGACCGGCCACATGCGCGCGATGTGATCGCACCAACCAGCGGGCCGCCCGGTCACCGGCACCACGAGCAGGCCCGCTCGATGCGCGCGTTCGAGTGCGCCATAGGCAAGTGCGGTGAGCTTGCCGTCGGTGGTGAGCGTGTCATCGATATCGAGGAGCAGGCCCCGCATGCCGCGCAGCGCCGTGGCGGGAATTTCGCGGAGCAGACGCGGCATTACCTTGCTTCCTTCACGACATTGCCCGCCATCCAATTACACAAATGCCGGCGCTGTTCAGCCGAGCAGGCATAGCCTTCCTTCGTCCGGCGCCACAGGATATCGTCGACATCGATGGCCCACTCGCGAACCCGGAGATAACGCACCTCGCATTCGTAAAGCGTACCGCTGAAGTTTTCACCGAGATCGGCCATCGACCGCGCGTTCTTCAATACAGAATCGATATTCGCACCATGCCGGTGTACCAACGCGACGACCAGTTGCGGATCGAGCGCGGCGTATCTGCGCTGGCTCGTCCTGATGAATGTATCGAGCGGCTGCCCACCGAGATCGCCGCCGGGAAGTGGCTCGCGGGCGGTCCATGTTGGTCCCGCCTGCGGGAACCATTTGGCGAGTTGTTGCAATACCTCTTCGGCGAGCTTGCGATAGGTGGTGATCTTGCCGCCGAACACCGAGAGAATCGGCGGGCCGCTCGCATTGAGCATCAATCGATAGTCGCGCGTGATCGCCGACGGATCGGCTTCACCATCATCATAGAGCGCCCGTACGCCCGCCCAGGAATCGAGAACGGGCGCATGACGAACATCTGCTTTCAGGTAGCGCGCGGCGACATCGCGCAAATAGTCGATTTCCGTTGCGCTGGCCTTGCGTTCAATGTCGGGACTGTCGATCGCCTGATCCGTCGTGCCGATTACCGTGCATCCGGGCAGATAGGGCAGCAGGAAAACAATCCGCTTGTCCTCGTTTTGCAGGATGTAGGCATGCTCGCCTTGATAGAGTTGGCGGACCACGATGTGGCTGCCTCTAACCAGACGCAAGCGACCCGCCGCAGGGGTGCGCGTCACATCGTTCAACACGCGCTCAGCCCAGGGTCCCGCCGCGTTGACAAGGACGCGCGCCGTCACGGTGCTCGCCTGGCCTTTACGCTGATCGAGGAGTTCAACGCGCCATTGATCGCCTTGGCGAAGCGCCGCTACGCACGTGGTACGCGTGCGGATCGTCGCGCCCTTATCGGCGACCCCGCGCGCATTCAGCGCGACGAGCCGCGCATCGTCGGCCCACGCGTCGGCATACTCGAACCCTTGTTTGAACTGCGGCTGCAGAAGACCCGCCATTGCGCCCTGATCGAGCGACACGCTCTTTGAACCGGGTAACGATGAGCGCCCGCCGATGCGGTCATAAAGAAACAGTCCAAGGCGGATCATCCATGCCGGCCGTAGATGGGAGGCATGCGGCAGGATGAATCGAAGCGGATGGATGATATGCGGCGCCATCTTGAGCAGCACCTCGCGCTCGGCAAGCGAGGCGGCGACAAGGCGAAATTCATATTGCTCGAGATATCGCAGACCGCCATGGATCAACCGCGAACTGGCAGACGATGTGTGCGCGCCCAAATCATCGCTTTCAACGAGCAACACCGAGAGGCCTCGACCGGCCGCTTCGCGCGCGATGCCGGCACCGTTGATGCCACCGCCGATGATGAGGAGGTCGTAGTCGGCGGACATAAACGCTAGACGTTGCGCGTCGCGACGCCGGCGCGAATCAGCGCCACCAGCCGCGCAGGTTGGATCGGTATGTCGACAATTCGCACCCCAAATGGTGCGAGCGCATTCTCAACGGCTGAGGCAATTGCGGCTGCGACCGGAATCGTTCCCCCTTCACCGACACCTTTGACGCCAAGCGGATTGAAGGGCGATGGACTTTCCTTGAAGCGTACTTCGAGAGTTGGCGTGACCGACGAGGTGGGTAGCAGATAATCCGCGAAGGTGGTTGACACCGGTTGTGCATTCTCGTCGTAACGCATGAATTCAAACAACGCATTGCCGATGCCATGCGCGATGCCGCCTGCGATCTGGCCTTCGGCGATGAGCGGGTTCACCAAGCGTCCGCTGTCTTGCAAGCCGATATAGCGGAGGATGCGCGTATCGCCGGTGGCGATATCGACCACGACTTCACAGGCATGGAAGGAATTGGCATACGCCATCGCCTCGGGTTGCCAATTGACGGTCGCTTCAAGCCCCGCTTCGACATCGGTCGGCAAGTTGTAGCCGGGCACGCCACGCAGCGCGCGCGCAATATCGGCGAGCGCAACATTCATCTTGGGCACACCGTTCACCTGGACCCGACCATCGAGGAGAATGAGATCCTCTTCGGCGGCTTCGAGCATATGCGCGGCCACTTTCAGTGCGCGGCGACGCACTTCGCGCGAGGCAAGATGCACCGCGCTGCCCGCCACCACCATCTGGCGACTCGCGAAGCCGCCGACGCCAAGGGAGACATGCGCGGTATCCCCGGCGATGACATCAACCTGTTCGGGCCTCACGCCAAGCGCTTCGGCGCACACTTGGGCAAGCGCGGTCTTCACGCCCTGCCCCATCGCGAGCGCACCGGTGGCGACGCTGATGCGCCCAGTCGGCGTGACCTTCACAACGCCCGACTCGAACGGTCCGCGACCGGTTCCCTTCACCGCATGCGCGAAGCCGATGCCAAGATAGCGACCATCGCGCCTTGCCGCATTCTGGCGTGCAGGAAAGCCCGCATAGTCGATCGCCGCGAGCACTTCACGCTGACAGGCGGCGTAATCACCGCTATCGAGAATGATCGCCTTGCCGGCACGCGTCTTGAGCGGCTTTTCATAGGGAAGCTTTGCAGTGGGGACAAGATTGCGTAAGCGGATCTCGGCGCGATCGATGCGCAACACCTCCGCCGCACGATCGAGCAAACGCTCCATCACAAATGCTGCCTCGGGGTAGCCAGCACCACGGACCGGAATCGTATAAACCTTGTTGGTCTGGGCGACGATCACATCCAAATCGTAGTGCGGGACCACATAAGGACCGGTCACCGAGGTCGCCGCGTTATAGGGGCAATTGATCCCTTGCGGCGTGTAGGCGCCTTGATCGTGAATCAGTCGACCGCGCACGCCGATGATGCGCGCATCACGATCGAGCGCGATCTCCATATCCCAATATTGATCGCGCTCCTGGATCGACGCGACGAAATGCTCGGCGCGGTCTTCCGTCCATTTGATCGGCCTAGCAAGCAGACGCGCGGCGGCGGGAATGGCGAGTTCCTCCGGATACAACAAGAACTTCGCACCAAAGCCACCCCCCACGTCGGGGGCGATGACCCGTACGCTGCTCTCCGGCATATCGAGCACATCGGCCAAGGTGAACATCAGCTCATGCGACATCTGGGTGGATGACCATACAACTAGCGATTGGCTCGCCGCTTCATACTGCGCCACGACGCCGCGGCCTTCGAGCGGATGCGCACCACCACGATGCTGCCAGTACGATTCACGAATGACATGTGCCGCGTTGGCGAATGCGGGGGCACAGGCCCCATATGCAATCGAAAAGCGCGTCAGGATATTGTCGGGGGCGTCACTGCGCACCTTTGGCGCATCGGCTCGCAGCACATCACGACAATCGGCAATCGCCGGGAGCTGTTCGTAATCGACCTCCACCATCGCCACGCCGTCTTCGGCCGCATAGCGTGAATCGGCCAGCACCATCGCCACCGCTTCACCAACGAAGCACACCTCGTTCGGCGCCAGCACAAATGGCGTGATGTCAGGCGGCAGCGATTTGGTCGGAAAGCCAAGCGGCATGCGCGCTGATTTCAGTACTCCCGCAAGGTCTTTCGCGCTCAATACGGCCACGACCCCTGGCACCGCCTTGGCGCGCGTGGCATTAATCCCGCGGATGAAGGCATGCGGATGCGGACTGCGCACGAACGCGGCATGCAGCATCGCAGGCAACCGGATGTCGTCGATGAACTGCCCAGCACCACGCAGGAGCGCCGGATCTTCGATGCGCTTGGTGCGGGTGCCGATGTAGCGCGGTGCTGGCGTTAACACTAGATCTTTGATAAGTCCAGGGATGAGGCGGCAAACAACTCCTCGGGGCTCACCTTGCGCGCCGACAAGCCCTGCGCATGGTGATAGCGCGTGAAGGTCTCGAGCACGGATTTGTTTGCTTCGAATCCGTAGCTCCAGAAATCATCCCCCATCAATGCACGCGCTGATTGGAACTCGGCGACGCCCCAGGGCAGGCTCACGAACAGATGCCCGATCTGCCCAAGCTCATGCAACGCGAGCGCCTTCGCTTTCAAGAATGCCTTCATGACACTGGCCGCGAGCCAGGGATGCGCCGCCACGAGTTCTTTCTTGATGCCGACGATATGCATGATCGGGAAAATCTTGGTGCGGCGAAAGTAGTCTTCTTCGGTGGTGCGGTAATCGGGAAACAACCGGCCTACGTTCGCTGCGCCACGCAGGAAGCAACTCGGTGCACGCGCGCTGATGAGCCCGTCGATTTCGCCTGCCTCGAGTAACGCGTTAAGTGTTTGCGTATGCGGCACCGGCTGAAAATCCACGTCGGCAGGCAGCTTGAGCGGTGTGCGTTCGCCGCGCCCTGGTTCTTCTAATCCGCCTTGGCGCCAATGGATGTCGGTGGGCTTCACGCCGTAGTCATCTTCGAGTGAGCCACGAATCCAAACGTTGGCGGTCATCTGGTATTCGGGCACCCCGATGCGTTTGCCGCGGAGATCCTCGGGCTTCTTGATGCGATCGCTGCGAACGTAAATACCGGAATGGCGAAACAGCCGTGAAATAAACGCGGGAATACCCACATAGGTGTTCTGACCGCGCGAGGTCATGAGCGTATGGCTGCTCATCGAAAGCTCCGACACATCAAACTCGGCGAATCGAAACGCGCGATGAAACGCTTCTTCCGGTTCGAGCGGGACGGCGGTGACATCACAGCCTTCGATGCCGACACGACCATCAAAGAGCGCACGGGTACGATCGTAGTCGCACACCGCAAGGGAAAGACGCAGGTTCGCGGGCATGTTGATGAATCCTATTCAGGTTTGATGTTGGCGACCTTGATCGCTTCTTTGAATTTCTCGACATCGGCCCGCATCTGCATCGTCATCTGCGCTGGGCCGAGGATGTAAGGGTCAAGGCCGGCGCCAGACAGCCGCGCTTTCACTTCGGCAGCGGCAAGCGCGGCACGCACATCGGTTTCCATCTTGCGAAGAATGTCCGCGGGCGTGCCGACCGGCGCGAGCAGACCGTAGTAATTCTCCACATCGAATTGGGCAAGCTCCTTCATGCCCGATTCGCGAAAGGTCGGAATGTCGGGCGCGCTCGGCGAACGCTCTTTCGATGTGATGCCGATCGCACGCAATTTGCCTTGCTTTACGAACGGCAATCCGGCCGGCAACGACACCATGACGATATCGACCACACCGCTCACGGTATCGACCACTGCCGGTGAACAGCCGCGATGCGGAATGTGCACCGCAGAGGTGTGCGTCGCGTGCTTATAGATTTCCATCGCGAAATGATGGGCGGTGGCGACGCCACAGGTGGCGATATCGACTTTCCCCGGGCGCGCACGCAGATCCTGGGTGATCTCGGCGATATTGACCGCCTTGACGCGCGGATGCACCGCCATCAGCAAGGGCGCAGCGGTCGTCATGAGCACCGGCGCGAAATCTTGAAACAGATCGAAGGGGAGCTTCGGGTATATCGCGACATTGATGACATGGGTATTGGCAAGTAGGAGGTACGTATAGCCGTCGGCCGGTGATCGCTGCACCGCCTCGACGCCGACCGATCCATTGCCGCCGCCACGATTCTCGACGATGACTTGCTGCTTCCAGGTATCAGTGAGCTTTTCCGCGAGGATGCGCGCGGTGAGATCGGCCGCGCCGCCCGTGGTGAACGTGACGATGATCTTCACCGGTTTGGCGGGCCACCCTTGGGCAAGCGCCGACAACGAGAATGTCGCGGCCAGCGCGCAGGCAAATACGATGCTAAGGGAGCGGGACATGCGGCCATTCCTCGAAATCCAAGTCAGGCGAGTCTTGACGAGGTCCACATGAAAGTCAATCGGCGGCGATTCCACTTGGTGCTCTTCCGTCTTGGTGGTTCAATTACGGTCTTCGCGTCTATTGCAGGAGCGCATTCATGAGTATTGCCCGCCACCCCCGTCCCCCCGAATTACTCAATGCATCACTCGAAGACATCATGGCGCGTTATGTCGCGCGGTTTCGTGATCGCAAACCCGATTGGGCCGCGTTTGAAGACGCGAAAATCGACGGCTTTCGGCGCGCGCAGCATCGTTTCATCGGCGCGGGCGGCTCGGGCAAACACGGCGACCCCAATGCAATCCCGGCGCGGAATTTCACGTTGTCGATCATGTTCGTCAATCCCGGACAGGGCAACGCTGCGCACACCCATGAGGTGGAGGAGATCTTCTTTGTTTTACAGGGATTGCTTGATGTGTTTGTTGAAGATGAATCCGGGCGGCGCTTAGAAACGCGTCTTGGGCCTTGGGAATGTATTGCATGTCCGCCCGGCGTGATTCATGGCTATGAGAATCGCAGCCTCGAGCCCGTCTACTTTCAGGTCATGCTAGGGCGCGCGCAACCCGATGCGATGGGCTACGTCGACGACGCGCTCTTTAAGCGCCGTGATGCGCATTTGAAACCCGGTGAAGCTGCTTAGACCGGTTGGATTGATCAGGCAATTGATTCGCGCATCGGCGTTCGCTGAGCGACATTCGCATGCGCCATCGTTTGAGTCGCATTGTCAAGGCCTATCCCGTGTCGGCGAATCGCTATTGATTGCGAATGATCGTTCGATTGCGCGCAGCGCGAGCCAGTGAGTTATCCACAAAAACTGTGGATACTGTTCTGCAAATCGGCTGGAACCCAAGCATTGGCGCGGGGTTGGCTGGGGTGATGAAATCTTGATCGTTGCTCACTTCCTGAGCGGGCAAGCAGCAAGATCCTTTTTTATTCCGCTTGACGACACCTCCGATTGCACGTTAAGCGCAGCGCATTGGTCCGATAAATTGAGCAAGTCGCGCTGCTTATGGTGTCGTCAAGAACGGACTGCGTGAGATGGTGATTGCCGGATTCGGGTGCAATCGTCGTCAATAAAAAAGGCGGCCGAAGCCGCCTTTTTTATTGACATCGGGAACCGCCTACTTCTTCTGACGCAGCTTTCGAATCGCGGCGATCTGCGCGGCTAGCGTCGCAAGCTCGGCTTCCACGGTGGCGATCTCTTCTTTGTCTTGCGCCTTGGCGCGGGCCTCTTGCGCCCGCT
Organism: Klebsiella pneumoniae; assembly: GCA_945906755.1. Classification (GTDB taxonomy): domain Bacteria; phylum Pseudomonadota; class Gammaproteobacteria; order Burkholderiales; family SG8-39; genus SHXR01. The sequence goes on along the minus strand of CAMDRJ010000161.1, from coordinate 1,178 downwards.
TCATCGCATCGTTTGCCTTGGCTTCGTCGAGGTCGTGCCCGCGAATCGCCGTATCAGCAAGCACGGTCACCACCTTGGGTTGTACTTCGAGTACGCCGCCTGCGACGAAGACCAATTCTTCTTCGCCACCCGGTTTCTGGATCCGCACCGCACCCGCCTTGATGCGGGTAATGAGCGGTGTGTGACGCGGATAGATGCCCAATTCACCCGCCTCACCAGGAAGCACGACGAACTCAGCCTCGCCGGAGAAGATCTGCTCTTCGGCGCTTACAACGTCAACATGCATCGTGGTGGCCATTGATTTCCTCGCAGCTGCTCGTCAGTGAAGTCAGTGAATCGTGATGCGCTTTGCGCAGTGAAAGGTGAAGGGTTACCGCCTTTCACTTCTCACTTCTCACCTTTCACTGAATTGTTTTGGCCTTCTCAAACGCCTCTTCAATCGTCCCGACCATATAGAACGCCTGCTCTGGCAACGCATCGCATTCGCCGGCCACGATCATCTTGAAGCCGCGGATGGTGTCTTTGAGCGGAACGATCTTGCCGGGCGACCCGGTGAACACCTCGGCAACGTTGAACGGCTGCGAGAGGAACCGTTGGATCTTTCGTGCGCGCGACACCGCGAGTTTGTCTTCGGGCGACAACTCGTCCATGCCGAGAATCGCGATGATGTCGCGCAGCTCTTTGTAGCGTTGCAGCGTCGATTGCACCGCGCGCGTGGTGTTGTAGTGATCTTCGCCGATCACGTGCGGATCGAGCTGGCGCGAAGTCGAGTCGAGCGGATCAACCGCTGGATAGATGCCAAGCGATGCGATGTCGCGCGACAACACGACGGTGGCATCCAGATGGCCGAAGGTGGTGGCAGGCGACGGATCGGTCAAATCGTCCGCGGGCACATACACCGCTTGAATCGAGGTGATCGATCCGACCTTGGTCGAGGTAATGCGTTCTTGCAGACGGCCCATTTCTTCAGCGAGCGTCGGCTGATAACCCACCGCCGATGGCATCCGGCCCAGCAACGCGGACACTTCGGTACCGGCCAACGTGAAGCGGTAGATGTTGTCGATGAAGAGCAGAATATCGCGACCTTCATCGCGGAAGCTTTCGGCCATCGTGAGACCGGTCAAAGCAACGCGCAGACGGTTGCCCGGCGGCTCATTCATCTGGCCGAACACCATCGC
>CAMDRJ010000160.1 GCA_945906755.1 Klebsiella pneumoniae | reverse complement strand
GATCTTCTTCTGCAACTGTCGTACCAGCATCGACAGGCTGAAGCAGATAACGAAGTACACGACGGCCGCGACCAGATAGGTCTCGACCGGACGATTGAAATTCTTGCCCGCGATCTCGAAGCCCTTTAAGAGATCATAGGCGCCGATCGCATAGACGAGTGACGTGTCCTGGAACAGGATGATGGTCTGCGTGAGGAGCACCGGCAGCATGTTGCGAAACGCCTGCGGCAGCACGATCAATTGCATCGTCTGCGCATAGGTCATCCCCATTGCGTAGCCGGCGTAGACCTGACCCTTGGGCACCGACTGAATGCCCGCACGCATAATCTCGGAGTAGTAAGCCGCTTCGAAAACGGTGAAGGTGATGATCGCCGACAACTCCGCGCCCATCGGTCGGCCGATCAATAACGGTATAAGCAGGAAGAACCACAGAATCACCATCACGAGTGGTATCGAGCGCAGTGTATTGACGTAGAACGCCGCGGGTGCGACCAGCCACGGCTTGCCGGAGAGACGCATCAACGCGAGCATGGTGCCAAGCGCAATGCCGCCAATCATTGCGATCACCGTGAGCTGAACCGAGAAGATGAGGCCCTTGACGATGAAGCTGTTGATGAGCGCCCAATTGAGGAAGGCGAAATCAAGATTCATTTGGCACCGCCGATCATGCCTGGCACCTGCACACGGTTTTCGATGAACAACGCGATCCGATTCACCGTAAACGCCGAGACGAAGTAAAGCCCCGTGACCGCGAGGTAAATTTCGATGCCGCGCGAAGTCTCTTCCTGCGCTTGCATCGCAAACATCGTGAGTTCGGCGATGCTGACGGCGAATGCCACCGAGGAATTCTTGACGATATTCATCGATTCGCTGGTGAGCGGCGGGATGACGATCCGAAACGCGATTGGCAGCAGCACATAACGGTAGGTTTGGGTCAAGGTGAGACCCATCGCGAGGCCGGCATACCGTTGCCCGCGTGGCAGTGATTCGATGCCCGCCTTGACCTGCTCGGAGATGCGCGCGGAGGTAAAGAATCCGAGCGCGAAGACAACGAGGATGAAACTCGGAAACGCCTGCAGCGATTTGAACATCCCCGGCAGGACGTGATACCAGAGGAAAATCTGCACCAGCAGCGGAATATTGCGGAACAGCTCAGTCCAGGCATTGCCAAGCCACACGAGCGACCGGTGTGGCGTGGTGCGCAGGATGCCCATCAGGGAACCGGTCACCAACGCGACGATGAGCGCGAGGATCGCCACGGAAAGGGTCCAGCCCCACGCCGAAATCATCCATTCAAAGTAAGTCTGATCGCCTCCGGTGTCTTGAAAGAACACCTGCCAGTCCCAGGTCATGGGCTAGCCTCCCTTGGTGAGGTCAAACGGCGCAGGGGAAGGAGCGCCGGTCCGCAATCACTACGTCTGCTGGCCCCGGCGCTGCCGTTATTTCTTCGCGTAGTCTTCCATCGGCCGATCGTTCGGGCTGGTCCAGGCGGCCTTGGTCGCGTCCGATAATGCGAGGCCGACGCGCGTATTGGCGGGTGGAATCGGCTGTAGGAACCATTTGTCGTAAAGCTTGGTCAGTTCGCCCGACTTCATCATCGCACGCACACTGTCATCGATCGCTTTGCGAAAGCCCGCATCGTCTTTGCGATACATGATCGCGATCGGCTCCACCGACAGCACTTCGCCCACGATCTTGAAATCTTCCGGCTTCTTCGCCTTGGAGATCAGCCCGGCGAGAATCTGGCCGTCCATGACGAATGCATCGGCGCGGCCGCTCTCCAGGAGCAGGAAGCTGTCGGCATGGTCCTTGCCGAACACCTCGTCAAAATTGATCTTGGCGGCGCGCTCATGTTTGCGCAAATGCTGGACCGAGGTCGTGCCGGTCGTCGTAGCAACTTTGCGGTTGGCAAGCTGACTGATCGAGGTGATATTGGAATCCGCTTTCACTGCGATGCGCACTTCCTCGACGTAGGTCGTGGGTGCAAAGGCGACATCCTTTTGGCGCGTGGCGTTGTTGGTGGTCGAGCCGCATTCGATGTCTACCGTGCCGTTTTGCACTAGCGGAATGCGATTCTGCGAGGTGACCGCCTGATATTTGATATCGAGCTTGGCCATGCCGAGCTGCTTCTGCACATCCGACAGCGCTCGTTGGCACACTTCAACATGAAAGCCCACATACTTGCCATCGCCCAGCGTGAACGACAAGGCGCCGGACGACTCGCGAACACCCATCGTGACGGCGCCTGAATCTTTGATCTTCTTCATCGTATCTTGAGCGTGCGCCACAGTCACCGTGAACAGCGCGGCCGCCAATACCAGCATGGATCTTTTCATGAGCACTCCTCTTCGCAGTTCAGAATTCAAGTTGACGGGGGGCTGCTTTATCGACAGCCATGCTCCCGATTGGCGAAGCTTAGCTCAATGCCTGCGATTCTTGTTTAGGCTGCGAGCGGTATCATCGGCCGGCAACGTACGCCAAGGAATCGGACCACCATGAGCGGAACACCAGACCAGCGCCCGCCTGTCGGGCCCGGCCCCTATAGCGGCTACTACAACCGTCCACCTGCGGCGGGCGATGATCTGCTTGCGAAGGTCGGACCGGGCACGCCATGCGGGACGTACCTGCGCCGCTACTGGCATCCGTTTTTGATCGCTGCTGAATTGAAGGATCTGCCGCTGCCGGTGCGCCTGCTCGGCGAAGATCTCGTCGTGTTTCGCGACGGCTCGGGGCGTCTTGGATTGTTGCATCGCCACTGCATTCATCGTGGCACGTCACTTGAATTTGGCATTCCCGCCGAGCGCGGCATCCGTTGCTGCTATCACGGCTGGCATTTCGATGTCGATGGCAGCATCCTCGATACCCCGGCGGAACCCGCGACCAGCAAGATCAAGGAAAATTTCTGCCAGGGTGCCTATCAGGTGCGCGAATTGTACGGGCTGCTGTTTGCCTATATGGGGCCACCCGAGCATATGCCACCGCCGCCGGAGCTGGATACCTTCACCTATCCGCCCGGCAATCAGCTCGCCAATTTCAGTCTCGACTATCCGTGTAACTGGTTGCAAGTCGTCGAGAACGCCGCCGACCCGATCCACAATGCGTATCTGCATGCGATCGTGAGCGGTCTGCAATTCTCCGCGGCGTTTCGTGAGCAGCCGGTGCTCGATTTTGTCGAGACGCCGCAAGGCTTCCTCTCGATGGCCACGCGCAAGGTCAATGACTTTGTTTTCACGCGATCGAGCGACATCATCCTGCCCAACATCGGTCAGTTTGCAGGCGGTGCCAATCCCGCCAACGCCGAAAGCTTCTTTATTGCCGCGTTCACCACTCGGTGGGTCACGCCAATCGATGACCACAACTGCTTTTACATCGGTATCCGGCATGTCAACGACATGAACATCTCCGGCCGGCAGATGAAGATCAACGCAAGCATGTTCGGTGTCGGCCGCTTGGGGATCATCGGTCAGACGCCAGATCGTCCCTATGAGGAGCGTCAACGCGAACCTGGCGACTATGATGCGTGTGTGAGCCAAGGGCCGATCGTGAATCGCAAGGCCGAGCATCTTGGCACCACCGATCGCGGCGTCGTGCTGATCCGGCGCATGCTCACGCGCGCGATTCAAGCGGTTGAGCGCGGCGAACTCCCGCCGGTACCGCGTCGCTACAGTGTTGGCGAAGCGGTGCGCACTTATTGCCATGAGTTTGTGTACAACGCGGCGGGTGCCGGCATGGAGGATCGTGCGCGCCTGGAAGCGTTTGGGCGTCGTGCAGCGCAGATCGTCGTCGAGACCGATCACCTGCCGTCTGCCGGGCGTGACGACGTGGCACGGGAGCGCATTCGGGCCTTGCTCAAGCAGCAAACGGCCGCGCTTTCGACATGACGAGCCGCCGTGCTGTGATGCGATCCGTGTTTGTCGCGGCGCTGCTCGCGGCGTCTTCGTTCGTACTCGCGCAAGAGTTTCCGGTCAAGCCGATCCGCTTCGTGGTGCCGTATGCACCCGGCGGCGCCACCGACGCATTCGCGCGCCCCGTTGCGCATCGGCTCTCGCAATTGATTGGCCAGCCGGTGATCGTCGAGAATCGTGCGGGCGGCAATTCGATCATCGGCACCGATTATGTCGCCAAGGCCGCCGCCGATGGCTACACGCTGCTGGTGAATCCGGCCTCGCATCTCTTGATTCCGTTCTACAACAAGAATGTTCCCTACGATGCGATCATGGATTTCACGCCGATCATCGCCGCGGCGGTGAATCGCCGATCGATCATCGTGCATCCGTCCTTGCCGGTGCATTCGATTCAGGAGCTGGTCGCCTATGCCAAGAAGAATCCGGGCAAGATCTCCTATGCGGTGGCTGCAGCGGGTTCCGTGCAGGAGTTGGCGGGCGATCTATTGCGGGTGACCACTGGCATCGAGATCGTGCCGGTCGCCTACAAAGGCGGTGGACCGGCGCTCAATGATCTTCTGGGTGGTCAGGTGCAAATGGCAATCCTGGTGCTGGCCGATACGCTGCCGCATATCAAGTCGGGGCGCCTGCGTGCGCTTGGCATCGTTGAAAGCGGGCGCGCCAAGGTGGCACCGGACATTCCCACCGTGGCTGAAAGCGGCATCCCCGGTTATGCGATTCCTGATCAATGGGTCGGTATTCTGGCGCCTGCGGGCCTGCCGCCTGCGATTGCGATGCGCTTAAATGCTGAGCTGAACAAGGCGCTTAACAGCGCGGAAACCCGCACCGCGCTCGAAAACATCGGCTATGAAATCACCGCTGGAACCGCCCCGCAATTCGCAGCGCTGATGGCAAACGATGTGAAGGTCTATCGCAAGTTCGCCGATGCGATCGGCATCGTGGCGAAATAGCCAGCCGCTCTATCCAACCCACTGCAATTAAAGGATTCACCATGAAAGCTGCATACATCGAACAACACGGCGGACCTGAGGTCCTGAAGTATGGTGATCAGCCGGACCCGAAGGCGGGCCCGGGCGAAGTCGTGATCGATATCATCGCGGCGAGCGTCAACGCGGCCGATTGGAAGGTGCGTGCGGGTGCCTATGCGCAGATGAAAATGCCTTATGTATTGGGACGAGATTTTTCGGGAACGATCAGTGCGTTGGGCGAAGGGGTCACGGAATTTCGTATTGGCGATGCGGTGTTCGGTGTCTGCGAAGCGGGTCAAGAGGGCGCCTATGCCGAAAAGATCGCGATGAAGGCGGCGATCATCGCCAAGAAACCCGAACGTCTATCGCATGTCGATGCCGCCGCGCTTGCGTTGGCCGGGTTGACCGCGATCAGCGCGGTCGATGAAACCTTGAAACTGAAGCCGGGCGAGACGATCCTGATTCAAGGCGGTGCCGGGGGCGTCGCCGGATTCGCGATTCAATTTGCCAAGCATCTTGGCGCGCGCGTCATCACCACCGCAAGCGCGTCGAACCACGACTATCTGAAGAAACTCGGCGCCGATCAGGTCATCGACTACAACACCACCGATTTCACGCGGGTGGTGTCGAACTGCGATGCGGTGTTCGATACGGTCGGCGGCGATGTGGCCACCAAATCGTTCGCAGTGCTCAAACCGGGCGGCCGCGCGGCCTTCATTGCCTCCGGCACGCAGGCGCCCAAGCCACCGCGCGATGATGTGATGTCGTTGCGTCCGCCGGTCAAACGTACGCGCGCGCCGCTTGAACGCATCGCCGAGCTGTATCTGTCCGGGGCGGTTCGTGCGCCTGAGATCAAGCTCTACCGGCTCTCCGATGCAGTCGAGGCGCATCGGGTGAGCGAGTCGCGACATCTCAGAGGAAAGCTGGTGTTCCAAGTGCGTTAGATCGGTTGATATTTTCCTGATTCGCGGCCGCGAATCAGGACTGACCTCACCCTCGCCCCAATGCGGGAGGGGCAGGGGAGAGCATTGAGCGTTTCCACGCTCAATAAAGACGCCGTCGCTGCACAGGCGTCACCGCGCGATTCGGGTTAGCTAAGGAGACTGCAATGATTCGAGCGATTATTGGTTTTCTTGCGATGGCTGCCATTACTGTGCCGCAGGCGCAGGCGCAATATCCTGTCAAGCCGATTCGCATCATGCTCGGCTTCACGCCAGGCAGCCTACTTGATCTCACCACGCGGCTGGTCGCGCCGCGCCTCGCCGATGCGCTCGGTCAACAAGTCATCGTCGAAAACAAGCCGGGCGCAAGCAGCAATATCGCGACCGAACAAGTGATTCGTGCGCCTGCCGATGGCTATACGCTGTTGATGGGTGGGGTCGTGAATCCGATCAACACAACGCTCTACACAAGCCTGCCGTTTGATTTCATTCGCGACACCACACCCATCGTCCTGATCGGCACAGCGCCAAGCCTGCTTGTCGTGCATCCATCGGTACCGGTTCACTCGGTGCGTGACCTCATTGAGTTCGCGAAGAAGCGTCCAGGTGAAGTGACGTTCGGGTCATCGGGCAATGGCACCGCCCCGCATCTGGCCGGTGAAATGCTGAATCTGATGGCAGGTATCAAGCTCGTCCATGTGCCATACAAAAGTAGCCCGCAGGCGATGACCGATCTGCTGGCTGGTCGCGTGCATGCAACATTTTCACCGCCTTCCACTGCACTGCCGCACTTGAAAGCAGGAACGCTGCGTGGCATTGCATCCACCGGTGCACGACGCGCGAGCGCGGCGGCCGACTTGCCGACGATGATCGAAGCCGGTCTGCCCGACTATGCAGGCGAAGTGTGGATGGGGTTGTTTGCGCCCGCCGCGACCCCACGTGCGGTGATCGAGCGCATCAATCGCGAAGTCGTGCAGATTCTTGCGATGCCGGAGTTGCGTGCCCAATTTGCGGCGCAGGCGATCGATCCACTTGGCGGTACCCCCGAATCCTTCGCCGACTACTTGAAAAGCGAGACCGCGAAATGGGCGCAAGTGGTACGTGCGTCCGGGGCGAAGGTGGATTAGCGCGCCCTGACTTTGCACAGGCGAAATGATGGCGGAACGCCCTCTCGTAGGGTGATTCCCGTAGAATACCGCTCGTTCACTCTCCGTAAGCGTTGAGCAAAGTTGAGCCCGACCACCGCCCGATCACTACGATGAGCCTCTCGGTCATCGTCATCACCAAAAATGAAGCGCCTGTCATTGAGCGCTGTTTGTCGTCGGTGGCGTGGGCTGACCAAATCGTGGTCGTCGACACGCAAAGCTCTGACGGCACTGCGGAGATCGCGCGAAGACTAGGCGCTTTGGTCGAGACCACCACCGACTGGCCTGGCTTCGGGCCGCAAAAGAACCGTGCGCTTGCCCTGGCCACCGGTGACTGGGTTCTCTCGATTGATGCAGACGAATGGGTCACGCCTGCGCTCCGGGCCGAAATCGAACAAGTCACTTCAAGCGGGCATGCCGTGAACGGTTGGCGGATGCCAAGACTCTCGAGTTTTTGCGGTCGCATCATGCGACATTCGGGCTGGTGGCCTGACTACGTGACGCGATTGTTCCGGCGCGGGTCTGCGCAGTTCTCCGATGATCTGGTCCATGAACGATTAATTGTTCATGGGGAAATCGGAACGATGCGCCAGCCCCTCGCTCATGAAGCGATTCGCGATATCGATGATGCGCTTGGCAAGATGGGGGCCTATTCGACCGCCGGTGCTCACATGATGCATGGGCGTGGAGAGTCATCATCGCTCGCGAGGGCGATTGTTCATGGTCTATGGACCTTCATTCGAACGTATGTGCTGCGCGCGGGCTTTCTCGATGGGCGGGAAGGCTTCGTTTTGGCGGTCGCCAACGCCGAGGGCGCCTACTACCGTTATGTGAAATTGATGTTCCTCGCGAAACAAACGAAGTGAAAACCGCTGTCATCGTCACCACCTACAATCGCCCGGATGCGCTCGCCGCTGTGTTGGCAGGCTACGAGGCGCAATCGACACGATCATTCGAGCTATTGGTCGCCGATGACGGATCGACCAGCGCAACCCGCGAAGTGGTCGATCGGTTTTCCGTGCGCGCCAACGGCAGCATGCAACATGTGTGGCATGAAGACCTTGGCTTTCGCGCCGCCGCCATTCGCAATCGCGCGTTGGCAACATCGAGCGCGGACTACATCATATTCACCGATGGGGACTGCGTTCCCGACCGCGATTTTGTCGCGACCCATCAGCGCCTTGCCGAGCCGGGCTATTTTGTGGCGGGCAATCGCGTTCTCTTGAGCGAACGCTTCACCGCGAAGACGCTGTCAAATGCTCGTTCGCTCTGTCAGTACCATCGTGTCGAGTGGCTCGTTGCCCGCATGCGTGGTGATATCAATCGCCTGTTACCGCTTATTCGACTACCAGATGGGTCGCGGCGAAAGTCCTCGCCTGATCGCTGGGAAGGGGTCAAGACCTGCAACGTCGCGGTATGGCGTGACGATTTGGTACGCGTCAACGGCCTGGACGAAGCCTATGCAGGCTGGGGCCTGGAGGACAGTGATCTCGTGATTCGATTACTGCATGCGGGCGTGAAACACAAGAGCGCGCGTTGCGCCGCGCCGGTCTTCCATCTCTGGCACAAAGAAAGTGATCGCGCGAGTTTGGCTGAGAATCAGCGCCGACTCGATGCGCTCCTCGCCTCCACGCGTATGCGCGCCGAGGAGGGGCTCGATCAATATGGCGGATGACCAATGCCGCGGTTGAATCAATGATGCCGGCGAGCATCCTGGTTGTCGTGACCCGGCGCATCGGCGATGTGCTGCTCGCGACCCCCGTTATCCGCTCGTTGCGTCGCAAGTGGCCGGATGCCGCGATCGATGTGCTCGTGTTTGCCGGTACCGAGGGAATCCTTGCCGGGAACCCCGATATCCGTCGCGTCATCAAGATCGCGGAACGTCCGACCCTCCAGCAACATCGCGCGTTCGCACAACAGTTGTGGCGCAGCTACGATCTTGCGCTCTCGTTGATCCCAGGCGATCGGCCGGTGCTCTATGCGTGGCTTGCGGGGCGCATGCGCATTGGGCTTGTCATTGATTCGCCCAAGCATTATTGGAAGCGCTGGCTCCTTAATCGATGGGTACCGTTTGAAAATGCCAACGCGCATACGGTCCAGTCGTATTTGCGAATCTTGACTGCGCTTGACGTCGAACCGCACAGCACGGTTGTGGCGGGTTGGACCGAGCATGATGTGACGAGTGCAAACGCTAAACTCAACGACGCTGCGATTGCGGGTGATTTCGTGGTGATGCATCCGTCGCCGAAGTTCGCTTACAAGACCTGGACCCTGCCTGGCTGGCGCGACGTGGGAAACTGGCTCTTGGCCGCCGGGTATCGGGTGGTGCTCACTGGTGGCCCCGACGCGATCGAGCGTGACTACGTGGCGTCGATCGCTGCGTCGCTGCCGGGCGCGGTGAATTTCGCCGGCAAACTTTCGCTCGCTGAAACCGGCTATGTATTGTCGCGGGCCGCTCTTTATATCGGACCCGACACGGCAGTCACGCACTTGGCCGCGGCGGTCAATACGCCGGTGGTCGCACTGTTCGGCCCGACCGATCCGGTGAAGTGGGGGCCGTGGCCCGCTGCCAACCAAGATGGCAGCAATGCCTGGCAACGCATCGGTTCAAAGCGGGCGGGCAATGTCTCATTGATTCAAGGGATGGGCACATGCGTGCCGTGCATGGAAGAGGGCTGCCAGCGTCATATCGACAGCCTGAGCGATTGCTTGCAACAGTTGCCGGCGTCACGCGTGATCGAGGCGGCGCGCGAGATGCTGCAGGCGCGAGCGATCCTGCAAAAATAGTGGCGCGCCCGGAGGGACTCGAACCCCCGACACCCGGCTTCGAAGGCCGGTACTCGATCCAGCTGAGTTCATCGGTGGTGTCGGTGGTTGCTTACCCGATTCGAGAAGACTATATTCAGTCTTTATTCAATCCGATAGGGTAGCGATGAAATATTCCTCGCAGATCAAACCGATCAGTTTCTTGAAAGCCAACGCCGCCGAAGTGTTGCTCCAGCTGGCCGAGCGGCGGGTACCGCTCGTGATCACGCAAAACGGCGAGGCCAAAGCGGTCATTCAGGATGTGGAGTCTTACGAAGAAACGCAGGAACTGTTGGCGCTGCTGAAAATCCTCGCATTGGGCAACCAGGAAATTGAGGCAGGTGCGGCTAAACCGGCGGCCGATGTCGTGGCGCGGCTACGGGCAAAGCGCATGGCCGATTGATGCCGGCGAAACGCTACGAGGTCTTGCTTACCGCCGGCGCGGAGCGGGATCTGGACGCCCTCTACGATTACATCGTGCAGTCGGACACTCAGGCAAAGGCTAACTACGTGTTGGATCGCCTGATGAAGGTTATCGACGGTCTTGCAATATTTCCGGAACGAGGCAGTAATCCGAGGGAGTTGCTGACGCTTGGCATTCGGGAATACCGGCAGACCGCGTTCAAACCCTATCGAGTGATCTGCCGCGTCATTGGCCAGCGGGTTTTCATCATGCTTATCGCCGATGGGCGACGCGACATGCAGTCGCTCCTCGCGCGAAGATTCCTCAACGCCTAATAAGTAGGGAGTTCCCCCGGCTCTGCCGGGGAGGCAGCAGAAGTTTGACGAATCCGGGAGTCCACCCGGCGAAACTATCGATCGTGAGCCGCCAAGCACACGAAAGGAGAATCGCGGATGGACGAGTACGAGAGCCTAAATC
>CAMDRJ010000159.1 GCA_945906755.1 Klebsiella pneumoniae | reverse complement strand
CTTCTGCAACCGCGCCTCGACGGCCTCCGGCTCGAGCGCCTGCTCTTCGGTCTCGTCCACGCGCGTCGGCAGGATGGTGCGCCACAGGCCCGGATCTCTTTTACCCGTGACCTTGAACAGATTGCACCACTCGTCCGGATCGGAAAAATAATTGCGATAAACGAGACTCGGTTCGTTCTTTTGAAAATCATGCGTTGTGGCGATCTTGATAAAGCTCTCGGGATAGGTGAATCCTTCGAAGGCGATGTCCGCGGCCTTGCGGACGATACTCCGACCGCCGTCGGCACCAACCAGATAACGCGCGGTGTGGCGCTCGATGCCATCCGGGCCTTCCGCTTCAACGACCACATGGTCGTCGTGCTGCTTTATGCCTGCGACGCGCCGTCCGAAACGCACATCGAAATCGCTTTCGTCGCCGTATTGACGTGCGATATCGCCGGTGAGCTTGTACTGCTCGTATTGCAGTACGTACGGAAAGCGAAACTCGTGTCGCAATAGACCGAGATCGAATTGCGCGACGACCGATCCATCGAGGCGATCGCGAAACTGATACGCGGTTGAGATCAACCCAAGCGGGATGATTTGTTGCGCGATGCCCAAAGCATCGAGCATCTCGATCGTCGGCGGATGAAGCGAGGCGGCCCGTTGGTCTTCAACCGGCCCTGGCTCTTGCTCCAGGACCGTTACGCGGATGCCGGCGCGGTTAAGCGCCAGCGCACAGACCATGCCGACCGGGCCGGCGCCGACAATGAGAATGCGATCGATCACCGGTGAACAGGAAGGTTGGGGCCCCGCCGAATCAATCGGTCGGCCCCATGCTCAGTGTTTCCCTAAGCAACCTTTTTCTGGATCCCGGTACGATCGGCCACCAGCTCGGGCACCTTGATCTTGCGCGATTCGGAGGCGGGCACCACATCGCGCACCGCACCACCCCAGCCGTTGGCGCTCAGGTCAAACACGATGCCATCGGGATCGCGGTACTTCACCTCATAGAAATTGTTGCCTTCTTCCTCAGTGGGCACTTCACCCATCCAGTAGGTCGCACCCGCTTTGGCGGCCTGTGACTTGGACGCTTCGATGTCATCGACCCAGAATCCGAGGTGATGAATGCCGACGAAATCCTTGCCGACTTTGCCGGCCATTTCGTCGTTTTTGTAGTTGAGAATGGCAAGATTGATGGTGCCATCGGTCAGGTAGACGCCGCGCGCCAGGGGCGAGTCGGTCTCGCCAACCTTGGTCATGCCGAATGCCTGCATGTAAAACTCAGCGGTTGCCCAGGGATCGGGAACCGAGAATGCGATATGTCGAAGCTTGGCCATACGTCCTCCATGAAATTCGCTGCACCCAAGGCAGCGCTGATGCTAATCATACGCCCGGTCAGGGCTGGTCGTCTCCCATCGATCGGGGCGGATTGGTGAGGTTGGCGGAAAGAGGCGATCATGTCCGCTTTCATCCATTGTAGGATCGCAAAATCCAATGAAAATCCGCCTTCTGGCCGCCCTATTCATGCTGTTTGCCGGCGTTTGGACTACCGCCTCGGCCCAAACTGACGCAATCAGGGAAATCGGGTCGGCGTTCAAGAATTCGACGCTGGAGGCTGCGGTGGCTGCCCGGCTGCGTTTCAATAAGCAGCTGTTTTGGGAAGCCATCGAAGCCAAGGCCGACAGCGGCGTGGTGACGGTATCCGGGTATGTCCCGAGCGACCTGCATAGGGATCTCGCGCTGAGAATCGTCGCCGAAACGCAAGGCGTCAAACAAGTCGTCAACATGCTTACCATCGGCAAGAAACCGGATTGAGCAAACTGCGGATTGCGGTCGGCGACCTCGCCCTCAAGAACCCGATCATTTGCGCTGCGGGCGAACACACGCTCACTGAAGACGGTATTCGCGCTGCCCTGCATGCCGGTGCAGCCGTGGTCGTCGCCAAATCGTTCAATGAGAGTGAGGCGGCGAAGACACAGCTTGCGCATACCGATTACGCAATATTTTCGCCCTCGTGGGAACGGCTTGCATGGCCCGGTGCCGCTCGCGACAGCGCGTTTCGAGACGTCAATCTTCTCTGCCGCTCCGGCTTGCAACCGCGCCCCTTCGACGATTGGCTGAATGCGGTCGCATCGCTCGACCGTCACGCGCAGACGATGAATGCATTCGTGGCGGCCAGCATCATTTTGGCGAATCTCGACGCCGCGGTGGCGATGGCAAAGAAAGTCGAAGCAGCAGGCATCCGACTCTTGGAATTCAACGTCGGCACGCCCTACGCCGATGAAGCGACGCATGGTGGCGTCACGACCGAGCGATCCGCTGCGCGCGTGCGAGAGCAGGTCGCCGCGATCACCAGCGCGGTGCGGATCCCGGTGTGGGTCAAACTGACTGGACAGAGCGAAAATGTTGCTGCACTTGCAGACGGCGCGCGCGAGGGCGGTGCCTGCGCAGTCATCATGATCGGTCGCGCCCTTGGCATGCTGCCCGATCTGGATTCGATGGCGCCCACGCTTGGCACCAATCTAGGGTATGGCGGTGCGTGGGCACTACCACTCACCTGTTATTGGCTCGCCCGCTCACGCAAACGGATCGGCCCGGCGTTCCCATTGATCGGCACGAATGGCGCGCGCAGCGGGGAAGATGTAGCGCGCATGATGCTCGCGGGTGCATCGGCGGTGGAAATGGGTAGCGCCGTGATGACGGGCGGCTATGGCGTGATCGCCGATGCGATCGACACGCTGTCAAACTATCTCGCGCAGCACCGCTGCACGGCAAGCGACATCATCGGCAAGGCGGCCGATCGGCTGCAATCGTTTGATGCGCAGCCACATCGACCCGAGCACTGGCGCAAATTCGTGCCAAAGGGCGGCTGAACCGCGTATATCAGAGGCATCCAAACGCCTTCAGCTCGCGCTCGCACTGCTTCGGATCGATGAACTGGATGGTGTGCATGCCGAATTTGGCGGCTGCAGCGAGGTTCACCGGCAGGTCGTCGATGAATACGGAATCCGCTGGATCCAACGCGTACTGCTGCAATAGATGTTGATAGATCGCAGGCTCGGGCTTTATTTTTTGCACGCGGCACGACACGACCCCACCCGCGAACACATCCCAGAAATCATGTGCGCGTTCCAAATGCTCGATCGAATCGAAGTGCATATTGGAAAGAAAATAGAGCGGATGGCCGGCCGACTTCACGCGATAGAGCAGCTCGGGTGAACCTTCGATGGTCGCAAGCGAGGGCGGCACGCTACGCAACAACTGGCCGATCTTCGCCGCGGGCAGTCCGGTGCGCAACGCCGCGCGATTGATCGCATCCACCGGTGCCAAGGTGCCGCGATCAAGCTCCTGCCAATCGTCATGGCCGATGAACTGCGTGAGGATTTGCTCGCACTCCGGTGCCCTGTCAAAGACGCGGGCGACAACGCGCTCGGGGTCCCACCGGAAAATCACATTGCCAAAATCGAAAACGACATTCACACGTATTCGGGCCGGCAGGGCGTGAAGATATCGAGATTCATCACCGGCTCATCGCCCACGACTTCACCCCAGTGCGTGACATTCGGCGGTACCAGCAACAGTCCGCCTGGGCCAATGATATGCACCTCGTCGCCGATATGGAGCTTCATCGTGCCAGACATGATGTAAAGAATCTGCTCATGCGGATGCGAATGCGGATTGGGCGTATGGTTGGGCATCAGCCGATGCAACGCCACCGTGGCCCCTTTACCGGTAAAGCCCTTCCTATCGACGCCCTCGCGAACTTTTTTCCATTGGGTGGCGCTCCAATCAATTTTGTGAATATCCATTGCTGTCTCCTTGACTATCGCTCGGTTATCTTATCGGCGCACCGTAACCACCACCGCCAGGTGTTTCAAGCGAGACGACATCGCCCGGCTTCATGGTCATCTTGCGCACTTCATTGATCGGCTTGCCGCCCACCGAGAACTTTCCACCAGCGCCCGGCGCGCCGCCTTCGAGACCTTCCGGACCTTCATCGAGGCGGCTCGCCACTGCATTGAGCAGCCAGGGCGACTCGGTGCGCATATGGAACTGAATCACCTGGCCATCACCACCGCGTGAGCGGCCCGCACCGCCCGATGCGAGCCTGAGTTCCTTTTGATCGAAGACGATCGGCATGGCGGCTTCCAGAATTTCGATCGGCACCGCAGCAATGCCAGTCGGATAACAGGTGGCATCCGGGCCGCTCTTGGTGGCACGCGCGCCCATGCCGCCTGAGTAGCTGAACATCGACGATGTAAACGGCGTGCCATCGAGCCGCTTGCCTTGGATCTGGAAGGTCCAGACGGCGCCGGCACCCTCGGCCAGCACCCGGTCCGGTATCACCTGATGCAAGGCTTTCAGAATCGGCATCGGCACATACATGCCCACCACATGCCGTGCCGCGACCGGCGCCGGATAGACCGCGTTGACAATCGATCCGACCGGCGCGGCCACCTTGATCGGCGCGAGGCTGCCATGATTGTTCGGCAACTCCGGATTGAGACAACTACGGATCGCGAATGTCGAATACGCGTGGGTGTAGTTGAGGACGACGTTGATGCCGGTTGGACTCGCTGCCGAGCTACCGGCAAAGTCGATCAGGATTTCCCCGGCAACCGGGTCGATGGTGACCGCCGATTTGAGGGTGATCAGTTCGCCACCCGGCACATCGAACCGACTTTCGCCGTGATACGTACCCGCCTTCAGTTTGCGAATCGCAGCGCGCGTAGCCATTTCCGAGCGACGGATGATTTCATCCGACAGGGTCTCGATATCGGTAAGACCATAGCGCTTGCACATCGCGACCAGCCGCTCGCCACCCGCCTTGCCGCTTGACACCTGTGCGGCGAGATCGCCGAACACATGATCAGGCGTCCGCACATTGCGTCGGATGATGTCATGCAGCATCGCACTCGGTTCACCGTGCTCATAAAGCTTGAGCGGTGGAATCCAGAGCCCTTCCTCATGGACGTCGCGCGCGCCGGCACCGATGCCGTAACCGCCGATGTCGGTATGGTGGATCGTTGAGCCCACATAACCGATGAGCTTCGGCTCACTCGCCTCCTCGTTGAAAATCGGCGAGAGCAGTGTGATATCAAAAAAGTGTCCGGCCGAGAGCCACGGATCGTTGGTGATGATGACATCGCCCGGTGCGAGTTTGCCTGCGAACAAGCGGTGCAGATGGCCACCCGCAGCGGCGAGCGAATTGATATGTCCGGGCGTGCCAGTATTGGCCTGCGCCACCATGCGGCCTTTTGCATCGAAGAGGCCGCTCGCCAGATCACCCGCTTCGCGGACGATTGGACTGAACGCGATCCGTTGCAGCGCCTTTGCCTGCTCGCTCACGATGCCGATCAAGTTCGACCAGAGGATTTCGAGTTCGATGCCATCCAATTGCTTCATGTTCCGCTCCCGTCCTTGGGCACCGCCACAATGCAACCAAACCGATCGACATTAGCCTGCCAGCCAGGCGGAATCACCACGGTGGTCTCGCGTTCTTCGATGATTGCCGGTCCATCAATGCGTTGACCGACGCCAAGCGTTGCGCGATCGAACAGCGGCACCGCCTGGCCTGCTTTCCATAAATGAACCGGGCGTGTGCCCTTGGCCTTTCCCGGTGCTGCTTGCGGATGCGCTGCCGCATGAAACGGTACCTCGGGTCCGCGCGCGGTGACGCGCCAACTCACGATCTCGACCGGCACATGGCTCGGATTAAATCCATATTGCGCGAGATAAGCGGTCTCGAACGCGGCGCGAATCGCGTGGTGATCGCGCCCGGTCCGTGGATCGAACGCGAACATCACGCTCACTTCGTTTTGTTGCCCGAAATAGCGCAGATCGGCGCCGAATTGAATCGTGATGTCGCCCGTCTTGCAGCCGGCCTCTTGCAGCGCGATCGAACCCTCGTCGATCATCTCGCGAAATATCGTGTCGACGCGCGACCAGTCGATCTCATGGAGCATGCCAAGCGCACTACGCACCAGATCAAGCTTCACCGGCGTCACCAGTGCGCCAAATGCGGAGAGCACGCTTGCCTGCGGCGGGAAGATGACGACCTTCGTTTGCAGCAACGCCCCAACCTCACATGCATGCACCGGACCCGCACCACCGAACGCAAAGAGCGGCAGGCCGCGATAATCGACACCGCGATCGGTAGCATGGGCGCGCGTCGCGGCGGCCATCGCTTCGGCGACGACACGGTAAATGCCACGCGCGGTTTGATGAACGTCGGTCCCCAACACACCGCCGACGCGCTCGATCGCAAGTGTCGCTGCGGCCAGATCGAGCTTCATATCGCCGCCCAAAAAATTACCCGCATCGAGTAGGCCAAGTACGAGATCGGCATCCGTCACCGTCGGTGCAGTGCCGCCGCGGCCATAACACGCAGGCCCGGGCTTGGCGCCAGCGCTATGCGGGCCCACTTTCAGCAGTCCGAGATCATCGGCATAGGCGATGCTGCCGCCACCCGCGCCGATTTCAATCATGTCGATTGAAGGAATCGTGACCGGCATGCCGCTGCCTTCCTTGAAGCGATACTTGCGATCCGCCTCAAACAGTCCGGTGACCAATGGTTGGCGGTGTTCGATGAGGCAAGCCTTGGCGGTCGTGCCACCCATATCGAACGACATGAGCCGATCCAGGCCCAGCACTTCGGCGTAGTGTGCCGCGGCGAGCGCACCGGCCGCCGGTCCGCTTTCCATCATGCGCACCGGATTGCGGCCGGCGATCTCGGCGCCGATGATGCCGCCGGATGACAGCATGATGAGCGGCGCATTGGCGAATCCTTCCTTCTTCAGCCGCACACCCAATGCACGCAAATAGGGCAGCGAGATCGGCATCGTGTACGCATTGATCGCGGCGGTGGAGGTGCGTGGATATTCGCGAATCTGCGGCGCGATCTCGGCCGACAGCGATACGAAGATCTCCGGAATCCGCGCACGCAGGATGTGGCCCACCGCGCGCTCATTGGCCGGGTTGGCATAACTATTCAAGAAGCAGACCGCGACCGAGCGGACTTCGCGGCGCCGCAACTCATCGGCAATCGCTTCGATGTCGGCTTGCAGCGGCGCTTTGATGACGGTGCCATCGGCCAGCATGCGCTCGGGAACACCGAAAGTCAGCTCACGTGGCACCAGCGGTGGCTGAAATTCGATCTGCGGATCGTACATTTCATAGCGATGTTCGTTCCTGATGGCCAGCACATCGCGAAACCCGGCGGTGGTGAGCAGCGCGGTCCGTGGCCCTTTGCGTTCGATGAGCGCATTGGTGACGATGGTGGTCGCATGCACAATGACGCCATCGACATCGCGCGCGGTCTTGCCCGCCTTGCGAAGCACGGCATCGACGCCGGTGAAGAACCCCGCCAGTAGGTCGTCTGGCGTGGTGAGCGTCTTGTCGACCACGAGCGTGCCATCGTCGCCACGCAGGACGATGTCGGTAAAGGTGCCGCCGATATCGACAGCCAGGGAAGTCGGCATTGGTTGGTCTTCGAGCTTCTAGAAGGAGGGCGGAGCGCTGAAGCTAGCACACCCCGACAATAAGGACTTTCCCAATCAGGCGGCGCACGTATAATCGAAACTCAATTTACCTGGAGAACTCCTGTGCGCTCCTTCGCCCGCCCTCTACATTGGATCACACGCGGTATCGCGGCCCTTAGCTTGGCAGTCATCGCCGGCACCGCGCTCGCCCAGCAACCGACCAAGATTCGCTTCATCCTCGATTGGCGTTTTGAAGGCCCCGCGTCGCTCTTCCTCATGGGCGTGAGCAAGGGCTACTACAAACAAGAAGGGCTCGATGTAACCATCGATGCGGGCACGGGGTCCGGTGCTGCCGTCACGCGCGTTGCGTCTGGTGTCTACGAAATGGGCTTTGCCGATGTCGCCGCGATGATCGAGTTCATCGGCAACAACCCCGACAATCCCGGCTCGAAGATGCAGGCGGTCTACATGCTTTACGACGTGACGCCCGCCGCGGTGTTCGCGCTCAAGAAATCAGGCATCCGGACACCTGCCGATCTCAACGGCAAGACGATGGGCGCACCGGTGTTTGACGCCGGTCGCAAAGCCTTTCCGATCTTCATGGCGGCGAACAAGCTGAATGCTCCCTCGATCAAATGGACCTCGATGGATCCGCCGCTGCGCGAAACCATGCTCGCCAAGGGCGATGTCGATGCGATCACCGGCTTCACCTTCACCAGCCTGCTTAATCTCAATGCGCGCGGCGTGAAAGATGAGGACATCGTGATCCTCAAGTATCCCGATCATGGCGTGCGGCTGTACGGCAATGCGGTGATCGCCTCACAAAAATTCATCACCGAGAATCCCAAGGCGGTGGAAGGGTTCCTGCGTGCGCTCTCGAAGGGCATTCGCGATGTCATCCGTGATCCGGATGGTGCGATCGACACGGTGTTGAAGCAGCGCGATTCTCTGATCGATACGGCACTGGAAAAGCGGCGTCTGCGCATGGCGATCGATGATGTCATCGGCACACCGGGCTATCGTACAGGCGGCGTGGGCACCATTGAAAAGCAGCGCTTCGAAGACACAGTCAAACAAGTGTCCAGCGCGTTCAACCTGAAGTCGACGCCAAGCGCCGACAGCCTGTTCAATAGCAATTTCATGCCAAGCACCGCCGATCGGAAGGTGTTCTAGGTTTCGGTTCAGGGTATTGGGCTTTCCGAGGGGAAAAGCTTGGGGGGAGTCGCGGCCGGCGTGCATCCAATGGTCGATTTCAAGTCGGTCGACCTCGCCTATGACAGCACGGGCGGCAATGCGATCGAAGATGTCACCCTCTCTATCCGGGAGGGGGAGTTCGTAGCGGTGGTCGGGCCGTCTGGCTGCGGCAAGTCGACCTTCATGAAACTCGTGTCGGGTCTGCGCCCACCGAGCCGCGGTAAGGTCGCGGTGGATGGCACGGAAGTCAAAGGCCCCTTGAAGATCGTCGGCATGGCGTTTCAAGCGCCAACTCTCTTACCGTGGCGCACAACCATCGACAACCTGTTGTTGCCGCTCGAAATCGTGCAGCCCTATCGGGCCAATTTCAGCAAGAGCCGCGCCGAATTCGAAGAACGGGCGCGCAGCCTGTTGAAGAAGGTCGGGCTGGAAGGCAATGAAGAGAAGTTTCCCTGGCAGTTATCGGGCGGCATGCAGCAGCGTGCATCGATTTGCCGCGCGCTGATTCACGAGCCCAAGCTCATGCTGCTTGATGAGCCGTTCGCCGCGCTCGATGCCTTCACGCGCGAAGAACTATGGTGCGTGCTGCGCGATCTGTGGACCGAGCGCAAATTCACCGTGATCCTGGTGACGCACGATCTGCGTGAAGCAACGTTTCTCGCTGACACGATCTATGTGATGTCGAAACGCCCGGGACGCATTCTGGTACGCAAGGAAAATCCGCTGCCCCGGCCGCGCGACCTCGAAGTGACCTACTCCGATAAATTCACCGATATCGTGCTGGAACTGCGCGAGCATATCGGTCGAATCCGTAAAACCTGAGCGGCGCGCGAAACGATGGCACTGAAATCTAAGACGGTCGACGCCTGGGCGCCATGGATTGTTCTATTGATCATGATCGCACTATGGGAACTCGTATGCCGCGGGTTCAAAGTGCCCGAGACGATCGTGCCGGCGCCAAGCGCGGTCGTGCGTGCCGTATCGGATTGGAATGTGGCCCTCGCCATCCTCGAACATGCCTGGCACACGTTCTATCGCACGATGATCGGCTTTGGCATCGGCGTTATCGTCGGCGTCGCGCTGGGTTTCCTGATCGGGTCGTCCCGCTTCATGTACAACGCGTTCTATCCGCTCATGATCGCCTTCAACGCCATTCCGAAGGCGGCGATCGTGCCGATCCTCATCGTGTGGTTTGGGCCGGGCACGGTGCCGGCCATCTGGACCGCCTTCCTGATCTCGTTCTTTCCGATCACGGTCAACGTCGCCACCGGTCTGGCAACGCTGGAACCCGAGCTGGAGGATGTGCTTCGCTCGCTTGGCGCCACGCGCATGGATGTGCTCTGGAAAGTCGGATTGCCGCGCTCGTTGCCTTACTTCTTCGCCTCCTTAAAAGTCGCGGTGACCTTGGCCTTCGTCGGCACGATCATTTCAGAGATCGGCTCATCGAACGAGGGGATCGGCTATCTCATGCTGTCGGCGGGATCGTCGATGCGCATGGGCCTGACCTTCGCCGGGCTTATCCTTATTAGTGCGATGGCGGTCGCGATGTACGCGATTTTCGCTGCGCTGGAACGCCGGATGACCGGCTGGGCCACGCGCGGGATGGCAGCGCCGACTTAGCGACTTAGCCCTATCGCGAAGGGCTAAACCCGACGCGATGCATCTCTTCCACCAGCTCGCGCTCCTTGCGACTTCGCTGTCGCCAATGCGCATACATGACAGTAAGAGCGGTCAGTAGCGGGAAGATAAACAGTCCATCGAAGAGGCCCGCGCCGCCGACGCCTTGCAAGAACTCCGGCAACGGGTAACCGCGCTCCAGCGCGAACTCGGTTGCCCGGATCAGGTCGATTACGAGTAAATATCCCCCGGCAGAGCCGGGGGCTTTAGTTTGTGAGCCGCTCGAAGCGGCTAGAAGCGGTCGCTAACGCGGCCGCACGGTTTTTGGGCCACCCGGCGGTGGCCCTCTAGTACTGCAGCTTCAATTGGTCCAACCGCTTGTC
>CAMDRJ010000158.1 GCA_945906755.1 Klebsiella pneumoniae | reverse complement strand
GCGCTTCGCGCTCGGAGTAATCGAGCAGTTCGTCGAAATAGCGCTCGAGTTGATCGACGCCGAAGCGCTGCGCGAGTTCGTGCATGCCGCGCTCGGCGATGCGGCAGGCGGCGGCTTGCGCATCGATATCGCCCATCACGACGTCCGGTATGCGCACGTTGCGGCGTATCATGCTGATGAGCGTCGCGTTCGGCACGCCGCGCTCGAAGAGCTTCAACACTGGTATCTGCAGCCCCTCCTGGAATATCTCGGTCGAGTCGGCGGCGCTCGAACCCGGCACACGCCCGCCCATGTCGTTGTGATGCGCGACGACGATCGCGTAGCCGATGCGGCGGCGGCCGACGAACACAGGCTTCACCATGAAAATGTCGGGCAGATGCATGCCGCCCTGATAAGGATCGTTGAAGACGACGATGTCGCCTTCCGCGAGCGTGTCGCCGTACTCGGCGCGCACTGCGTCCATCGCATCGGGAATCGAGCCCAGGTGCAGCGGCAGCGACAGACCCTGCGCGATCATGCGCCCCTGCGCGTCGCAAAACGCGCTCGACAGATCCATCGTGTCTTTCATGATGGACGAATAGGCGATGCGCACCACCGTCAGCACCATTTCGTCGACGACCGAGCCGATCGCGTTCTTGATGATCTCGAGCCGGACCGGGTCAAACGCCATATTTTTTCTCCAGCGCCTTGACCTCGGCCAATTCGCAGACCTCCCAGAATTCGTCGAACGGAATCATGCGATCCCACACCGCGAGCGAGTTGCCGGTGCGCTTGATGTCCATCAGCACGTCGCGCATGGCTTTGACTGCCGCCATCACCGTATGCGCGTAGAAACAACAGGTGCTGAAGCCGAGCGCTTCGATTTCGGAAATGTGCAGGCGCGGCACCATGCCGCTTGGTGAATGATTGAAATGCAGCGGTATGCGTCCGCGAAAACGCTCGGCGATCGCGCGCATCTCGTCCATCGATTCGCGCATTTCGATGAACAGCATGTCTGCGCCGGCTTCACGATAGGCTTCACCGCGTTGAAGTGCGGCGTCTATGCCTTCGACCGTTACCGCGTCGCAGCGCGCGATGATCAGAAAATCCGGATCGCGGCGCGCATCGAGCGCGGCCTTGATCTTGCCGACCATCTCCTGCGCCGGGATCAGTTTCTTGCCCTGCAGGTGGCCGCATTTCTTCGGCCAGTCCTGGTCCTCGATGTGGATGCCGGCGACACCCGCCTGCTCGAATGCGCGCACCGTGCGCATCACGTTGATCGCGTTGCCGTAACCGGTGTCCGCATCCACGATCACCGGAATCTCCACCGCTTCGGCGATGTAGCGCGCGTTTGCGACCATTTCTTCACCGGCGACAAAACCGATATCGGGATAACCGCGCGACATGCTGGTCCCCGCGCCGGTGACGACGCAGAGCGGGTAGTCGCACTGCTCGACGATGCGCGCGGAGAGCGCGTCATACGCGCCGCCGCCCAGTATAATGCCCGGTTGCGCGAGCATTTCGCGCATGCGCCGGGGCGCGGACTTGCCGCGTTCACGGGTGAATCTCATGGTCGATGCTCCTCGGTCGTTGGTACGGGTTCGATCAGGTCGCGACGCCGCAATCCCAGCCACCACGCGATGCACTGAAGTAGCACGAGCACGACGATCGCGCTCAGGAAGATGCGTGAAAAGGCGTCCTGCGCCAAAGCCGCCCAGTTGCCTTCGCTGATGATAAGCGCGCGGCGCAGCGCGACTTCCATGCGATCGCCGATCACTACGGCGAGCAGGAGCGGCGCACAGTCGAATTCGAATTTGCGCAACACGTAGCCGATGAGTCCGAACGCCGCCATGATGCCGATCTCCGCGGCGTTGGCGTTCACACTGTAGATGCCGACGATGCAAATGAGCAATACGCTGGGTGCTAACCACGCATAAGGTATGCGCAGGAGGTTCACGAACAGGCCGACCAACGGCAGATTCAGCGCGAGCAGCATCAGGTTGCCGATGTACATGCTGGCGATTAATCCCCAGAACACCTGCGGATGCTCGCTCACGAGCTGCGGCCCCGGATTCACGCCGTGGATCATCAATGCCGAGAGCAGGATCGCGGTTGCCGGAATCGCCGGTATGCCGAGCACAAGCAATGGAATCATCGCGCTGCCGGTCGTCGCGTTGTTGGCGGTTTCCGGACCGGCAACGCCGGCGATGGCACCGCGGCCGAATTCTTCCGGGTGACGCGAAAGCTTTTTTTCGAGTGCGTACGACACAAAGGTCGAGACGACGTGCGAGATTCCCGGCACGAATCCGAACACAAAACCGACGACCGTGCCGCGCGCAATCGCCGGTGCGCTCGCGCGCAAGTCCGCGGCGCGCGGAATCAGGCTCGCGAACGTCGGGCGTATCGGCTCGACCTTGCGCAAGTCTTCGAGGTTGAGCAGGATTTCGCTGATGCCGAAGAGCCCCAGCGCCATCGCGACGAAGCTCAGGCCGTCGCTTAATTCGATGTGGCCGAACGTAAAGCGCGGAAAACCCGACAAGGGATCAAGACCGATGGTGGCGATCAGAAGACCGAGCACTATCATCATGAGCGTTTTTACCGGCGGGCCGCTCGACACGAAGCCCATCACCAGCAGCGCCATCGCCATCAACGCGAACTCCGCGGCGGGCCCGACCTTCAGCATCAATTGCGCGAGCGGCGGCGCGAACAGCATGAGTCCGATGATGCTGACGGTGCCGCCGATGAAACTGCCGATGCCGGCGACCACCAGCGCGGGCCCCGCGCGGCCCTGCTTCGCCATCGCATGGCCGTCGATGCAAGTCATAATGGACGCCGCTTCGCCGGGTATGCGCAAGAGGATGGAGGTGGTGGAGCCGCCGTACATCGCGCCGTAAAAAATTCCCGACAGCATGATGACCGCAGACGCGGGCTCCAGCTTGTAGGTGAGCGGCAGCAGCAAGGTCAGGCCCGCGAGCGGACCCAGCCCCGGCAGCACGCCGACGATCGTGCCCCACAGGCAGCCGATGAAACAGTAGAGCAGATTATCCGGGCGGGTGGCGACGGCGAAGCCGCTCATCAGGTAGTCGTAAGTGTCCATTTACAGCAGGAAGATGCCGCGCGGCAGCGCCACGCCCAAGGCCGCGACAAAAAAGTACCACGCGCTGCCGGTTAGCACGAGCGCGCCGACGACGGATGCAAGCCAGCGAACGCCGCCGCAAAAACGCAGCAACACGAAAAGGAACAATGTCCCTGCCACTACGAAGCCGAGCGGTTCCAGCGCAAATGCGACCGCGACGAGCGCGGCGAGCGTGATCCATACCTTCGTATGCCACAGCGATATTGGCTCTCCGGCCGCTGTGCGCCAACTGTGGCGCAATAGTCCGCTGCCGCACGCGAGCAGCGCGACGCCTAGCACGGTGGGGAAAAATCCCGGTCCCGGCTGGCCCGGCGCGCCTGCCGGCATGTGGTTCGTGTCCCACAATACACAGCTTGCGAGCACGATCATGGCGACGGCGACCGCGGCCTCGCCGCGCGGCAGCGTGAGCGTCATGTGGTGCTTACGCGGACTACTTGGTGAGACCGATCGACTTCATCAGTTCGCCCATGGCGGCGTACTCGGTGTCGATCAGTTTGCGGAACTCCGCGCCAGTGCTGCCTTCGACCTTGATGCCGCGTGGCTCCATGTACTGGCGGAATTTGTCGGAGCGCGCCGCCTCGCGAAATGCTTTTTCGAGTATCGCCACGCGATCCGCGGGTATGCCCTTGGGGCCAACGATGCCGTGCCACAACGCGGTGCCGGTGTCCGGCACGCCGAGTTCGCTCAAGCTCGCCGCCTGCGGCATCGATACGAGTTTTTCCCTCGATGTCACCATCAGGCACTTATTGGAACCGTCCTTGATGTACGGCAGGATGGGCGTGATCGAGCCGCCGTAAATATCGACGTGCCCACCGAGGTAGTTCTTCAGCGTTTCGCCGGCGCCGCCGAACGGCACCGGGCGCGTTTTCACGCCAAGCTTGCTGAAGATGCGCTCGGCCGAAAGATGGATGGTGCCGCCGACGCCGTCATTTCCATAGGTAAACTTGCCGGGATTTTTCTTAAGATGTTCGATGAACTCCTTGCCGTCATTCGCGGGAAATTCTTTTGTCACGCAAAACACCGTCGGCGCCGAGTCGGCGAGACTGATCGCGACATAGTCGGTCGGCTTGTAGGGCGCGGGCTGCATGTGCGGCGTCATCGTGAGCGGCGCGTTCCACAGACCGCCCAGCGTATGACCGTCAGGCTTCGCCTGCACAACTTGCGCCATGCCGATCAGGCCGCCGCCGCCCGTCTTGTTGACGATGACGATCTTCTGCCCCAGCGCTGGTTCAGCCAGTTCGGCGAGCAGCCGGATCGCGATATCGGTGCCGCCGCCCGGCGGCGTCGGCACGATGATTTCGAGCGGCCGCGACGGAAATTTTTCCTGCGCTGCGGCAGGCGCGCACGTCGTGGCAAGCAGCACGACCAGCAAAGCGGTACGTATCGAATGCGACATAGACGGTGAACTCCTCGACAGTCATGTTGCGGACCCGCGCTGCCGCGGGTGCAGGTGCCGCGTTTGCCGCAGTCGAAGTTATTACACCGGCAGCCCGCTACTTTGTCAATGGAGGATCAAACCGAGGATCAAACCGTTGCTCAGTATTAATTCCGCATGTTCGCGCCCAACCGGTGTGGCAAGAATTGTCAATCCGGCTTGATCCCCGCCTCGCGTATCACTTTGCCCCACATCTCGCGTTCGCGCACGTCTGGTGCTCGACGGGGTCTATCGGCGCACCGAGGGCGAACCCATCTTCAAGGAAGCGCGTGCACCCGCCAGCGATGAACAGTTGGCCCAAGTCCAAGCCACCCAGAAAGACGCAGAAGCGGATGGCCTTATCCGTTGGGCATGTGCGCGCCAGCCTGACGCGGGTTATCTGCTGGTGCAGCGGTCGATGCAATCGGAATATGCCCTTCAAGCCATCAAGGGTCAATGCGTGCAACTGCAAGCTGATTTAGATAAGGCGCGCGCCGGCACGCACAGCAGCTTTATGAACGATGTCAACGCATGGGGACGGCCGACACCTGCTCCGGCGGCGCCCATGGCGCCCCCAACCAACACAGCCCCAGCCTCGCGCGCCCCGGCTTCGGCGTCCTCCGCCACACCCGCCGCGTCTGCATGGGGTTCGGGTATCTTGGGCAACATCGCCACCACCGCAACCGGTGTCGTGGCGGGTTCGTTCTTGTTCCAAGGTATGCAGAATCTGATGGGTCAACACAACCAAGGGGGCAATGATGTGGCGAGGTCAGATGTACACCCAGCGCCTCCGGCGCCTGAAAACACCGCTGCCATCAACTATTACGAAAATAGTGACCCAACCGATGCGGTGGACGTCGCCGACTCGGGAAGCGATTTCGGCGGTGACTACTCTGTGTAAGGTTTAAACGGGGTGTCAATAAGTGCGTCAGCATCTATTACGATACCCGGAGAGCACCTTCCTAACGTTGATGACGGCGCTCTCTACCATCCCATCCGTCGCGATATCCCCTGATGTATCCATTGTCAGTGGTCTGCCCGATACTTGGCGTCACCCAATCAGGGTTCCACTTCTGGAGGCGGCGCGATCCGCCGCGAGTGCTTGGACTGGCTGATTCCAATAGGCAAGACGCACCTGCGCGCGATCCTGAAAATCTGGGTAGAGCATTACCACTGCGGAAGGCCCCCCAGCAGCTTGGGACCTGGCGTGCCGGGGCTGCCGAACACAGCAAAAATTATCGCAAAACCATCAAACGTCTGCCAACGGCTGAGGGAGGGCGTTGTTGTACGCTCGAAATCGATACTCGGAGGATTGCATCATGAATACTCTTTAATACCCGCTGTCGCATGATCGACTATGAAATCCTAGACGGCCTGACGTGAATAATTGCGGAGGACAATCGACGAACCATCCGCAAGATCATATCTAATCCAGCCGGATATCGGCTTCCCTGATCAGTTTTCCGTAATACGCGATCTCACTTTTAATTATTATTGCGAATTCCTCAGGTGTATTACCCACGAGTTCGTTGCCACCTTGAGTGGCGAGCCGATCGATGACTTCTGGCATCTTGAGGGCCTTTACCGTTTCCTGATAAAGCCGGTCGATGACAGCGCGCGGCGTATTCGCCGGAGCCAGGATAGACTGCCATGCGGTGACTTCGAAATCCGGATAACCCGTCTCACGCATTGTCGGCACGTCGGGCGTCTGGAGCGCACGCCTGCCACCGGTGACAGCGAGCGCCCGCACTTTGCCAGCCTTGAGCTGCGGCAGCGTGGTTACGATTGTGTCGAACATCATCGAGACCTGGCCTGCCAGAGTATCCACCAGAGCAGGCGCGCTGCCTTTGAAGGGCACATGCACGATATCCACCTTGGCCACGCGCTTGAACATTTCCCCCGCGAGATGGTTGGAGCCTCCTTTGCCGGATGAACCGTACTGAAGCTTTCCAGGATTTGCTTTCGCGAGTGCCACCAGTTCGGACGTGTTTCGGGCCGGAATGGATGGATGGACGATCAGTATGTACGAATAAATCGTCCCCTGCGTGACCGGCGAGTAATCTTTGATCGGATCGTACGGCAGCTTCGGATACAGGCTGGGATTGAGCACGATCGGAGCTGAAGCTCCCATCATGATCGTATATCCGTCAGGCAGCGCTTTAGCAACCATTTCCATGCCTATGATGCCATTCGCGCCCGGTCTATTGTCGACCAGGACCTGTTGGCCAAACGCCTCGCTCAGCTTCTGGCCTATCGTCCGCGCGAAAATATCCCCGGCTCCGCCAGCTGGGAAGGGGACAACGAAGCGGATTGGCTTCTGTGGGTATGCTTGCGCGCCCGCAACAATAGGAATTGCGGCAAATACGGCCGCGACAGCCGCTCCTGCAGATCGGACTAGAGTTTTCATCGTGCGCTCTCCTATATAGTGGGTTGTGCGCGCTGGGCGAGGAGCGCGTCCCAGCACACAGGAAGGCAGACTTTGCGGCTTACCGGTGGGCCTTGAGTGTGGTTGCTGCAATACGCCTTGGACTGATTGCGGCCCGGGTCGCCAGCGATCACGATGCCTATGCACTCAGGCTTTGGGAAAACGCGGATGAGCCGTTGCGGGTCGTCCGACTCGTAGTACTCCGCTGATAAAAGGCCTTTTTCCACGTGTCCACGCAGGGTAAAGCCGGTGAGGCCTATATAGTAGGCGTAACGCTCCGCATCGCCCGCAGCAATCCAGGCGTTGTCATAAAGGTATCGGCGCACATCGTCCTTGCTCCAGCCTTCATCTGCAAATACTTTCGCGATGCTGGGACTCATGATCAGTAGTGGGTCGTATCTCGCGTACGTCATCGCCACTGGAGACCAGTAGCTGCAGCTTTGCCCGACGATCTCGGCCAGCAAACGCGCGTGCTCGGTCGCTTTCTCGCTTCCCGAATAAATGGGCGGACTGATGCTCACGACGCTTTGCACCGTGACGAGATTCTCACCCGCGGGGTAGCCGCGGTCAGTGGCATAAGGTTTCCATCCGACTTCCGCGCAAGCATCTTCGTTCTCGGCCAACGCCACGAGGGTGCTTTGGCCGATGCTGCCTTTATCGCCGGCGCCTGGGGCAAACCTGAACCCGGCAAGATTGCGCAACACGAGACGCAGAAAACGTCCCACGGTCGTATTTGCCTGGCGGCCCATGCGCATGACGCTCGCGCCGCTGTTGAAATCGAGCACCTTGACGATGGGTCCATTGACAATGATAAGCGGCTCCCACCCAGGCGTTGACCCGGCGTCTTGCATGCGGAATTCCGGATCGGTTACCGCGTCGACGACAGCGATCAGCACCGGCATGTACTCGGGCCGGCACCCGGCCATGACGCCGGTGACAGCGATGTTCCAGACGGTTGCTTCGCGGTTGTCGGGTGGGCATATCCCGATGACCTCGTCCGGCGCGCGGTCCGTAAAGCGTAAAAAGCGCTCAACGCGTTCGAACGTCGGCGGAATGATCGGCATGCCATCAGTCCACTGCCGCTCGTGAAAATGTTCGTTTACCTGATCCAGCGTGCCCGCAAATACGATCTGCGCTGGAGATGGCTCCAGCGCTACTGTTGCGACGAGTCCTGAACGGACGGGACTGGAAATGCCTTCGATGATTTGCGGCACGAGCTGCGATTCAACCTTGCGCCGCAATTCCTCGCTGCTATCAACCATCGGCGTGCCTGGATAATGCGCAATTTTCAGATCGGGCAGTCCCAAGCCGCGGGAGACGACTTCAGCCTGCTTGATAAATCCGGACGACACGATCGACACGGTCGGATAGCCTGCGCGCTCCATGGCTGCACTCGCCCGCAACACGGCGGGCGTGCACGCGCCTCAGGCGCCGACGCCCGAAATGACGGCGTCGATCTTATGCCGCGCGAAGTAAGCCGGCAGGTCCGCCAGCACCTGCTTCTGGCTTGTGCCATGCGTATCGCCGAACTGAGCGTAGTCGACGAACCGCACCCCCGGAAAACGCCGCTTCAGCTCTGCGCGTATCGCCGGGAATATCTCTTCACCACGAAACACTCGATCCCAGATCTCGGCGATCGTCTTACCGTTCAGGTCGCCGATGCGATCGGTGATCGCGCGTGTATCCCAGTGTGATTTGCCGAGGGGCCATACCACTTCGTAATGAGCGTCACATCGTTCCATCTCTGTTTTCCTCCAAAGAAAGTGTAATGCTGACTACGCGGTAATAGCTGCTGAGATATGGCACCCAAGGATATCAGAGTTGTAACGAATGGCCCAAACCATGTTGCAGCACGATTGCCGGAGCCTGCTTCCAAAGATCGGTGCAGTCATCACGATCGCACAAAAAGGTCGGTTTACCTTGCCTGCTTAAGTACGGCGTTTGGTTCATCGCGTTCGTGATGCAAACTGAACGTTCTCCGAGGTGACGACAGTGCAAAACCGCTTTAAGCTCATAATAGCGTTCTGGTGTTCTTCTTCCGAGCTCGCGCAGCAGCAGTCCTCTACGACTACCATCTCATAGTCTCGATCATGTCCCTCGCGCACTGCCGCTTGAACAACCGCATTGGTGGATATGCCCGAGCAATAGATGCGCGTAATGTAGTTTGCCCTAAGGATCGCCTCGAGGTTCGTGGCGTAGAACGGACTTACGCGATGCTTGACGATTTGAAAGTCCGTCGGCTGTGGAGCGATCCGGGGGTGAACTTCGGTGCCCCACTTGTCCAGAATGAACAAGCCGTTTTTCCTGGCTGCGGAAAATATTGGCGAGTTAAGCGGACATTCGCGGTAATCAGCAGAGAATCCCACGCGCACATAGCCGACCTTAATTTCGGCTTTGCGCGCTTTCTCGAGTGCCAAAGCTGTTTTTGCAATAACGTCCCGCGCTTTCACTTGTTGCCCGAATGGGCCATTGCCGTTGGGGCCATCCGCGTGCACCAGATCATTTTCCATGTCCAAAACAAGGTAAATTGCAGTCATTTTTTCTCTCCTGCTTATTTCGGCGTGCTCAATTGGTTGGCTCGACTCCTGCCGTAAACTGCCGATATTATTTGATCGCTAAACCCTTGCGTTTACGTCGTGCGCGCGGCGCAATCGACACTTGCTGTCCGAGTTGAAACTGAAGCTCATGCCAACCTGCTTCAATATGCTCGCGCAACGCGTTTATGATTGCCTTTTCATCACGCAGTTTCATCGCTTTCAGTAAGCGACGATGCTCCGCCGCTGCGCGGCCGGCTCTGCCGCCAATCAGATTGATGAGGTCAAAAGGATACTTGGCCCATAGCACCTGCACGAAATGCAGTGTTTGAGGCTGCTGTGCGAGCGCGTAGAGCAGACTGTGAAAGCGATAATTGAGAGCCCTTACGGCTTCGCGGTCCTTGCGAGCTTCGGCCTGGTCGAACTCGCGCTGGAGAGCATCGAGTTCGCCGTAGTGTGCTGGCGTAATACGTTCCATTGCGGCGATGGTAAGGCGGCTTTCAAGCAATACGCGCAAATCGCTGATTTCACGGGTGGCCGATACATCGAATGGCGCCACGATTACGCCGCGATGCGTCTCATTGAGCACATATCCCTCGGCTTCGAGAATGCGATAGGCTTCACGAACGGGTGTAATGCTCAGATTTAGCTGTTTGGCAATATCAGCTTGCTTAAGCCGCATGCCACGCTGAAATCGCCCAGAAAGAATATTCTCGCGCAGAAACTCTGCTACATATTCTTCTTTGGTTTTGAACTCCATGGACTGCGATTCTAGCAGATCATGCCGAATTGACTTTGTCATGTGCGTGCTCATTACAGGTTGCCTCAGCGGGAAGAGACGTAGCGTTCCGCATGGTTTTAGAGAATCGCATCATGATTTACTTTTAACAACGCACTTGGTTCGCAACCAGATATCGATTTGCCATGAGAGTTTCCGTAGTTCAACGCCAAATGTAGTTCTTGTTATATCGTCCACATGTCCACGAATTCGTGAACTGGCTTATCCTCCAGACGTTTACGATCCATGCACAGTTCGAATATAGCGTCTCGCTGTTTCGTCGGATAACGGCTCGCTAGCAGCCTGTCGGACTGGAGTTGATGATTTGAGCGATGTTGATCATGGTAATCGAGCGGAACAGTGAATTGAGGGCTAAATGGTTTGAGCGGATCGTGAGCGCACCGCTGGGTGCCCGTTTATCCTGCCAATATCGCCATTCTCTT
>CAMDRJ010000157.1 GCA_945906755.1 Klebsiella pneumoniae | reverse complement strand
AGCTCCTGCGCAGCCGCGACTACGGTACGACTTGGGAAGATGTGCGCTTGCCCGGCCCCTTGAACAGCACGCCCTGGTGTGTCGCCATGAATCCGAGCGACCCGCTGCGCATGTACTGCCCGACCAATCTTGGCCAGGTGTTTGCGAGCACTGATGGTGGTGAGAGCTGGTCGCGCCTCCCGCATGAATTTGGTGAAGTACGCGCCTTGGCATGGCGTGCGCTACCAGTGGGAACGCGGCAACAACCGCATAGCCTCACGCTGCGCGCACCGCAGCCTGCCTAACGCTCGGCCGCAATCGCGCGGCCGATGACCATGCGCTGGATTTCGTTGCTGCCCTCATAGATTGAAAGAACGCGCGCATCGCGATAGAGTTTCTCGACCGGGAAATCATTCAGATAGCCATTGCCGCCATGGATTTGAATGGCGTCGAAACAGACCCGATCGACCATTTCGGTCGCCGCGAGCTTAGCCATTGATGCTTCCTTCAAGCAGGGGCGTCCGGCGTCTTTCAGTTGCGCCGCATGCAAGGTGAGCTGGCGTGCTGACTCGATCGCAGTGGCCATATCGGCAAGCTTGAAGCTGATCGCCTGGTGCTCGATGATCGGTTTGCCGAAGGTCTTGCGTTCGTGCGCATAGCGAAGGGCCGCTTCATAGGCGGCGCGCGCGACGCCGATCGCCTGGGCTGCCACGCCGATGCGACCATTTTCCAGGTACGCGAGCGCAATGCGGTAGCCGCCGCCCAAGGGACCAAGCAGTCCTGACTGTGGAATGACGAGGTTATCGAGGGCGATGAGGCAGGTGTCCGCTGCGCGATGCCCGAGCTTCGATTCTTCACGCAGCACACGATAGCCGGGCATATCGGTTGGCGTGAGAAAACACGAGATGCCTCGTTTGCCGGCGCTCGGATCGGTTACTGCGACGATCAAGGCGACCTGCGCAGTGCGTCCGGCGGTAATGAATTGCTTGGTGCCGTTCAATACGAATTGATCGCCTTGTTGCGTAGCATGCGTACGAATTGCGGCGGCATCCGATCCGGCATCGGGTTCGGTCAGAAGAAAGGCACTGGATTGCTCACCGCTTGCCAGGGGCCTGAGGAAGCGCGTCTTCTGCTCGGGCGTGCCGTACTCTTCGATCGCTGCGCAATTGGGCGAGTTGTTGACGCACATCATGTTGCAGAGCCCGCAGTCGCCCGCGGCAATTTCCTCCACCGCGACTACATACGACACCCAATCCGCACCGGCCCCGCCCCACGCCGGATCGATGCACATGCCCATCAGGCCAAGCTTGCCCATCTCACGCAACAAATGGACCGGAACGGTACAAGTGCGGTCCCACTCGGCCGCCTTGGGAACGATCTCGCGTTGCGCAAATCGCCGCGCAGCGTCTTGAATTTGCAGCTGCGCGTCGTTGAGAATCATCGGAGCGATGCGATACGGACGCGTTCTTTAGAAGCTGGGCTTATGCAGCAAGCTTCGCCGGCAGAGCGAACATCGCCTCCATTTCACGACGGGCGCGCACTGCGTCTTGCGATGCATCGATTTGCACATCGGCCCAGCGCACCGGTGCACCGGCTGCAATCGGATTGACGAGTTTCACATTGTGCGCAAGCCCAAGCGGCAGGCCGCCGAGCGCAAGGGAATCCGCGGCTGGGAACAGCGTGCCGTAGACCGTGTAGCCGCCTTCGCCATCAAGGATCTCACCGGCCTTCAAATTGCGTTTGGCAGTGGCCACCACATCGGCGCGAAAGCCGGTCGCACAGCCGGTTGATTCGCCGCGCAAGCCGACCGAGGCCACTGAAATACCGACTTCCAGGCCGATCAAATGCCAGCGTTTGTAGAGGCAGGCATAGCGGCTGGACGGATCGGTGCGCACCCCATATTCCGTGAAGCAGCGACGGATATATTCGGTATCGCCTTCGAATACCACCCACACGCCAAAGCGAATGTCGTAGGGAATCGCGCGCCCATCGGTTTCAAGGGATGACACGACTTCGACCTGACCGCGATGATGCAAATGGCCGCCCTCTTCTTTGGGACGCATGATGAACGGGATGTCATCGACGCTCGCGGGCGGATACAACAGTCCATACGGTGCGGGCGTGAGGCCGGTCGCATTGCAGACCGCAGTGCTTTCAATCGAAGGTTTGGAGCCATCGAGAAACGAATTGAACATCTTCGGGTTCAAGCCACCGACGCGGGCTTGCTCCGGTGTCAATCCGTAATAGCCCCACACGGTTTCTGGCGTCGATTGTGCAAAATGCGGCAGCCATTTGTGTCCGCGTCCGGCCGCCACCACCGGAAATCCGGCGGCACGCGCCCAATCAACGAGATCGCAAATCAGCGCGGGCTGATCCCCATAGGCGAGGCTGTACACCACGCCGGCTTCCTCGGCTTTGCGCGCGAGCAAAGGACCGCAGAATGCATCGGCTTCCACCGTCACCATCACCACATGCTTGCCATGCTTGAACGCCGCTAACGCATGCGCCACCGCGGCAGTAGGATTGCCGGTCGCTTCAACGATGATGTCGATCGCCGGATGCGCGACGAGGGCTTCCCAGTCATCGCTTAAATGGGTGAGCCGTTTAGCGAAGGCCATATCGAGCGATTTGGCACTGTAGATCGCCGGGTCCCAACCAACACGATCGAGATTGGTCTTGGCGCCGGCCGGTGATAAATCGGCGATGCCGGCCAGATGTACCCCAGGTGTTTTGGGGATCTGCGCGAGATACATTGCGCCGAATTTCCCGGCACCGATCAAGCCGACGCGCAGCGGTTTGCCTTGCGCTTCGCGCTTCGCAAGCTTGGCGTAGAGATTCATTGGCGTTCCCGCATCAGGCCGCAACGGCCAGCGGTTGCAATTCGGTGGCTGGGGTCCCGTTTTTCCACGGGACGTCAACCGCATAGGGCTTCAGGAGGCAGTCATCCGGCAGACACTGGATCGGCGTGAAATCGCGATGCGCGATATAGCCGGGGCGCTTGAAGCGACGAATGTGATTGGAGACGGCACACAGACTCAAATACACACTGACCCGGTTCCATGGCGATAGATTCGATGTTGAGGCATGCACCAGACAGCCGTGAAACAGAATCATCGAACCGGCCGGCCCTTTTGGGGCAACGATGCCACCGCGGCCAACGAGTTGTCGAATGACATCATCATTGATCGTCCAAAGTGGATAGCTGGTGGTCGCGGTGTCATGGCCTGCATCGAGCACACCCAGCTTGTGACTGCCTGGGATGAACATCAGCGGTCCATTGAATTCATTCACCTCGTCCAGAAAGATCGCCACGTTCATCGCGCGAGCCTCTGGCATCTGATCGTCGTTCTTCCAGGTGCCGTAGTCCTGATGCCATTGCCATACATCGCCATCAAAGGCCATCTTGCCGTTGATCTTGAACTGGTGCATGTACACGTCTTCACCGAAGAGATCGACAATCGGCTCGACCATACGCGGATGGCGTGCCAAGCGCGCAAACTGTTCGTTGTACATATGCGCGGCGAAATTGGTGCGGACCGATTCGCTGCCTTTTTCACGCACATTCTCCGGGCGGCGCTGGGCGTAGAGCACCGGTACTTCATCGATGAGCGACTTGATCTCGGTCGGTGAAAACAGGCTCGGAAAAAAAAGATAGCCCTCGCGGTCGAATTCTTCGCGTTGGGCGCTGGTGAGTTTCATAGTTGATCTCCTAATCTTGGCGCGAGCAGCATGGTTTCGATTTTACCGCGTCGGCGCGCCTTTCTTGCTGCCCTCGCCGGCAGGCGTCGTCGGTGGAATCAGAATGAAGACTTCATCGGCACGGATCATGCCAAGTTCGAACCGGGCGCGATCTTCGATCGCATCCATGCCGTTTTTCAAGTCCCGCACTTCCGCTTCCAGCGCACCGTTACGGGCCTGCAGCCGCTCATTCTGGGCGCGCCGCTCGATCAATTGCTGATCGAGTTCCCATACCTTCAACCAGCCGCCCTTCCCCAACCACAATGGATACTGGATCAGCACCACCAACAATGCGAGAAAGAGTCCGAAAATTTTCATCGCGGCACGACTGAACTGTTTCTATCGGAGCTGATAGAACGCGTCGCGCCCAGGAAAGCTCACGGTATCGCCCAGGTCTTCCTCGATGCGCAGTAACTGGTTGTACTTGGCCATCCGATCGGAACGCGATAAGGACCCCGTCTTGATCTGCAGCGCATTGGTGCCGACCGCGATATCGGCGATGGTCGTGTCTTCGGTTTCGCCGGAACGGTGCGAGATCACCGAGGTATAGCGCGAGCGCTTGGCCATTTCAATCGCGGCGAAGGTTTCGGTCAGGGTGCCGATCTGATTGACCTTGATCAGAATCGAATTAGCGACGCCCATTTTGATGCCTTCGGCGAGGATGCGCGTATTGGTGACGAATAGATCATCGCCTACCAATTGGGTCTTCGCGCCCAATTTCTTGGTGAGGATCTTCCAGCCGTCCCAGTCGCTTTCGGCCATGCCGTCTTCGATCGAGACGATCGGATATTTGTCGACCCAGGTGGCAAGGTAATCGGTGAATTGCGCTGAGGTGAGCGAAAGATTGTCTGACTTCAACACGTACTTGCCGTCGCAAAAGAATTCCGAACTCGCGCAGTCCAGACCAAGCAGCACGTCTTCGCCCGCCTTGTAGCCTGCCTTATCGATGGCCTCAAGAATCATCAGGATGCCTTCTTCATTGGAGCGCAGGCTTGGTGCAAAGCCGCCTTCATCACCCACCGTGGTGGACAGGCCACGGCTGTCGAGAAGCTTCTTCAGGGTCTGAAAAATTTCGGCGCCACAGCGCAGCGCTTCCCGAAAACTTGGCACACCGACCGGCAGGATCATGAATTCCTGCATGTCGAGATTGTTGTTCGCATGCGCGCCGCCATTGATGACGTTCATCATCGGCACCGGCATCTGCATTGAGCCCGAACCACCGAAGTAGCGGTACAACGGCAGACCGGCCTCCTCGGCAGCGGCCTTGGCGACCGCCATCGACACCGCGAGCATCGCGTTCGCGCCAAGGTTCGACTTGTTTTCGGTGCCATCGAGATCGATCAAGGTCTGATCGATGAAGGATTGCTCCGAGGCATCGATGCCCATGATGCCCTCCGAGATCTGCGTATTGACATGTTCGACGGCGCGCAGCACGCCCTTGCCACCATAGCGCTTGGCATCGCCGTCGCGTAATTCGATCGCTTCGCGGCTACCGGTCGAAGCACCCGAGGGCACGGCAGCGCGACCCATCACACCGGATTCGAGCAGCACATCGCATTCGACGGTGGGATTGCCACGTGAATCGAGAATTTCGCGCGCGACGATATCGACGATCGAGCTCATGCGTTGCCTATCATGATTGAGTGAAATCGAGAAATCCCATGACGCGCCGCTTCAACGACTGGGACGACCAAGCATCGGCTCTTCGGCCATGCCTGCCTGTTTGGTGACCGCATCGAGCGTCTTCAAGGTCTTCAAGAGCGCTTCCATTAATGGGAGCGGCCATGCATTGGGGCCATCCGACAGCGCTTGCGCCGGATCGGGATGCGTTTCCATGAAAAGTCCGGCGATGCCCACAGCAACCGCGGCGCGCGCCAACACCGGCACGAATTCGCGCTGACCACCGCTCGAGGTGCCTTGCCCTCCAGGTTGTTGCACTGAATGGGTGGCATCAAACACCACTGGACAGCCAGTCTCTCGCATTACCGCCAACGAGCGCATATCGGAGACCAAGGTGTTGTAACCGAAGCTTGCCCCGCGCTCGCACACCATGATGTTGTCGGTGCCGCTTGCTTCGCGCGCCTTCTCCGCGACGTTCTTCATTTCCCAGGGCGACAGAAACTGGCCCTTCTTGATATTCACCGGTTTCCCGGCCGAGGCCACGGCACGGATGAAATTGGTCTGCCGGCAGAGGAACGCGGGCGTTTGCATCACATCGACCACCGCGGCCACCGCCGCGATCTCTTCGATTTCATGCACATCGGTGAGGATCGGCACGCCAAGGGTTCGCTTAACGTCGGCAAGGATCTCCAGTCCCTTATCGATCCCTAAGCCGCGAAACGATTTGCCGGAACTACGATTGGCTTTGTCGTAGGAGGATTTGTAGATAAACGGGATGCCGACACGCGCGGTGATCTCTTGCAGGCGCCCCGCAGTCTCGAACGCCATCTCGCGGGACTCGATGACGCACGGCCCGGCAATGATGAAAAGCGGATGCTCCAGCCCAACCGGAAAGCCGCACAGCTTCATGCGGCTTTCGAGGTTGGCTTCGCGCTTACTTGGCGCGCCAGCGCGGCTTCCACAAAGGCTTTGAATAGTGGGTGGCCCTGGCGCGGGCGCGAGGTGAATTCCGGATGAAACTGGCAGGCGACGAACCATGGATGATTCGGCAGCTCGATCACTTCCACGAGATTGTCGGCGACGGTGAGACCGCTCACGCGCAGCCCCCCCTCCTTCAAGCGTGGCACATAGACCTCATTCACCTCGTAGCGATGACGATGCCGTTCATTGATGGTGTCCGACCCATAGACGCGGCGCGCTAGTGACCCCGCCTCAAGGGTTGCGGCCTGCGCACCGAGGCGCATGGTCCCACCCATATCGGAGGCACTGTCGCGCTTTTCGATACGTCCTTCGCGATCATGCCATTCGGTGATCAGCGCGATCACCGGATGTGGCGAATCAGGATCAAATTCCGTGCTATTCGCACCCGCTAATCCACAGACATTGCGCGCAAACTCGATCACAGCGATTTGCATGCCAAGGCAGATGCCCAGATACGGCACGCCACGTTCACGCGCAAACTGCACCGCTCGTACTTTGCCTTCGATGCCGCGCTTGCCGAATCCGCCTGGCACGAGAATCGCATCGACATCCTTGAGTTCCGCACTGCCATCGGACTCAATTTTTTCCGAGTCGATATAGCGAATTTCCACGCGCGTCTGCGTATGCATGCCGGCATGCATCAGCGCTTCCGACAAGGATTTGTACGACTCGGTCAATCCGACATACTTGCCGACCATCGCGATGGTCACCTTGTTGACCGGATGTTCCAGCGAGTAGATCAGCTTGTCCCACACCGACAGGTCGGCAGGCGGCGCGGTGATGTTCAGCTTCTCGCAGACGATTTCATCGACCTTCTGGCGATGCAGCATCGATGGGATTTTGTAGATGCAATCGACGTCCCACACCGAGATCACGCCGTCCAGCGGAACGTTGGAGAACAAGGAAATCTTGTTGCGCGCATCCTCTGGGATCGGCCGATCGGCGCGGCACAGCAGCACATCGGCTTGAATGCCGATTTCACGTAGCTTTTGCGTTGAATGCTGGGTGGGCTTGGTCTTGAGCTCGCCGGCCGAGGCAATGTACGGGACCAGCGTCAGATGCACAAAGCAGGTGCTCTGCCGGCCCAATTGCAGACTCATCTGCCGCGCCGCTTCAAGGAATGGGAGTGACTCGATATCGCCAACCGTGCCACCGACCTCGATGATCGCGATATCGGCGCCTTCCGCGCCGCGCCGGATATAAAGCTTGATCTCATCTGTGATATGTGGAATCACCTGCACCGTGCGGCCGACATACTCGCCGCGACGTTCTTTCTTGATGACGCTGTCGTAGATCTGCCCGGTGGTGAAGTTG
The DNA here is from genome assembly GCA_945906755.1 of Klebsiella pneumoniae. Taxonomy (GTDB): domain Bacteria; phylum Pseudomonadota; class Gammaproteobacteria; order Burkholderiales; family SG8-39; genus SHXR01. Next base: position 3,097 of record CAMDRJ010000157.1, on the reverse strand, counting down.
TTCCACTTGCGCATGCGCGCCGAAGTGAAGCGTTCGTAGTGACCGAGGTCAAGATCGGTTTCGGCACCGTCTTCGGTGACGAACACCTCGCCATGCTGGAAGGGACTCATCGTCCCTGGATCGACATTGATGTACGGATCCAGTTTGAGCAGAGTCACCTTCATCCCGCGCGATTCAAGAATGGCGGCAAGTGAAGCGGCGGCGATCCCCTTCCCTAGGGAGGAAACAACACCACCTGAGACGAAGACGTACTTAGTCATCGGGGAAGGGGAGGCTTGGACGATGAATGATATACCAATCGGTGCGGCACCGAGTCGCTTGTTCCGACAATCTTTCGGCCGCACAGCCCCGCCAAGTGACCGCGGAGCAGACCGCGGATAGGATCGCTTTCAGCCGAGTTAAGCACGCGGCGCATCGGAGCACCCGCCAATCACTTGCCACCGGGGGCGATTGGCTGGATGGATGCACCTAGCTTGCGAGCTCAACCCGGTTTCGAAAGTATTCGAGGGCTTCCGGATTGGCGAGCGCCTCGACATTTTTCACCGGCCGGCCATGGACGACATGGCGCACCGCGAGTTCCACGATCTTGTTTGACTTGGTGCGTGGGATGTCCTCGACCTGCACGATCTTGTCCGGGACGTGACGCGATGTCGTGTTGGTCTTGATGCGCTCCTTGATGCGGGCGATAAGAGCGGAGTCGAGCGTGAGGCCTTCCCGCAGTTTGACGAACAGCACGACGCGCACGTCATTGTCCCAATCCTGACCGATGACCAGCGATTCGATCACCTCGTCCAATTGCTCGACTTGTCGGTAGATTTCCGCCGTGCCGATGCGCACGCCACCCGGATTGAGCGTGGCATCCGAGCGGCCGTAAATGATCATGCTCTCAATGCCATCATGCTCGATCATTTCGCAGTAATCGCCATGACACCAGATGTTTGGGAAGCGTTCGAAATACGCGGCCCGATATTTGGCGCCATCCGGATCGTTCCAGAAGTAGATCGGCATCGACGGAAACGGTTTGGTGCACACCAACTCTCCTTTGGCGTCACGTACCGAGTGGCCGTCGTCATCAAAGACACCCACCGCTAGTCCCATGCCAAGACATTGCAATTCGCCGCGCCAGACCGGCAGCACCGGATTGCCGACGATGAAGCAACTGATGATGTCGGTGCCACCGGAAATCGATGACAGACACACGTCTTTCTTAATTGCCCGGTAGACATAGTCGAAGGCTTCCGGAACCAGCGGTGATCCGGTAGAGAGCACCGCACGCAATGATTTCAGTTTGTGCGTTCGCATCGGTTCGACGCGGATCTTGGCGATGTGGTCGATGTATTTGGCGGAGGTACCGAAATGCGTCATATCCGCCGCATCGGCGAAGTCCCAAAGAATATTGCCGCGGCGAACGAAGGGCGAGCCGTCGTAGAGACACAGCGTCGCCCCGGTGGCAAGACCGGTCACCAGCCAGTTCCACATCATCCAGCCGCAGGTGGTGAAGTAGAACAGCCGATCGCCAGAGCGTAGATCGGAATGAAGCTGATGCTCCTTCATATGCTGCAACAGCGTGCCGCCGGCGCCATGCACGATGCACTTCGGGACGCCGGTGGTACCCGATGAATACATGATCACCAGCGGATGGTCGAATGGTAGCTGCGCGAATTCGATCTCGGTGGCGTTGCTCGCCTGGGTGAAGTCCTGATACGAAACGACGTTCGGAATGCCGCCAAGCCCAGTGGGCGATCCGGCATAGGGAACGACGATCACGCGCTTGAGCGACGGCAGCTTATCGGCGACTAGCCGTACCTTCGGCATCACATCGACAACCTTGCCGCTGTACCAGTACGCATCGACGGTGAAGAGCACCACCGGTTCGATCTGTCCAAAGCGATCCAGCACGCCTTGCACGCCGAAATCCGGTGAACAAGAAGACCAGATCGCACCGATGCTCGATGCGGCCAGCAACGCGATGATCGTCTCGGGAAGATTAGGCAAGTAGCCGGCCACGCGATCACCCGGTTTTACGCCCAATTGGCGCAGGCCGTCCGCAACGCGTGCCACTTCATCATAGAGGTCGAGAAATGAGAGGGTGCGTTTGACTTTATCTTCCCCCCAGAACACCAGTGCATCGCCGGTATCGCGGCGGCGCAGCAGGTTCTGGGCAAAATTCAGTCGCGCGTCAGGAAACCATTTCGCGCCGGGCATCTTGTCGCCATCGATCAGTGTTCGCGCGCCGGGCTCGCCTTGCACCTCGCAGAACCGCCACACCGACCGCCAGAACTGCTCGGATGAATCCACCGACCATTGGTGATAGGCGGCATAGCTATTGATTCGCAGGTTCCATTCGCGGATGGCTTGGCGCGCAAACCGCGTGACATTCGCATTGGCAATGCGCTCCTGACTGGGCGTCCAGAGCGGTTTGGGCTCGCTCATACCGGCACCCCCGCTTCGGCCAGGCGGCGAATCATCGCCGGGAGCGGTACCGCTTTGTTCAGCGTTTTGCTGATCCACACCATCTTCACTTCCCCTTCTGCATAAACGACCTCCGGATCGTAGCTCGGACGCATTTCGTAGTACGTCATCACGCTCGTGCGACCCGGATCGGCCAGCAGCAATTTTATTTCGACATCGCCCGGATAGGCGAGCGCGCGCAGGTAGATACAACTTGCGGTGATGACCACCGGCGAATGATCAGGCGGTAGCTGGCCCCCGCCACCACCGACTTCATAGCGATCGAAGAAACTGATGCGCGCCTGTTCCATATAGCGAAAGTACACGGTGTTATTGACATGGCGCTGCGCATCCATATCGCCCCAGCGAATGGGCATGCGTTCGGTATGAACGTGATAGCGATTCATCAACGTGCTGTGTCAAAAAAAGGGAGGGCGGGACCGGGAAGCAAAATCGCGAGCCCGAATGGACGACGAATTATAATCGGAGCGATTAAAGTGAGTAAATATCCCCCGGCAGAGCCGGGGGCTTTAGTTTGTGAGCCGCTCGAAGCGGCTAGAAGCGGTCGCTAACGCGGCCGCACGGTTTTTGGGCCACCCGGCGGTGGCCCTCTAGTACTGCAGCTTCAATTGGTCCAACCGCTTGT
>CAMDRJ010000156.1 GCA_945906755.1 Klebsiella pneumoniae | reverse complement strand
TGATTTCGATCGCGGATCGAGAGCTTCCAAGGTTCCGCGGCAAGCGCTAACCATACCCAGAAAATCGCTACCGCAGCGGCGGCACGTACCGTAACGAAAGCGAGCGGATTGCCACCGTCATCATAGGCAATGCGCGCAAGCACGCTACTGGCCGCAAACAGGGTCGTTGCAAGCAAGACGTGCCCAGGCCCAAAGAGTTGATAGTTCATGGGATTGCCGCCCGGTGGCATAGAGAATTCAAATTACGCATCGCCGGCAGCGCGCATCGTCACGGTCATCCGCGATTCTATCCTCAAGCACGCCCCAGACAAAGACGAGGTCGTAAAGGGGCGACGTGCACGGTGCGCCCGGCAATCCGATGGCCCTCCATCGATCGATTGAATTCTGCAACGTGCACGGCACCTGGGGCCGGCACGCGAGCAAGATCTGCATTGAGGAGGTTCGCGTGTACAATCGCGACCGTCCCGAGCCGACACGGCGATTGGGGCCGCGGTTGGTACCGGGCTCGGTAGACTAGGTACTCGGAGAGGTGGCAGAGTGGTCGAATGCGCTGGACTCGAAATCCAGTGTACGTTTTCAACGTACCGTCGGTTCGAATCCGACCCTCTCCGCCAGAGCGCTAGGATCCATGCGGGTTTTCAGGCGATTGAGATTCTTACCCATCAAAGAACCCATCAATCGGCGAACACCGTGACGCCCCTTCGAAATTCGTCGATCGCTGTCGAACGAACGGAGATTGCGCGGCCGGCGTCAACGCATCACGCGACGATCGCGGCCGACGAGAATCTCCCAGAGACCCACCGCGTCGGGTCGTCTTGACGTATGGGTCCGGCGTCACGTGGACATTTTGATATTGCTGTCCGACGAATTGAATTGACATGGGGAGGGGCATGACTGAGAACCAAACATCAGCGCCATGGCTACGCGGTCTCTTGGCATTGTGCGCGGTCGCTATTTCCTCCGCCGTCGTATATCGGTTCGTTTGGCACGTAGAACGTGAATGGGTGCAGATTGATGCTCGCGGCGTTCCCAAGCTTCCAGACGACACCGTCATCCCTCGCCTTTTCGATCGCCGAACTGGGGAGCTTTGTCAATACCGTGGCGCCGATGCTAAGAAGGAATACACCTCACAAATTTCTCGTGGGCCATGGGTCTGTTTTCCGGGGCCATCGTCGTAGAGGCTCTATGAGCGAACATCGTCTAACGTGCCGCAGCACGACGACGGAAGCAATTGGCAGTCGATACCGCCGGCCGCTGATACGCTTGTCGCTTAAGTGGAGGGGGTAGCTCAATTGAGCTATGCAGACTCGCCTCGCACGGCGTTTCTTAAAAGGTCGCACAAGTCCCGGCAGACATTGCAGGCGTAGAGTCGCCTTCTTGGTGCTTGGGGTCGAAGCCACTAATGTCCTTCTCGTCCCAGTATCCGGCAGTGTATGTACGCAAGAAGCGGAGCCCGGTTTTATTGAATCTGAACTCTTGAAAAATGCCGTCGCATTGAAGTAGGCCGGATTGGGAGTATTCAGACTTGCACCAGGCGACTGCGGTTCCGGACCCAAGTTGTCGGACCTCGTATTTGGCGTTTGGGTGTTCAGACTTCACAACTACATACTTTGCGTCCGGCCGAAATGTGGTCGCTGCCCAACGCCGGGTCGTTCGGTCAAATGATATGCCCGAGGCGAATTCTGTACTGCACAAGAGGTTTTGCGCACCGACTTCCGTCGAGACGCAGAGCAGCGTTGAGGCGATCAGGAGGGCAACTGAATGATTGCAGAACATGATTGGGTCTGATGTCGCTTAACGAACGTGAAGGAAGGATCCAATTTACGCGCGGGCCACCTACGGCCCGTCTGTCTCGATTATGTGGTTGGGCGTCATTGCCTTACGGCACACCCACTACCAAATGCGGACAAGCTCGGGCGCGCGACTCTCCGAAAGTGCGCGAGCCATCCAAGCATGGACAACGGCGCGCTCGAAGTTGATTTCAACCTCAAGCGAGGTTTCAGGTCGACCGCCGCCAGCGTCGATGTATTGTCGAGACAGCGCTCCGAGCGCCGTACAGTTTGCCGACATGTCGTATTTGATGTTCTTGTCTCGCACGTCATGAACGCATTTCTCGGATACATCGAGAAGCGCCTTTGATGTGCTTTTCTGCGCCTCACTGGGCTCGGAGACTGAGCAGCCCACGAGTGAGGCCACAAGAAGGGAGGCCGAAACCCAAACCGGGCTTCGGTCGGGACGTTTCACTCGTAGCAACTCGATGTTTGTCATGGTGTCGAACTCGGTTGATCGAGACAAATTTTCAAATTGAAATTGAAAACAGGAGCGCATGAGCCTCACTGCCTTTGCCGTGACCTGCCCGGTGGACTTTGCCCACGGCTTCCACGCGCGGATCGGTTGAGCTTGCCGAACGAAGCCCCCGACCGAGCTACGTCACTGGCGAGATCACTGATACCGTGCGATCACATTTCAGGGCCGCCCGATTTCATTTTTACGAATCAACGCGCTGGATAAATAGTAAGCAGCAGTCGTTCCGAGAGCGACGGGTGAAACAAGCTGCCCACCGCCTAGGTTTTGACCAACGCTATAGGTCGCGATCATCTCGCCATTCTTGTACACCTGGAAAGTCATTCCCGACACGTAATTGCCCGCAGCGGATGCGCCCGATGAACTACCGCCAATGGCCGCAAACGTAGAAGAACCCGCACCCGACATCTTGCCCTTCGAAACACCGGTGGACCCCTCTTCCACCGTAAGCACCCCAACTATCACGATGTCACCGCTATCGCCTTTGAGCGGTTTGGCGTTGGTGTACTTAAAAAATATATCGACGAAAGTATCCTGAACGGATTCCCGAACTAAGGGATCATGCACGGGCCTCCCAAGGCGGCCGGGCATTACCTTTGCGTACGCGAACTCGGCGCCGCGGACCTGCAACCGCTGGTGTCTTTCCACGATGACGGCGGTTTGAATCATCGCCACGACTCACAAGCGGTCACCTCTCTTGACCGCGGCACATCGCCAACTGCGTACCCAACCAAGGAGTCTTGATGTCAGCTCGCCGTATACGTAACAAAGCGCGCCTCATCGCAAAGACGGCGGAACTCGCTGTCGCCGTCCCACCGGTCGTGGCACATCGAATAACGCGGATGGCGATTGCCGGCCCCGCCATTTCAGAGCGTGATCGGCGCGAGTTCCAACGCATGTCCGCGGAGAAAACGTCGGCATTTGCCGAGTCTTGGACCGCTATGGCGGCGCAGGCCATTCGCGCAAACCAAGCTTTCGCCGTTTCGCTCGTTCGATCCTTCTGGTTTCCCTGGCTCGGTGGCCATCGCGCCTCGGCCAACGCAATGACCAGCCAGTGGCAGAACGCTGCCTACGACGTTCTGAGACATGGCATGGCGCCAGTACATCGGCGAGCGGTCGCGAACGCGAGTCGTCTCGCTCGCACAAAGCTTCGATGAGGGCTCGTTCATTGGGGCTGGAGAACGCAGGTCGCCAACGCACATAGTGTCGCACTGGCCGGGAGGATGCGGCCAATTTGGAATACCACGATTTGGGATACCATTCCCACTGACCCGTCCGCTTTGCCATCGGTCCGAGACTGCCGTTCGGGGCGCGCTGCTGGCGGATTGAAAGCGCCGCTCCTCACAAACCTGCATGAATACGGGCGGCTAACTTCCACCCTCCGCACCAAAATCTCTCTTGGTATAGAGACGCGAGGGCGCACTGTTAATCGGAAACTCATGTCGGCGTCCCCCCGTTCATTCGCTGCCCTCCGCAATCCTCAATACCGCAAGTTCTACATTTGCTCCACGTTCGCGGCGGCCGCGGACAGCATGGAGCATGTCGTCAGTTATTGGGTCTTGTATCAGATGTTCAACTCGCCAACGCTTGGCGGCGTTGCCGTCTTGACGCACTGGTTGCCGTTTCTCTTTTTCTCGGTCTATGCGGGGTCGCTGGCGGATCGATTCGATCGGCGGCGGTTAATCCAGATTTCGCAGACGCTGATGATGTCGGTGTCATTTGGTTGGGCGATTGCCATCCTCACCGGCACCTTGACCGAACCGATCGCCTGCATGCTGCTCGCCATGCATGGCTTGTTTGGCGTGATCACCGTGCCCGCGTCGCAGCTCGTGATCCACGAAATGGTCAGTCGCGAGGATTTGCAAAGCGCAGTACGCACTACCGCCTCATCGCGCCATCTCGGTTGGCTGCTCGGCCCAGCGATCGGTGGCGCGTTGATGCTGGCGTTCAGTCCCACAACCGCCCTCTTCATCAACATGTTGTTCTACTTGCCGGTCGTCACCTGGGCATTCGTTACCCGCCGGATGAAGGCGCGCGCCGACGCCAAGGCCGGGGCACCAGCGCCAAAGCCGGTACGCACGAGCGGCGGGCTGGCGGAAGTCGCGGATACACTGAAGCGCGTGGCGGGCGACCGGGTGATTCTCGCGATGATGGTGCTCGCCGGCGGCGCATCCCTCTTTATCGGTAATGCCTACCAGCCGCAGATGCCCGAATTCGCCCACGATCTCGAACGTGGGCACGACCACAACGCCGGCATTTTCTACACCATGCTGCTCTCGGCCGATGCGATCGGCGCGATTACCGCTGCGCTCGTGCTGGAGAGCCGCGGATTGCTGCGCCCCCATCCACGCACCGCCATCATTTTGACCGGGCTCTGGTGCATCGCACTTGGCGCCTTCGCGGCGACCACGATCTATCCGCTCGCGATTGCGCTGATGTTTGCCGCAGGATTTCTTAATTTGTCGTTCTACTCGATGGCGCAGACCCTGGTCCAGATGCATGCACCGGCCGAAGTGCGCGGACGGATCGTCGGGCTCTTTGCGATGTCGAGCCTGGGGCTACGCGCCTTCAGTGGCGTGACGGTGGGCGTGGTCGGCGGATTCATCGGCATTCATTGGTCGCTCGCGGCCAGTGCGATGGCGTTGCTCGCGACCGCCGTGGTGTTGCTCGCGCTATCGATGCGCCGCTAGTTCTTTTGGACAGCCGGCCTGCACATTCCGGCCTTGTCTTGCATACTGCCATCTTGTTCGACTGAAAGATCGCCATGTCAGCCACCGCCCCCGCCGCACGATCGTCCACCACGGTGCAAGGCACCATGAATTTCCTCGTCGATAACGGCGAGAAACCCGTCACCTATCCCGATCAGCAGCTGCCCTCGGGTGCGCGCATGACCGGCACCTATGAGGATCGCCTCGTCACCCTCAACGACGGCCGCGCGATCCGCGATCGCCTGAGCCTCGATAAGCAAGGCTTTCTGCTGCTGGATAATCCCAGTCGCGTCAAGAATTTCTATGACGAAGATGAGCTGAAGACCGTGTGTTATCCCGAAGTTGACGCGCTCCTTCGCAAACTGACCGGGGCGAGCAAAGTCGTCATCTTCGATCACACCATCCGAGTCGAAGATCTCGACAAACGTAAAGAACGCAACGTCCGTGCTCCCGTGCCCTCAGTCCACAACGATTACACCGACTGGTCAGCACCCAAGCGTGTTCGCGACCTGCTCCCAGCAGACGAAGCTGAACAGCGATTGAAGGGGCGTTATCTGTTTCTGAATGTTTGGCGTCCGCTGCATGGCCCGGTGGAATCCTATCCTCTCGTGCTGTGTGATGCGCACACCATGGGTCCACGCGATTTCATCGGCGCTGATCACATTTACGACAATGGCCGGCGCGGCGAAACCTATCGCATGGTGTTCAATCCGAGCCAGCAGTGGTACTACTTCCCGCGCATGCAGGCGGACGAAGTCGTCATCATCAAATGTTTTGACTCGATGACCGATGGCCGTGCGCGCTATTCAGGGCATGGCGCAGCGCGACTGACCACGCCGCCCCCAGCGGGAGCAAGGCCGCGCGAAAGCATCGAGGTACGCACCGTCGTGTTTCTCTAGCCGAGGAGCGCGGCGTCGTATCATCCGCGGCGCATTCCACCACGCCTTGCTGCTATACGACGCCTGCAACACCAAGCATCGCCGCACCAAGCAGAATCCAAACGAAGTTCATCCGGGTCGCGAGCGCCATGGCGGCCGCCGCTACGGCAACCCCGAAGCTGGCCCAATCCGGCGTCGCATTGCGCACCAGGATGAACCCGCTGGCGAGCACGATACCAATCGCCACGGGCGCCAGCCCACGTTGCACGATGGTGCGCCAGCGCGCGCCCTTGAATCGCCCCCAGAACCGATGCGCATAGAACATGCCGATCGAAGACGGCCCGCAAAGTCCGATGGTGGCAACGAATGCGCCGGGGAGCCCGGCGACGCGCCAGCCGAGCAAACTCGCATAAATCGCATTGGGACCGGGCGCCGCCTGGGCGATCGCGATCAACGCGACGAACTCCTGACCGGTAATCCACTGCCGCACTTCGACGAATTCGCGATAGATGTCGGGGAGCGCGGTCGTCGCGCCACCGACCGCAAGAAATGACATCAAGAAAAAGAAGCCGCCCAGCCCGACCAGCGACACATCGTCATTCACGTTTCAGCCGCTCCACGCAAGGTCCACCATGATAGGGCGATCCCCAACGCGGCCAGCACCGGCAACACCTGCAACAACGGCCAGCGCATCAGCCCAATCAGGATAAAGCCGGTCAACACGATGACAACCTTCCAGGGTCGCCGAATCTCCGCGAAGGCCATCTTGATGCCCGTGGCCACCATCAGCCCCGCCGCAGCCGGCGCAAGCCCACGTACGATGCCTTGGGTCAGCGGCAAATCGCCATAGTGGACATAGAGCGCGCCAAGCGTGAGAACGATCCCGATCGGTGCGAACATGATCGCGGTAATCGATAGCAGCGAACCAAAGGGACCATGAAAGCGATCCCCGACCGCGATCGACACGTTGATGACGTTGGGCCCAGGTAGCAGCTGCCCGATTGATAGCAGTTCGGTAAATTCCGGCCCGGTGAGCCACCGCCTGTCCTCGACCAAAATCCGCCTGGCAACTGCGAGCACGCCACCGAACCCGGTAATGCCAATCATCATCCAGGCGAAGAACAGCGCGCGACGCGTCATGAGAGGTGCGGCAGCTGGATTCGTTGACATGGTGAGAGCCTACGATTCAAACGCCGACACTGCAACCTTCTCGTCCGTTACCCCTGAATTGCCACCGCGCGGTACATTCGGCTGCTTACCCTCAGATACCCATTGCCATGCAAGCTGCCTATATTCCCTACGGTGCCTATTGGTCCACGCCCTTTACTCGGTGGCAGGGCAGCTTTTCGCACCTGCATCCGCTCGAATTCGCCGCCGACGTCGCGAAACGCGAACTCGCCAAACGAAACATCGCGCCGGCATCATTGGACTACGGCGTACTTGGCTACACTGTGCCCTCGCCGAGTTGTTTTTTCGGCCTGCCCTGGGTCACCGCAATGCTTGGGGCGCCCCATGTCGGCGGGCCATCGGTCAATCAGGCCTGCGCAACGTCCGCCCGCGTGTTGCAAATGGCGGTGCAGGAGGTGAGCGCAGGCGATGCCCAATGCGCGCTCGTGATGACCGCGGACAAACTTTCCAACGGGCCGCATCTTTATTTTCCACATCCGGGTGGTCCAGGCGGCACCGGCGGCCATGAGGATTGGGTGCTCGACAATTTCTCAAACGATCCGTATGCCCAATGCGCGATGATCCAGACGGCGGAGAACGTCGCCAAAAAATATGGCATCAGCACCGCCGAACAGCACGATGTTGCACTCCATCGTTACCGGCAGTATGACGATGCGCGTGCAGCGGATGGCGCGTTCCATAAGCGGTTCATGACGCTGCCTTTTGCGGTACCCGATCATAAGTACCGTAAGTCAATCAAGACCCTCGATGGCGATGAAGGCATTCACAACACCACCGCAGAAGGTCTCGTCGCATTGCGACCGGTGCAACCGGGCGGCACGGTCACCTATGGCGCGCAAACCCACCCAGCCGATGGCAATGCCTGCATGGTCGTGACCACGCGCGAACGAGCACGCGACATGGCGACCGATCCAAAGATTTCGATCCGTGTGCTTTCCTTTGGTTTGGCCCGCACTGACAAGGCGTTCATGCCACAAGCACCCGTGCCCGCCGCCATGCGTGCGCTCGCCAACGCGAACTTGTCGATTCAGGACATTGATTGCGTGAAATCGCACAATCCGTTTGCGGTAAATGACATCGTCTTCAGCCGCGAGACCGGCTTCGATTGGCAGAAGATGAATAACTTCGGTTGTTCGCTCGTCTGGGGACATCCGCAAGGCCCGACCGGGCTGCGCGCGATCATGGAACTCATCGAAGAACTCGCGATGCGCGGTGGCGGACGCGGCCTCTTTCATGGCTGCGCGGCCGGCGATACCGCGATGGCGGTGGTGGTGGAAGTGGCGGACACGCGTTAAATTGCGCTGCCCTGGATCTTCAAAGCCTCTTCGCGCAATGCGCGTTTATCGGTCTTGCCGACGGTTGTCTTGGGTAGCGCGGGCACGATCATGATCGATGACGGCAGCTTGTAGCGCGCGAGATTCTTCGCGCAGTGGGCAATGAGCTCGTCTTGGGTCGCGCTCGCACCGGCACGCACGATGACGAATGCGCACAAGCGCTCACCACGATAGGCATCCGGTGTCCCGACGGTTGCTGCATCGGCAATTGACGGATGCATGCATAGCACCTCGTCCACTTCGCGTGGATACACGTTGTAGCCGCCCACGATCACCATGTCTTTCTTGCGATCGAGAATGGTGAGAAAGCCCTCGGCATCGAGCGACCCGATATCACCCGTATAAAGCCAGCCGTCACGCAAGGCCTGCGCTGTTTCATCCGAACGCCGCCAATAACCTTGCATCAGTTGCGGACCGCGCGCGCGAATTTCACCCGGCTCCCCAATCGCCAAACGCTGTGTCCCTTTATCCAGATCAACGATTTCGATCTCCGTGTCGGCGGCGGCGATGCCAACCGTGCCAGGTTTGCGAATCCCACCGACCGCGTTGTAGGTGAGAATCGACCCGGCCTCGGTCTGCCCATATCCTTCATAGATCGGCGCACCGGTCGCCGCTTCCCACCGGCGGAGTGTCTCTTCGGGCAGCGGCGCCGATCCGGAATAACAGGTGTGCACCCCGCGCCAATCGGTCGTAGCGAACTGCGGATCGGCCATGAGGCCGGTGAAGAGGGTCGGACTCCCAGGAAAAATCGTGATCCGTTCGCGCTCGATAAGCGAGAGCAACTCACTCGGTCGATAGCGCGGCATGATGACCAGCGTGCCCGCGCAGTGGGCGCTTAAATAGAGGCCCATGGTGAGCCCATACGCATGGAAAATCGGCATCGGACAGAGAATCCGCTCGCCATCCGGAGCGCCATTCAGCGTCGGTAACAAGGCTTCACGCTGATCGACGTTGGAACAGATCGCCAGGTGGGTCAGCATCACGCCTTTTGAGCGTCCGGTGGTGCCGCCGGTGTACTGAATGAAGGCGAGATCGTCAGCGCTGTGTTCTACATCAGGGCCCAGTTCGCAGGGTAGTAACGAGTCAACCCATGATCCGGCCAGGAGATCGATCGCCGCCAATTGACTGCCACGCAGTTTGGGCGCGATCCGTTCGACTTCGTCCTGCCGCCTCGCATCAAAAAGAATCATGCGTGGCGCAGCATCTTCCAGAATTTCTGCAAGTTCGCGCTCGGTGTAGAGCGGATTGAGCGGAACCACCACGGCTCCCGCGGCATGCGCACCGAAGATTGCAACGCAGACTTCGATGCTATTGGGCAACAGAATCGCCACGCGCTCGCCCTTGACACCGAACTGCGCGAGGTAGTGGGCAACTACCGCGACTTGCCCGAGATACTCACGATAAGTGAGCCGGCGCGTACCGCAGACCAGCGCTTCACGATCGAGAAACGGTCGCGCCGATTCCCTTATCAACTGACTCAGGGTGGTGAATCGCGGCGGCACGGCAGTCACTAGGCGGCCCCAACCCGAATAATCAGCCGGGCAGGCGAATGACTGTCAGACCACCCATGTAGGGAAGCAAGGCATCGGGCACCGTGATCGACCCGTCGGCCTCCTGATAATTCTCGACCACCGCAATCAGCGTTCGCCCGACCGCGAGCGCCGAACCATTCAGCGTGTGCACGAGTTCCGGGCGTCCCTTGTCGTTGCGAAAACGCGCTTGCATGCGCCGCGCCTGGAAGGCCTCGAAATTCGAACAAGACGAAATTTCGCGATAAGCATCCTGCCCTGGCAGCCACACCTCGATGTCATAGGTCTTCGCCGACGAAAATCCCATGTCACCGGTGCAAAGCGCGACGACGCGATACGGCAGGTGAAGCCGATTGAGGATCACTTCCGCATGGCCGGTCAAGGTTTCGAGGTCCTCGTAGGAGCGCGCCGGATGCGTGATCTGGACCAACTCGACCTTGTCGAATTGATGCTGGCGAATCATGCCGCGCGTATCACGGCCATAGGTGCCCGCCTCGCTGCGAAAGCAAGGCGAATGGCAGACGTATTTAAGCGGCAATTTCTCGAGCGGCACGATGGTGTCGCGCACCAGATTGGTCACCGGTACTTCAGCGGTGGGAATCAGATAGAACTTCTCGCCATCGCCACGCGGCACCGCAAACAGATCTTCCTCGAATTTTGGCAGCTGCCCGGTCCCAAACATCGATTGCCGGTTGACCATATAGGGCACATAGGTCTCGGTATAACCATGCTCCGCGGTATGCACATCGAGCATGAATTGCGAGAGCGCCCGATGCAAGCGCGCGAGCGGC
>CAMDRJ010000155.1 GCA_945906755.1 Klebsiella pneumoniae | reverse complement strand
CGATTCGCGCCTGCGGACGGTGGCGGAGTTTCATTGCTAATCAGGTTCGGAATTATGACGGCCGCAAGTAGGCCCAAGATGATCACTACGACCATGATTTCAATCAGCGTGAAGCCCCGCGGCCGACCGATGCCGCTGCGACCTGGGAGTGCCGACGATGGAGTGGATATGCGACTGACGTTGCATGGTGGACGGCGAGAGATTGAAGTGAATGTAACTTCGCATAGGATACTCCGCGCTATGTTCAGTTAAGACACGGTACCGCTACTCGCGTTCGCAAAAATGCCAAATGGTCGGCAGGGGGACTGAATGGCTGATCGATGACTGATGCGGCGGTCTGTCGTTGCGTCGCTTGCGCAAAAAAGAGGCGGGGCGCGCCACGGCCATCAACGCCCCGCCTGATAAAGCGCCCCAACCTGAAGAGTTCCACGGAAACTCGGGAGAACCAACCGTAACCCGCTGAAAATCCTAACGTTAATGTGTGTCCCAGCCAACCTTGCCGGATGGAGGGTGGGGCCGGTGCAATGAACGGGGTGTGCGCGCGTAGATCGGCTGCGAACCCCGTCTGAGCAGTCGCGGCAATCATCGCTGTGTTCGATATCCAGACCGCAAGCGGCGGGCGATTCAATACGGGTTGGACCTCATCTTGGCGAAATTGCTGCTGCCCTGAAGTCGATCCGTCTTTCATCCAGTTGTGGATCAACCTGCAAGGCGGGCGGGTGCTTCAAGTACAATCGCGGGCTTCGCTTTGGAGGACTGCATGCCCATTTACGAATACCGCTGCGCATCATGCGGTTGCCAAAAAGAGTTTTTGCGGAAGATTTCCGATCCCGCACTGACGACTTGCCCGGAATGCGGCAAAGAAACATTTTCGAAAATGCTGACTGCGGCCGGCTTTCAATTGAAAGGTTCGGGTTGGTACGTCACCGATTTTCGCAATAACGGCGGCGCGGCAAAACCGGACGCGAAAACCGATTCCGGGAAGGACAAATCAAGCGATTCGACCGACAAGTCGGAGAAGACCGACAAATCCGAGAAACTAGCGACCACCACGAAAGCCGACAGCAGCACGAGCAGCACGAGCAGCACCAGCAGCCCGACCAGCGCTCCTTCATCTGGCGACACGTCAACACCGTAATGGCACTGCTGCTGATCAACGTTCATCGACTGGCGGGGCGTTGCCGCGCGTCAACTCGAGGCGGATACGCGCTTGTTTAAAAAGCATCTGATCGCAGGTCTTCTGGTTTGGGTGCCGGTGGTCATCACGATCTGGGTGCTGACGGCGATCGTCCAGACCATGGACGGGTGGTTACGCGCTTGGGTGCCAACGGGCTGGATGCCATCATGGGCGGGCCATGAAATCCCCGGTTTTGGTGTGATCGTGACGCTGATCGGACTGCTGCTGACGGGTTTCGCCGCCTCGAATTTTTTCGGCCGCCATCTGCTCGGTTTCTGGGACCGCGTGGTCTCCCGAATTCCTGTCGTAAAGACGGTCTATAGCGGCGTGAAGCAAGTGAGCGACACGCTTCTTGCGCCAAACGGGCAGGCCTTTCGCAAGGCGGTGCTGGTGCCTTATCCACATGCCGGCAGTTGGACCATCGCGTTTCTGACCGGACAACCAGGCGGCGATGCGGCCAATCATCTCGTTGGCGACTATGTGAGCGTCTATGTGCCAACGACGCCGAATCCGACATCGGGCTTTTTTCTCATGATGCAGCGTACCGATGTCGTCGAACTCAACATGAGCGTCGATGAAGCACTGAAGTATGTGATATCGATGGGTGTTGTTGCACCCGAGATTGGTACCAAGCAGCCGTGACAATGGTTCGTAGCCCTTTCGTGGGCAACGATGCCCCACGCTAGAATTCCACGCCTCTTTTTCGAATAGCCCACCATGCGCACCCACTATTGCGGTCAGGTTACTGCCCTGCACCTTGAACAAACGGTCACGTTGTATGGGTGGGCGCATCGTCGGCGCGATCACGGCGGGGTCATCTTCATCGATCTACGTGATCGTGAAGGCTTGGTGCAGATTGTCTGCGACCCTGATTATCGCGAGATGTTTGCGCTGGCTGAGCGCGTGCGAAGTGAATTTGTACTGAAAGTCGAAGGGCGCGTCGTCAAGCGTGCGCCCGATCTCATCAATCCGAAGCTTGCCACCGGTGAGATCGAGATCGCATGCAAATCGCTGGAGATCCTGAATCCGTCCGTACCGATTCCGTTTCAAATCGACGATGAAGATTTGAACGAGAACACGCGGCTCACCCATCGCGTGCTCGACCTGCGCCGGCCGGCGATGCAGGCAAATCTTCGTCTGCGCTACCGGACCTCGATGGCGGTGCGCAAGTTCATGGATGCGCGGGGTTTCATCGACATTGAAACACCGATGCTCACGAAATCCACGCCCGAGGGCGCGCGCGACTATCTGGTGCCCTCCAGGGTTCACTCAGGGCAATTCTTCGCCCTGCCGCAATCGCCGCAACTGTTCAAGCAAATGCTGATGATGGCCGGGTTCGATCGCTACTATCAGATCACCAAGTGTTTTCGCGATGAAGACCTGCGCGCCGACCGGCAACCGGAATTCACGCAGATCGACGTCGAAACATCGTTCCTCAGCGAGCACGAGATTCGCGGCCTCATGGAAGAGATGATTCACACCGTGTTTCGCGAGGTACTGAAGGTCGATTTGGGCAGTCCGTTCCCCATCTACACGTACGCCGATGTGATGCGTGACTATGGGTCGGATAAGCCCGACCTGCGCGTGCCGCTCAAATTTACCGAACTCACCGATGTCATGCGTACGGTCGATTTCAAGGTGTTCGCGGCGGCGGCCAATGCGATCGGCGGACGCGTGGCAGGCCTGTTGATTCCACGCGGCGGTGATCTCACGCGTGGTGAGATTGATGGCTATGGTCAATTCGTCGGAATCTATGGGGCCAAGGGTCTTGCCTATATCAAGTTCAACGAGATCGCCAAAGGCCGCGATGGCATGCAGTCGCCGATCGTCAAGAACCTCTCTGATGCGGCGCTCGCGGCGATCGTCGAGCGCTCCGGCGCCAAAGATGGTGATCTGATGTTCTTCACGGCCGACAAGGCCAAAGTAGTCAATGACAGTCTGGGTGCCCTGCGCGTGAAGATCGGACATGAAAAGGGGTTTGTGGAAAAAGGTTGGCGCCCGGCGTGGGTGATCGATTTCCCGATGTTCGAATACGACGAAGAAGCCAAGCGTTGGGCGGCGATGCACCATCCGTTTACCGCGCCCAAAGATGGTCACGACGATTACCTTTCGACCGATCCAGGCAAAGCGATTGCCAAGGCCTACGACATGATCTTGAATGGTTGGGAGATCGGCGGGGGCTCGGTTCGTATTCACCGCGCCGATACCCAATCGAAAGTGTTCGATGCGCTGGGCATCGGTGAAGAGGAGGCGAGAATCAAATTCGGCTTCCTGCTCGATGCGCTGAAGTATGGTGCGCCACCGCATGGTGGCATCGCGTTTGGTTTGGACCGAATTGTTACGATGATGGCGGGCGCCGATTCGATCCGGGACGTCATTGCGTTTCCGAAAACGCAACGTGCCCAGTGCCTATTGACTGCGGCGCCAAGTAGCGTCGATGAGAAGCAACTGCGCGAATTGCATATCCGCCTGCGCGAGCCGGCCAAGGCCTGATCGAGCGCGGATGGTGACTCGCACGCGCGCGGTTTCGCCTATTGATCGCCAATGAATCTGCTGCGATATTTCGCTGCGCTGCTCATCGCGCTCGTTACCGCGTTTGGCGGTGCATCGGCGTCATTCGGTCGCGACGATACGCCACGCTTGCCCGAGATTGCGGCGGCGGATTTGCCCGCGGAAGGTCGGCACACCCTTAGCCTCATCAAAAAGGGCGGGCCATTCCCGTATGAGCGGGACGGTGTCACATTCGGCAATTTTGAGAAGCTCTTGCCGATCAAGGCGAGGGGACACTACCGCGAATATACGGTGCCAACGCCCGGGGCGCGCAATCGCGGCGCGCGGCGCATCGTGGCCGGCAAAGACGGTGAGTTGTTCTACACTGCGGATCACTACAAGAGTTTTAAACGCATTCGAGAATGAGGGGCGCACGATGGAATCGATGTCCGTAGCACTGGGTAATTCGAAACAATGCGGGGTGTTTCATCTCGCGAGCGAACCGTATGAAGCGGAGCGCGAAGCCAAAACCGCGGGACTGGCCGTGATCCGGATGGACATCGGTCATGCCCATGACAAGATGGAATTCCTCGATCACATTGCCAAGGGCCTCAAGTTTCCTGCGCACTTTGGCAAGAACTGGGACGCACTCAATGATTGCCTCTGCGATCTCTCATGGATCGATGCGAAAGGCTTCGTTCTGATCTTCGAGAAATCGAAGCATTTCGGCGCCGGTCATAAACACGATTTCGAGGCGGCAGTCGAGGTCTTGCGCGCGACAGCCGATGCCTGGCAAGCAAAGGGCAAGCCATTCTGGGCGTTCATTCACGGCGCACAAGGCTGGGATTCGGGATTGCCGAAATTTCCGCCGGCGTCAGCGTAGCGCGTCTCGTTCAGAAGAAGGCCGATCGACGCTAACACTGGATCATGACTACCCGTTACAAGATTCCTCGATCGGTCCTGGTCGTGATCCATACTGAGGCGCTCGAGGTCTTGTTGATCGAGCGCGCGCGCTGGCCCGGTTACTGGCAGTCCGTGACGGGCAGCGTTGACAGCGAAGACGAGATGCTTCGTGACACGGCGATCCGCGAAGTGATGGAAGAAACCGGGATCGATGCGAGTCGCAACCGTCTCATCGATTGGCAAATCGAGAACGTCTTCGAGATCTACAATAAATGGCGGTCGCGCTTTGCCCCAGGCGTGACGCACAATCGCGAGCGCGTATTTGGCCTGGCGGTTGCAGATCGTGTAATCGCGCGCCTTTCCCCGGATGAACACTCCAACCAGCTTTGGTTACCGTGGCGCGAGGCGGCCGAAAAATGCTTCTCATGGTCCAACCGCGACGCCATTTTGCGACTACCGGAATTCACCTCCATCTAGTGGGAATTGAGCCCTGCGGCGATCAATTGGGTAATGGCAGGCCTCATGCTGATTGCACAAGATCGCTCGATCAGCGAGCTGCCGGATATTCTGTCCTGACAAAGTCCCACTTCCCCCAATAGAAGGAGTATGTTTTATCCTGCGGTGGGCAAGCCGCACATCGTCTTGTGAACCACGAATTTCTTGAGGAGGCCTTAATGGTTGAGTCGGAAGTGGAATCGCTACGGACACGCATTCATTCGCTCGCGGTAGAGCATCACGATTTGGACGCTGCGATTGCCAGGATGGCGGCATCGAACGTCTACGCAGACGAGGAGCTCCTTCGGCTCAAGAAGAAAAAACTGCTCCTCAAAGACCGCATCGCCGGATTGGAACGTCAACTCTCGACCGCGCAATAGCGCTGCGTCCCGAGCGTCCGTCAAGATCGCGTTGGGCATTTGCGCGTAGCAATCCGGATTTTGAATAGGCTCTAAAGTGGTCTTGTGGTATCGGGCCTGAGGTATTCGACCGAACGATCCTGGTAACGCAAACCCGTTGGCCGACATCCCTGTTGCCTTGTCGCACGCGAGGCAACAGGTGGGTGTTTTCGCGATTTATGAGAATCTCTGCACCACGATAGGTCGCGTCGTGTCGTGCGTATGCTCGCCCTGCAATACAATCGATGCTGCGGCATGCAGAAAGTTTGCGCTGCTTTCCGGATGCGTGAAGCGCATTCTCCGATGCCAGCATGTTGTCTCTAATCCACTCGGTAATGGATCTTCACGTCGCAACCTACAATATCCACAAAGGCTTCTCGCATTTCAATGCGCGCATGGTGATTCACGAGCTTCGTGATCGATTGCGAGGCGTGGGGGCCGATGTGGTGTTTCTACAGGAGGTGCTTGGCGGGCACGATGTCCATGCCCGTCGGCATATCGATTGGCCGGATGAACCCCAGTACGAATTTCTGGCGCAGGCGGTGTGGGGGGATTTTGCGTACGGACGCAATGCGGTGTACGACCATGGCCATCATGGCAACGCGATCCTGTCACGCTACCCGATCACGAGCGCGGAAAATCAAGACATCTCCGCGCATCCGTTCGAGCACCGGGGCCTCTTGCATTGTGAGATCACCGTGCCGGGTTCCGCGCAGACGATCCATGCCGTCTGCGTTCATCTGGCCTTGAACGAACGCGGTCGCAGCCGCCAGCTTGCGGCGATGATTGAACGATTAAATGAGATGGTGCCGCGCAATGCGCCGTTGGTCGTCGCCGGTGATTTCAACGACTGGCGTGACCGCGCCGGGCAGCGCTTGGCGTCTGAGCTTGGGCTGAAGGAAGCGTTCCGCGATCGCCGCGGGCGCTCGGCGCGCAGCTTCCCGGCCGTATTGCCGATATTGCGGCTTGATCGCATCTACGTACGCGGGTTTTCAATCTTTCATGCGGAGGTGCATCACGGGCATCCTTGGTCGAAAATCTCCGATCACGCGCTGCTCTCGGCGCGCCTGAACATCGGATGACTGCATTCGTCGAGGGTAATCAATTTGCCCTGCTCGATAGCGGCACAGAATATTTTCCTTCGCTCGAAGCCGAGATCGATAAAGCGTCGCGGCAAATTTTCCTGCAGGTCTACATCGTTGCCGACGACGATGTGGGGCGGCGCATTGCAAGCGCATTGGCCCGTGCGGTTCGCCGCGGCGTTTGGGTGCACGTACTGATTGACGCGCGAGGCGCCGCACGCTATCTGCAACAACTGGGTGCGAACATGGCGAGGGATGGCATCCAGGTGCTGCACTTTCGTCCAGAAGTACAGTGGTTGAGTCTCAGCAGCAATCGACTGCGTCGCATGCATCGCAAAGTTGCCGTCATCGACGGGCGCGTGGCTTTCGTGGGCGGCATCAATATCATCGATGATATGAACACGCCCGGGCATAAGCCGCCGCGCTACGACTACGTGGCGCGCGTCGAAGGACCGCTGGTTGAGGCAGTGCTCGACCAGGCGCACGCCCTGTGGTCGCTGGTTGCCTGGACAACATTTAATCAGCGTTTCGATGTGCCGATTCGAACGATGCCAGACGATACCCCCAAGGGTGGCCAGCGGGGTGCGTTCTTGGTCCGCGACAACATTCTCCATCGCTCCGATATCGAAGATGCCTATCTCGAGGCGATCGAATCCGCAAAGAATGAAATTTTCATTGCATGTGCGTACTTTTTTCCGGGACGCCGATTCCGGCGTGCGCTGGTCGCCGCCGCGGCTCGCGGGGTGCGGGTGGTGCTGTTGCTGCAAGGCCGCGTGGAATACGTGTTGCTGCACTATGCGACCCGTGCCCTGTATGGATCGCTACTGGAAGCCGGCGTGGAAATTTTCGAATACCACGCTAGCTTTCTCCATGCGAAAGTGGCTGTGATCGATGGCCGTTGGGCCACGATTGGGTCGTCCAATATCGATCCGTTCAGTCTGCTCCTCGCCCGCGAAGCCAATGTCGTTGTTGATGATGCTCGCTTCGCAGATGGGCTTAGGCTAAGCCTCGCTGAACATATGAACCAGGGTGCGGCCTCGGTGGGAAAGCAACAGTGGCGGCGACGGCCGCTGCGCGAGCGGGTGCTTATCTGGGTGGGCTATGGCATTGCGCGCCTGTTGATCGGTGTGTTTGGGTATGGGCGGCTACACTGAGCGGTCGATGGGCCCGGGTGTCGGGATGCGCCGTCCCGGCACGCTCGCGATGCAACATGCGTTCAACGCGCGAAAACGAGGAAGTGATGGCAACCGACGGTAAGGATGCAACAGACGATTCACTCGGACTGGCAAGAGGTCTCACCCATTATGGGGATGCCGATTTCTCTCTTTATCTGCGGCGCTCCTTTATGCAGTCGATGGGGTACTCGCGCGAGCTGCTCGCGCAACCGATCGTGGGCATCATTGATACGGGCTCAGACCTTAACAACTGTCATCGCCATTTCCCGGAGTTGATCGACGCAGTGAAGCGTGGCGTGTTGGCAGCCGGTGGTTTGCCGATGGCGTTTCCAACCATTTCTCTTGGCGAGGTCTTTCAGCACCCCACCAGCTTGATGTTTCGTAACCTGATGGCAATGGATACCGAGGAGATGGTGCGCGCCCAACCGATGGATGCCGTCGTGATGGTCGGTGGTTGCGATAAGACGGTGCCTGCGCAATTAATGGGTGCGGCGTCCGCGGATGTTCCTGCGATTCAACTGCTGGCCGGGCCAATGATGCCAAGTTCGTTCCGCGGCGAACGCCTTGGCGCCTGCACCGATTGCCGCCGGTTTTGGGGGCAGTTTCGAGCCGGCAAAGTGTCGGGCGAGCAAATCCATGAAATCGAAGCGAATCTTGCCACCACCGCAGGAACGTGTGCAGTGATGGGAACGGCGAGCACGATGGCATCGATTGCGGAAGCGCTTGGCATGTGTTTGCCTGGAACGGCCGCGATTCCGGCGGTTCACGCCGATCGATTGCGCGCGGGCGAGGCCTCGGGGCGGCGTGCCGTGGCGCTTGCGCGCAATCCCATCCGCCCAAGCCAAATCATTACCGAGAAGTCGGTCGAGAACGCGCTTCGCGTGCTGCTTGCGATTGGCGGCTCAACCAATGCAATCATTCATCTCACTGCCATTGCGGGCCGGTGCGGCATCAAGATCACGTTGGAGCAGCTCAATCGATTGTCCGATACCACGCCTGTCATCGTTGATCTGAAACCGACCGGGCTCCATTACATGTCAGACCTCCATGCGGCGGGAGGGATCGGTGCGGTCCTGCGGGAATTGAAGCCGCTGCTTAATCTTGAATGCATGACGGTGGCCGGTGAAACGATTGGCGAGCGTTTGTCCCGTGAGATTCCGTGGGTAGATCGCAATATCGTTCGTCCACTCGCCGAGCCCTATCAGTCCGAAGGCGGCTTGGTCGGCCTGTTTGGCTCACTGGCGCCGGGTGGGGCGATCCTTAAACGGTCGGCTGCGGACCCGACGCTATTCGAGAAAGAAGGGCGTGCGGTCGTCTTCACTTCACTCGAAGATCTCGCGGCTCGCATCGACTCCCCAGATCTTGATGTGACGCCCGATGATTTCATGATCATGCAGAACGCTGGGCCCAAGAGCGGCACCGGAATGCCGGAGGCCGGTTACCTGCCGATTCCGCTGAAGCTTGCGCGCGCCGGCGTCAAAGACATGGTGCGCATGTCCGATGCCCGCATGAGCGGCACTGCCTACGGCACCATCGTGCTGCACATCACACCGGAATCAGCGGTTGGCGGGCCGCTCGCCATGGTTCGTAATGGCGATCGCATTCGGCTATCGGTCAAGAATCGCCGTGTCGATCTCTTGGTCGACGACAATGAATTGGCCCGTCGCAAGGCAGCGTGGCGCGCACCGGTTGCGCGGCCAGCGCGCGGCTATGCACAGCTTTATATGGATCATGTTCTGCAGGCGACTGACGGCTGCGATTTTGATTTCTTGCGAGGTTGATCGCGGATGGTTTTCTTGAATACGGAACTGGTTGAGTACGCGCCATCGTGAACATCCCTTTCACCCAGCTTCTCGAACGTCGTTGGCGCGACGCCGATTCCATGCTCTGTGTCGGTCTCGATCCGGATTTGGCGCGGCTACCACCTCATTTGCATCATCGACCACGCGCGATCTTCGATTTCTGCGCGGCCATCGTGGATGCAACCGCCGATCTCGTCTGTGCATTCAAGCCGCAGATTGCCTACTTCGCTGCGGCCCGCGCCGATGATCAGCTCGAAGCCCTCATCGATCATATTCATGTGAAGCATCCAGGCATCCCAGTGATCCTCGATGGCAAGCGTGGCGACATTGGTAGTACTGCGGAACTCTATGCGCGCGAGGCATTCGAGCGTTACCGGGCCGACGCTGTCACGCTTAGCCCGTACATGGGTAAGGATTCGGTCGCCCCGTTCATCGACTATGCAGACGGAACAAAGGGCGTCATCTTGCTATGCCGTACCTCCAATGCCGGTGGCAGCGACCTGCAATTCCTCGATGTAGGCGGGCGTAAGCTGTATGAAGTGGTCGCCGACCTGGTCGCAACGCATTGGAATAGCAGAGGAAATTGCGCCTTGGTGGTCGGCGCAACATTCCCCCAGGAACTTGCGCGCGTTCGTTCGATCGTGCGTGATATGCCGCTCTTGGTGCCGGGCATCGGTGCGCAAGGCGGTGATATCGAGGCGACGGTGGCGGCTGGCAAGACGTCGTCCGGGGCGGGGCTGATCATCAATTCGTCTCGGGCGATTTTGTATGCAGCACCGGGCCAGGACTTCGCTGCGGCGGCTCGAAAAGTAGCGAGCGAGACCCGCGACGCAATTAATCGCTTTAGGTCAATCGAGTTGGGTTGAGCTTCGGTTGAGCGCTAAGTTCGGGGCGTGGAGGGGCCGGATGCGCCGATCCGCGATCTGATGACCATGATGCCCCGCAATCACGGGTAATCATCGTCGGCCATAATTTTCTTTCATAAAGTGTATTGACGGCTTCAAATGGCCAGCTATAATCGTGGGCTTCGCTTGGCCTTTCCCGCATGTTGAATGTGCGATGTCTGAAAGGCAGGCTTGTTCTTTAACAACTAAACAACCGATAGGTGTGAGTGCTGGGTTTTGCTGGGCGGGAGGTTTGCTTGGTGAGCGAAGGTGCTTGCACTGTAGAAGGAATTGAAGGGATCTGTGGTGGGTTGACTGGGTGTTTTGCATCGAAGTTGGGTGC
>CAMDRJ010000154.1 GCA_945906755.1 Klebsiella pneumoniae | reverse complement strand
GGCAATCCGACGTAGCCAAGTCCGATGACAGCCAGGGTAGTCATTTCAAACGCTCCGAAAATAGTTCAATTCATTTCGCATACAACAGGATTATCCGGTTGTCATGGTTGAGGAGCATCGTTATTGCGACGGTCATCGCCAATCGCAATGACCTGATCGATCGCACCGAAAACAGACTGTCCTGACGCGTCAGTCACATCCAAGCGTACGCGGTCCCCCGCTCGCAAATAGGGGGTGGCAGGTTGACCTTTTTCCGCAGCTTCAATTGCCCGCTGTTCGGCGATGCACGCAAAACCGGTCGATGGATCCTTGTTCGAAATTGTTCCTGATCCGATGATCGTTCCGGCGCCAAGTGAGTGTGTGCGGGCCGCATGCGCAATCAGCCGCGGAAAATTGTTGGCCATATCGGTCCCGCAGTTGAGTCGGCCTAAGCGATTTCCGTTCACCTGGATCATGAGGGGCAGCTTGAGTTTTCGCGAATCCCAGTCATCGCCAAATTCATCCGGCGTAACCGCCACCGGTGCAAACGATGTCCACGCCGAGTTGATTGGGGCACGCAAGGAACCATCGCCCTCTGTCGACACGACATCGCGCAGGCGAAAATCGCTCATAAGCGCGACTAATCGAATGTAGCCACTCGCCTTGTCGTACTTCACGCCAGTTGGAACATCACCGGAATACATGACTGGTAGGGCGACGAAATCGGCTTCTGATCGAATTAATCCGCGAAACCAAGGCAAATGGGGGCGATCATGGTTGAAGGTTCGAACAATCAAGCGCTGGATAAATTTCTCCGCGGTGAAAAGCTTGCCACAACCGAAGAGGCGTCCGAGATCGAGCGCGCCATTCGCTTGATGTCGTTCGAAGTTTCCGCCATCGGGGAAAGCGGTCCCGATCGGACCCGTCGTGGCATTTGGCCCTGGCGCCGCACGCGCTAAGCGAACCCCCTTACTACACCTCTGATTGCGACCGCGTCGTTTGAATGTAGGACTCCAAGCCGGCCCGTGACATTCGGCACGAGGTCTCCTGGCATCCGCGAGTCGAGCTGAACTATGGCCGAACGTGTCGCCCCTTTGCAGGTCTAGAGTTGCTGTACGCGTTTGACGCAACAAAGTCTTCGAAGGAATCATCCCTATGAGCGAATTGGCCGTCGTCGAAGCAGATCGCCCGCTGCGCGTTGCACTGATCGGTGCGGCGAGCGGGCTCGGCGCGAAGGACCCCGGTTGTGCCGATGGACCGCGAGTCCTTGCCGAATCCAACCTGACGGAACGGCTTCGCGCTGCAGGCGTTGGGGTCGAGTGGGCAACCACGATCGCGCCGCAAACCGTACCCCGACGCGATGCGCTCGCAACCATCCGTGATTTCAATGCCCATTTGGCAAGTCAAGTCTACAAACATGCCAAGGCCGGTGATTTTCCGGTCGTCCTGGGCGGTGACCATTCTTGCGCGATCGGGACATGGAGCGGGATCGCGCTGGCCCACACCAGTCGGGCACCGATCGGTCTGATTTGGATCGACGCACACATGGATAGCCATACGCCGGCTGATTCCGAAAGCGGTGCGGTCCACGGCATGCCGCTCGCATGCCTATTAGGCGACGGTCCGCAAGAGTTGGCACCGATGCAAGATTCGCGTGGCCGATTACTGCCCGAAAATGTCTGTCTGATTGGTGCTCGTAGTTTCGAGCCGGCCGAGCAATGGCGCCTGGCGCGGCTAGGCGTGCGCGTCTACACCATGACCGATGTGGAGAAGCGCGGGCTGCGTGCCGTTCTTGAAGAGGCCCACGCGATCGTGACGCGTACGACGTCGGGCTATGGGATCACTCTCGACGTCGATGTGATCGATCCGACCGACGCACCCGGCACCGGATCGCCCGAACCCGGTGGCATCGCTGCGGACGAATTGATCGACGGCATTCGCGCGCTTACGACGCGGTCGCGGCCGCTCGCGCTCGAAATCGCCGAGTTTAACCCGCATCGTGACGAGCACGGCCGCACCGCGGCATTGATTATCGATATCGTGGAAAGTGCGATCGGTGTTCGATCTCCCCAAGCGGAATTCTCAGCAGCTGAAGTTGAAGACACCTATGCAGCGCCCATCTACGCGCCATTTCCAATGGTGTTGGTACGCGGCGCAGGCGTTCATCTTTGGGACGAAAACCACACTCGCTATCTCGATATGTTGGGTGGATATTCGGCGGTATCGCTAGGCCACTCCAACCCCGAGATCGTCCAGGCATTGGTTGCCCAGGCCAAAACACTCGCACTGACCTCACGCGCTTATCGCAATGACAAGCTGCCGCAACTCCTCAAGCGGCTCTCAATGCTAACTGGGCTTGATCAGGTTATTCCGACCAATACCGGACTGGAGGCCGTTGAAGCGGCCCTCAAAGCTGCGCGGAAATGGGGCTATCAGGTCAAGAAAATTCCGGCCGAACAGGCGGAAATCATTTCCTGTGAAGGCAATTTTCATGGACGTTCGATTGCGATTGTCGCGATGTCCTCCGAAACGCAGTATCGGTCCGAATTCGGCCCGTTCCCAACCGGCTTCAAGCAAATCCCGTTTGGCAGTGCCGAGGCGCTCGAACGCGCGATCACGCCGCGCACGGCCGCCTTTCTCGTCGAGCCGATTCAAGGCGAGGGCGGCATCTGCGTGCCACCGGCCGGCTACCTGGCGCGCTGCGCCGAAATTTGCCGACGTCACAACGTGCTGCTCATCTGCGACGAAGTCCAAACCGGGCTGGGCCGCACGGGTGCAATGTTCGCAGTCGACCATGAGAGCGTCAAACCGGACGGACTCATCCTTGGCAAGGCACTTGGCGGTGGATTGCTGCCGGTCTCCGCGTTTATTGCGTCACGCGCCGTGATGTCGGTGTTCCGGCCAGGGGATCATGGCAGTACGTTTGGTGGCAACCCACTCGCCGCAGCGGTCGCACTGGCGACCCTGGATATTCTTGAGCGGGACGACATTCCGAATAAAGCCAAACCGGACGGTCACTATTTCCGCGACCGCTTGCGAGAAATCCGCAGCCCCCTGATTGCAGACATACGAGGGCAGGGGCTGCTCATTGGCGTGGAGATCAACCCAAAGTTCACCACGGCGCGTGCGGTCTGCGAAGTGCTACAGCGTTTTGGCATCTTGAGCAAGGACACGCACGGTACGGTCATTCGCTTCGCACCGCCCTTGACCATTACGCGCGCTGAAATGGATTACGCAATTGATCGAATCGCGCGCGCCTTATCCGATCTCGAACGAAGCCTGAAGCGTGCGGCGTAACGCTCGTTTGCAATTGATGCGGGCGCGTTGACTCAGATCTTCAAGAGGCGCCGCGCGTTGCCCTCGAGAATCATGCTTTTCTGGTCAGCGGCCCAGCTCGGATGGTCGGTGACGATCTCAACCGGTCGCTCATAGGCGATCGGGAAGCAAAAATCGCTGCCCATCATCACCCGATCTGCCCCGACGAGCTTGACCAGATACTCGTGTGATTCCTGCGCATAGCCCACGGTGTCGTAGTAGAAGCGGCGCAGATAGTCTTTCGGGCCGTGCTTGGCACTCTTCAAATCCCCTCTGACGTCGTAACCGCGTTGCAAACGCCACACCAAATAAGGAAATGCGCCGCCGGCATGCGGCAGGCAAACGGTGAGCGTTGGGAAGCGATCGAGCACGCCGCCAAAAATCAAATGCGCCGCCGCAATGGCCGTCTCGAACGGATTGCCAAGCAGATTGTGCAGATAAAATTTCTCTAATCGCGCATGCCCAATCACCCCCACAGGATGCAAGAAGAGCGGCAGGCCAAGCGCTTCGATCCGCTCAAAGATCGGCGTGAGCGAGGGGTCGGACAACTCCAGATCGCGAACTTTCGTCGCGCAGTAAACGCCGCGAATGCCCGGCAGCTGCACGGCTCGATCAAGCTCTTTCACGGCAAGATCGGGCGCATGCCATGGCAGTGTGCACAGACCAAAGAGCCGATCCGGTTGTCGGCTGTTTGCCTCGGCGAGCGAATCGTTGACGGTCACCGACAGTTTGTGCCCTACGGCGCGGTCCGCCCATTCGACCATCGGCAGCGATAACGACAAGACATGCGCTTTGACGCCCTGGCGGTCCATCGCTTCGATGCGCGCATCGAGATCAATGAAGCGGCGTTCGAGGGGCTGCGTGACGATGTCCCCAATTTTCAAGATGGGGCCTTTGCCCTCGACCATTTTGGTTTCCGCGCCAAGTGGCCCGCCTTCGTCGCGAATGATTCGCAAATAGGACTCGGGATAGAAATGGGCGTGAATATCGATCGGGCCTGCGCCGTGGTGATGCGCCATGACGGTACTCTATGGTTGCTTGTTGCAAGGGGAGGGCGCACTCGCAGTACGCCGGCAAAGGATAGCATCAAGCGCGTGCTGTGCAGCCGCTGCGGGCGACGCGAAAACCGTCCTAGCGTAACGGCGTTGCGCCGCGGCGCGTTATAAGCACTGGTCGGCGGGGTCTGCTTGTGGCGCGACCGCATGCCCGAGCACGCGTTCGCGAAGATGAATCAGATGGGGATCGTCGACACCATGTTGACGTAACCCATCGATGGTGTGAAGGAGATACTCGCGCGACGAACCAAGTCCGCCAACGCCGGTGGCAAGCGCTTGCACCGTTTGATCGATCGTCAAGCGCCCCGCGTAGTTCTGATGTTTGCGATTGATGATGAAAGCGACGGCTTTGACGTCTTCCGCGCCGACACGAACCGTGATCCAACGCGGCGTATAGGCGGCGGCAAGCATCTCGCGACGCCAGAGCAAACGCAACTCTTCACGGACGATTGATCGTTCGATACGAAAGGCGACACCGCGACAGCAGCCGCCGCGATCCAAACCCAGGACCAGACCGGGCCGCTCAGGTGAGCCGCGACCGGTGCGAGACCACAGGCAGAAACGCCGATGATAGCCACGCAGCGTTGCGGTTTCGCGCTCGGTGAAATTGAGGAGTGGATTCCAGATCAGCGAGCCGTATCCAAACACCCAAGGATCGCCGGGGCCGATGGTTTCCAGCATCGCATCGACCGACGTGTCGAGCTCAGCGTCCGTGAGTACCCGATGGCCTTGACCTGAGGAGCGCCAGAGGTCTCGCATCAGGCCGTTCTGCAAGGATTCGCGGGTCAGAACCATTATTGATTTGCGGTGGAATGCCAATGTTATCGGTCGTGTTGGACCTTCTCAACAGTCTCTCCGAACGAGCGGAATTGCGGAATGGTTGACATTTACGGTCGATGCATGGGGAAATCAGCGCTGGTTCCCCGACCGTTGCGCCGGATTACGTCTAGGGAAACGCTGATTAAGCTATCCCGCGCAATCAGCGTGCTCAAATATTCAGGGAGTTACGAGGGGGCGAGCCCCCTTGTTCAGTTATTACTTAGAAAGTGAGACGTATGTTCAGCGATGCAATGACCCAGCGCGGCCAAGCTGACGGGCGATTCGCCTCAGCAGCCAAGATGGTGCTCGTGGCGATCGTAGTCTTCGTCTCAGGGCAGGTGTTCGGTCAGCCTCACACCGCTGATGAGATCGACGAACGCTGGATTGGCGAAACGGCGTCGGACCTCAATCGTTTATTGCCGCGGCAGGTCGATTCCGAAACGCGTCTTGACCGCATTGCCGCGGGTCCGGGCCGAAATTTGAACTTTCACTACACCTTACTCGATCGCACCCGTGCCGGCATGGACATCGAGGCGTTCAATGCCGGCATCCAATCGCTACTGCGTGGTGCGATCTGCCGCAAAGAGGGTTTGCCGCCGCCACTTAAGAACAGCATGACGCTTACCTACAACTACCGGGGGAGCGACGGCAAATTCGTCTCGATGATCGAAATCTCCCCGCAGTCTTGTCGCTAAACACCAGGGAATAACTGAACAAGGGGGCTCGCCCCCTCGTAACTCCCCGAAATATTTGGTCACGCTGATTGCGCGAGATAGCTTAATCAGCGTTTCCCCGGGTTGCTAAGCGGCGCGCGCCGTCGCGGGCGCCGGTGATCGCAGGCTCGCTAGCAATTCCGCCTCTTTCTTGTTCGCCGCGGCGAGGTGGCGCTGCTTCACATGTCCAAACCCGCGAATCAATTCGGGAATGGCGGCGATCTCCACCGCGGTTGCGTGATTATCGCGATCCAGCCGTTCGAGTACTGCCGCGATGTTGGCGGCATAGCGATCGATCAAGGCTCGTTCCGTTCGCCGTTCTTCGCTTCGGCCGAACACATCGAATGCGGTGCCGCGCAGAAACTTGAGT
Source organism: Klebsiella pneumoniae (assembly GCA_945906755.1). Taxonomy (GTDB): domain Bacteria; phylum Pseudomonadota; class Gammaproteobacteria; order Burkholderiales; family SG8-39; genus SHXR01. The sequence continues at coordinate 4,525 of CAMDRJ010000154.1, read as the reverse complement.
TTTGCGAGGAGCCCAAACGCGCTCAACATCCACGGCCCGTAGGCCGATTTTTTCGCAACACCGGTCACCGGATCGGGCTTATTGAAAATCGGCGGGGCAAGATGAAATTTGAGTTTGATGGCGCCCTCGAACGCCGCGTCCAGCTTCTGTTTGAACTCACCGCTTGTGTAGAGCCTTGCGACTTCGTACTCGTCCTTGTAAGCCATCAGTTTGAAGAAGTAGCGCGCCACGGTTTCCGTCAACTTGGTCGAGCCGGGTGTTTTCGACGCTTCGGCGGCACGGACCTGCTCAACGAACGCCCGGTATCGATCGGCGTATTTGGCATCCTGGTACGCAGTGAGAAATTGGACGCGTCGATTGATGGTTTCTTCGAGCGTTCGGGACGGTGCAACGCTGATCGGCACCACCGTCGCAGGCGTTGCGGACCGTTCGACCCGTGGCGTATCGATGGCCGCGCGTCGTCCCCACATGAATGCCTTCTTGTTCTGCTCGACTGCGACCGCGTTCAATTCGATGGCCCGCTCGATAGCGCCAGCCGAAATCGGAATCATGCCTTTTTGGTATGCGTAGCCCAGCATGAACAGATTGGTCGCGATCGAATCGCCCATCAATGCGGTGGCCAGACGCGTTGCATCGACAAACCAGGAGCGCTCGGCGCCTGCTGCATCGGCGAGAGACGATTGCATGCGATCAAGCGGGAATTGCCAATCGGGTTTGTGGGTGAACTCGGCGGTTGGCACATTGGCGCTGTTGGCGACGATACGGGTGCGTCCCGTCGTCATCTTGCTCAGGGCTTCCGGGCTACACGCGACGACGATATCGCATCCCACCACCGCATCGGCGCGCCCGGCGCCAATGCGTGCGCCGTGCAATTGATCGGGCGAATCGGCAATACGAATATGCGAGAGCACTGCGCCATTCTTCTGGGCAAGGCCCGCCATATCGAGCACGGTGACGCCTTTACCTTCCAGATGGGCGGCGACGCCAAGCAATTGTCCGATGGTCACGACACCTGTTCCACCGATGCCGGTTACCAAGATGCCATACGGCTCAGCGGTTGCCGGTAAGGCCGGATCGACGAGGGCGGCAAAATCATCGCCGGTTCCCGCCTGTGCCTTGCCGCGTCGTGGCCGGCCGCCTTCAACCGTGACGAAGCTTGGGCAAAACCCCTTCACGCAGGAGAAGTCCTTATTGCACGAGGACTGATTGATCGTGCGTTTGCGCCCGAATTCGGTTTCGAGTGGCTCGACGGAAACGCAGTTCGACGCTTCGCCGCAATCACCGCAGCCTTCACAGACCGCTTCGTTGATGAAGATGCGTTGACTCGGATCAGGAAACGTTCCGCGTTTGCGACGACGGCGCTTTTCCGCGGCGCAAGTCTGGTCATAGATCAGCACCGATACGCTTGGGTATTCGCGTAATTCGCGCTGTACCCGATCCAGCTCGTCGCGATGGTAGACCGGCGTCCCGGGTGCAAGATCGGTGACCGCGTCGTAGTTATCCGGATAGTCAGTCACCACCACGATCTTGTTGACACCTTCGGCCGCAACCTGGCGGCTGATCATCGCCGGCGTGAGCGGACCGTCGTGGGCCTGTCCGCCGGTCATCGCTACCGCATCATTGAACAAAATCTTGTAGGTAATCGGCGCCTTGGCCGCAACCGCAAATCGAATTGCCAGCAATCCCGAGTGGAAATACGTGCCGTCGCCAAGATTGGCGAACACATGCTTGGTTTCGCTGAACGGGAACTGTCCGCACCATGCCGCGCCTTCGCCGCCCATATGGCTGAACGTGGCCGTGTTGCGATCGGGCATCCATTGCGCCATGTAGTGGCAACCGATGCCGGCCAGCGCGCGACTCCCTTCTGGAACGCGCGTTGAACTGTTGTGCGGGCAACCAGAACAGAAATACGGAATGCGTGAAATTGGAATGACCTGACCCGTTTTCTTGAGCGCCGCTTCCTTGGCCTCCATGAACGCCATGCGCGCCTTGACGCGATCAGACGTATGGAAGCGTGCAATGCGATCCGCGATGACGCGCGCGACCATGACGGCGGTAAATTCACCGGTCGTTGGCAAGAGCATATTGGACTGCGGGACGTCCCATTCGCCATGGGAATCGAACTTGCCGACGATGCGCGGCCGCGCGCTATCAGGCAGGTTGTAGAGCTGCTCTTTCAGCTGGTATTCGACGAGCTGTCGTTTTTCCTCGATCACGATCACTTCTTCGAGGCCTTTGCAGAATTCGGCGATGCGGGTCGGTTCGAGTGGCCAAGGCATCCCGACTTTGAAGAGTCGAATGCCGATACGATTCGCTTCTGCTTCGTCGATGCCCAGATCGTCGAGCGCTTGACGTACGTCGTTGTACGCCTTGCCGGTGGTGACGATGCCAAGGCGCGCATTGGGCGTTGGCCAGACGGTCTTATCCAAACCGTTTGCACGTGCATAAGCCATGACGGCGAAGAGCTTCTGATGGTAGAGCCGCTGTTCCTGCTCAACGAATCCTAGAAACTCGGGCCACCTGATACTGAGTCCGGCCGGTGGGATATTGAAATCGGTCGGGATGACAATCTTGATGCGATCCGGATCAATCTCGACGGCGGCCGATCCTTCAACGACATCGGTGACGCATTTGAAGCCCACCCAGCATCCGGAGTAGCGGCTCATGGCAAAACCATGCAAGCCGAAGTCGATGTATTCCTGCACGTTCGACGGCGACAGCACCGGAATGCCAACCGCTTTGAAAATGAAATCCGACTGCGCGGCCTGGGTTGAAGACTTGGCGCCGTGATCGTCGCCGGCCAGACACAGCACGCCACCGTGCTTGGAGGTGCCCGCTGCGTTGCCATGTCGAAACACATCGCCGCACCGATCGACGCCTGGCCCTTTGCCATACCAGATGCCAAACACGCCGTCGTATTTCGCGCCCTCAAACAGATTGACCTGCTGCGTTCCCCAAATGGCGGTGGCGGCCAAGTCCTCGTTTACGCCGGGCTGAAACTTGATATGGTGCTTTTCAAGATGCGCCTTGGCGCGAAACAGTGATTGATCATAGCCGCCCAATGGTGAGCCGCGGTATCCGGAGATGTAGCACGCGGTATTGAGACCGGCCGCCAGATCGCGCTCGCGTTGCAGCATCGGCAGTCGAATCAGCGCCTGCGTTCCCGTTAGATAGACGCGCCCTCGTTCCAGCGTGTACTTATCGTCGAGAGATATGCTGGCAAGCGCTTTGGCAGAGACGGGTGCGTTCATGGAACCGAGGCTCCTAGCGGGTGAGGTGCGCATTGGAAAGAAAAGCGGTGTACGACGCTCAATCGCATAGGGCATCCACGAATCTGGCGACCGGGCGGCGACCAAGATTCTTGGCTTCTACACGTGGTGGCGATCGGGTTGATTCTATCTCCACTCGTGCATGCTGAAGCGCGGTGGTTTGGCGTATTCCCTGCAGTGGTGTTTCTTGGCCGGTGCGTTACAGGCGCGATGAACCGATTGGCGGGGTTCGCTCGCGCGTTAATCCACCTTGCGATGTGGATTCGTGAGCCATTCACGCATCGCCCTATTGACGCTCTCCGGTTGTTCGAGCGTGATCAGGTGTCCGCAACGCTCGATGATTGCCAGTTGTGCCCCTTTGATGCCCGCAGCCATTTCTTCATGCCGATCAAGTGGCGTCAGTACGTCTTCCCGCCCGCACAAAATAAGGGTCGGGCACGTGATACGCGCGAGGTCGCGAACGCTATCTGCGCGATGCATGATCGCGTGTTCTTGGCGAATAAATGCCGGACCACCGGTCTCTTTCGCCATGCGTTTAACCGTATTGACAAGAAGGCTGTCCTGTTGTCGATCCGCATGGACCAATAGCGGCAGAAGCGCCGCACCGATCCCAATGAATCGGCCGCGCTTGGCGAGCTCAATTAAATTAAGCCGCCGTTCGATCTGTGCGGGCGTATCGGCCCGTGCGCTGGTGCTAAACAAGCCAAGTTGGACGATGCGCTCAGGAGCGCGACGCCAGATTTCGAATGCGACATAGCCGCCCATCGAGAGTCCGGCCAGCGCAAATCGCTCAAACGGCGCAGCGGAAAGAATGTCGGATGCGAGGCCGGCCATGCTGTCGGAACGCGTCACGTCAGCGATCCATGGATCCGTGATGTCGCGCAGGCCGGTCACTTGGTGCTGCCAAAGGGCCTCGTTGCACAGCAGGCCGGGGATCAGAACCAGCGGGGTCTTCAGTGAGGCTGCGGGCATCGTGCTATCACTTGATGGTTTGCGGAATTACGCCGTCGCATCAACAGTTTGATCGCGATTCGCGGGCCGATGTTTTCATTCGACAGGTTGTTTTGCGAAGGAATCTGGAGTGGGATCATGGGATGAACCAAGCGCCGTTCTGCTAAAGCAGACGCGGCTAATAAGTAGGGAGTTCCCCCGGCTCTGCCGGGGAGGCAGCAGAAGTTTGACGAATCCGGGAGTCCACCCGGCGAAACTATCGATCGTGAGCCGCCAAGCACACGAAAGGAGAATCGCGGATGGAC
>CAMDRJ010000153.1 GCA_945906755.1 Klebsiella pneumoniae | reverse complement strand
TCGCCCACGCGAACCATCATTGCTTTGAGTCGCATGAAGTCCGCTTCCGTCTCGACAAACTCAGGTGACAAATACAGCTTGTAGTCAGGCCCCGGTGCGAGCTTGCCCATTAACGCTATGGAGGCCGCGCTGATCGACACCGTTCCTTCGCCCCATTGGAGAAAATCGCTGTCTTTCAGATCACGCCGAAACTGTCCTTTGAAGGCGGCTTTGGTGACCTCGGTCTTGACCTCGGTCTTGACCTCATTGATCGAGGGCGCGGCAGGTGCCGTGAGGATAGGCAGCAGGTAAATGCCAAGGCCGAATCCGAGTGCACCGACCACCACATGGGTCGCGAAAAGAAGGACAATCTTTTTCATAGCTGCTCCGTTAGCGCCGCAAAGCGGCGAGTATACGGCCCGCCCGGTCGGTTGGATTCAATAGGAGGAGACGTTTCGTGACCGCACTCGATCCACGTATTGACCGCGCCGCGCGCTGGTTGCACGAATCCCATCTTGCGCGACGATCCTACACGCCAATACCGGCGGATGATGCACCGCGCTCGATTGCGGAGGCCGATGCGATTCAAGAGGCATTTGTTGCGCTGAAGGCGAAATCGTCGAATGCTTCGGTGGCCGGATACAAGGTGGCCATCACCACGCAGGCGATGCGCGACTTCACTAAGTTTCAGGATTCGATTCCCGGGGTGGTGCTCGACGCGCAGGTGCAACGCTCGCCTGGCGTGTTGCGTTTGGCTGAATTCGGCAAGGCGTTGATCGAATGCGAGCTGGCCTTCGAGATCGGGGATGATGTTCTCGCGATCGGCAAGCCCTTCGATCGGTCGACGATCGGCAGCTATGTATCGGCGGTGATGCCGGCCTTCGAAATTGCCGATGATCGGAACGCCGATTACAAAACCATTGCCGCCGATATTCTTTCGCTAGCGGCCGACAATGCGTGGAATGAGGGCGCGGTGCTCGGTGCGCCGGTGCGGGACTGGCAGCGCATTGATCTTGCCTTGGTGCATGGTGTGGCGAAGATCAACGGCACGGTCGTGGGCGAAGGCTATGGACGCGATGTCCTTGGCCATCCGCTCGAAGCGCTTGCATGGTTGGCGAACCGATTGCTCGCGAGCGGACGCGTACTGCGGCGTGGGCATATTGTTTTAACGGGTAGCCTCGTTGCCTCAAAATTTCCGCGTACCGGTGACCGGGTTGAATTCGCGGTCGCAGGCCTTGGCAGCGTGGCGTTGCAGGCGGAGTGATTGGGCGCGTGAAAAGTGAAAAGTGAAAAGTGAAGACCTTTCACCGCCGCAGGCTCACCTCTCACCTTTCACTCGTTCATTTTTCACCGCATTTAGATGGCGTTGCCGACCCGATGCGCCTCATGGATCGCCGCAAGCATGGCCCGTGGCGCGAAGCAATCGCCTACCAGTTGAACCGGCAGTCCATGCGCGCGAAGTGGCGCGGCTAATCCATCATTGACGAGCCTCGGTGTTGCGTAGACGAATGCGGTTACGCCTTCGATCGTTTTTTCGCGGCCGGTAAATGCATTGGCAATTGTGACGACGCCGGCCTTCACCCTCTTTGGCATGGCGGCCAATTCAATCTCGACGCCGGCGGTGTAAAGGCGTCGATAGATGCCAAGCACGCCGACATACGAGACTTGGCGCCCCAGTTGCGTGCGCGGTGTCATGAGGATGAGCCGCTCATAGCGCGCGGCCATCAGATCGGCCAACGCGTAGGTTGCGGCGCTATGGTCAAAATCGAAGAGCACCGCGGCGCCGGATCGTTTTGCTTGATCGGCGACCAGCGCCGCGGCGAAGGTGCGAGCATCGATCCCGGCCTCGCTATCGGGAGCAAGCGATGGCGGCCTTCGCATGGTCGATCCGGTAGCAAGCACCACGGCACCCGGTTTGCGGGCGAGGATGTCTTCCGCTTTGGTGATGCGTTCGGGTACGAGTGTGACACCGGCTTCCTGCGCGCGTAGCAATTGATGCTCGAAGACCTTGGCAACCTCTGCGCGACCCGGAAGCTGTGCTTCGAGACGCGCCTTGCCGCCTGGCGCGCTTCCGGTAAACAGCGTCACACGATGACCGCGCGCCGCTGCGACCCATGCGGCTTCGAGCCCCGCGACACCTGCGCCGACGACGACCACATGTTGTGGACGCGTAGCGGGCGTTGGCTTCCAAGTGGCCTCACCCGCTGTGCCAAGCTGTGGATTGTGGATGCAGGCGATCGGCTTGCCGACATGGATCTCGCCCCAGCATGCATTGCAGAAGATGCACGGGCGCACCTGGTCCGCGTGACCTGATCTCACTTTGTTGGGCAGTGCTGCATCGGCAACCAGTGCGCGACCCATGCCGATCAAATCGCCAACGCCGTCTTCGAGAATTTTCTCGGCGTGCAAGGCGTCGATGACGCGGCCGAACGCGAGCACCGGCACGCCGCCCGCTGCGGATCGCAAACGTTTTTGTAGCGGCATGAAGGGTCCGGGCGCATAGTGCATGTCGGGTGTGTGATCTTCGAGGCTCGGGCTGAAATTGCCCTGCGCAAAGCCGACGTAACTCGGTGGCGATTCGTTCGCGAGATGCGCGATGGTTGCGGCGGCGACCTCCGCGTCGATGCCACCCGGCACGCGTTCGTCACCGGACATCTTAAGTCCGATGATGAACGCATCACCACAGACCCGGCGAATGCCCGCGATGATTTCGCGAACAAATCGCGCACGGTCGGCCACGTCGCCGCCGTATTCGTCATCGCGTGTGTTGGACCAAGGCGAGAGGAATTGCGTGATCAGATAACCGTGTCCGCCATGCAGTTCCACGCCGCTGAACCCGGCGCGCTTAAGCGTTGCGGCACTTGCGATAAAGGCATCCCTGATGCTTTGAATCTCGTCGCGAGTCATCACATGCGGGACCGACCAACTGTATGCGTCGGGAAGCGCCGAAACACCCACCGGCGCATCGACCGGATTCCAAAGTTGCTGGCGACCCACATGCCAGATCTGGCCGACCAGCCGACAGTCGTGGCGCTCGACGGAGTCGGCCATGCGCTGAAAGCCGCTGAAATTCGCCTCATCGAAAATCGATGCGACACCAGGCTGCGGCATCGTTGAGGCGTGTATCGACATGCCCTCGGTGATGAGCATGCCGGCGCCGCCGATGGCGCGTTCGCCATAGTAGGTGACCATGCGGTCGGTCACGCGATACTGCTGCGCGAAATTGGGCAGCACCGCTGGAAACACGATGCGGTTCTTGAGGCGCTTGCCGGAAAGCTCAATCGGTGTGAAGAGGCGTGTGTAGGCAGTCATGCGAGGTCGATCTTCAAGAGAAGGGTTTGGAAGGGAGCATGCCCGATTTACCGCCTAGGGTCGAGCGACCGGGCAAGGAGTGCTAAAGTCGATCTCATCCTGAATTGCGAAGTCGCGAAGGGCTATTGTATGAATGTTGTCGTTCGTCTGGTTGCTGCGGTCGTTGGTGTTGGGGTCGCCATGGGTGCGTTCGCGCAGGCGCCGAAGCCGGCGGCGTCATTTCCCACCAAGCCGGTGCGCTGGATTGTGCCGTTCCCGCCCGGCGGTTCGACCGACGTGATTGCACGCTATGTCGCGCTCAAACTCACCGAGGCCTGGGGCCAATCGGTCGTGATCGAGAATCGAGCGGGCGCAAGCGGCGTCATTGGTTCGGAAGTCGTCGCGAAAGCACCGGCGGACGGCTACATGCTGCTCATGGGCACGACCTCCACGCATGCGGTGTCACCGGCCATTCATCCGAAGCTGCCTTATGACACGATCAGCGATTTCACCGCGGTGACGCTGGTCGCGACGTTTCCGAATGTGCTGGTGGTCCACCCGTCGGCGCCGAAAACATTGTCCGAACTGCTGGCCGCCATCAGAGCGAATCCCGGCAAATACAGCTTCGGTAGCTCGGGCGCGGGGAGTTCCACGCACCTGGCCGGCGAGTTGTTTCGCATCACGACGGCAACGCAGATGGTGCATGTCGGCTACAAAGGGACGGGGCCGCTGCTCAACGATCTGATCGCGGGCCATATTCCGATTGCCTGGGATCAGATTACCGGCGCCTTGCCGCATATCCAGTCCGGAAAAATTCGCGTGCTAGGTGTGGCGAGCATGGAACGGAGCGCGGCGCTGCCGGATGTGCCGACGATTGCCGAGGTCGTGCCCGGATTTGAAGCGCTTGCCTGGGTCGGCATTTTCGCGCCGGCCAATGTGCCCGCCGATATCGTTCTCAAAATCCAACAGGAAGTGCGCCGCATCGTGCAGGCGCCCGAGGCTGCACAGCGGTTACGCGAACTCGGTGCGACCCCCGTCGGCAACACCCCCACGGAATTTGCCGCGTTCGTGCCTCGCGATACCGCGAAGTGGCGAAAGCTCGTGCAAGAAGTCGGCATCAAGCCGGAATAGGATCTATCGATGGGACATATAGATTACGTTGGCCGGCCGATCGAGCGCACCGAAGACCTGCGGTTTTTGCGTGGGCGTGGTGAGTATGTCGATGACGTGAGCGTCGCCGGACAGCTTTATGCGGTCGTGCTGCGAAGTTCGGTCGCACACGGCCGGATTCGATCGATCGATACGAAGGCAGCGCTTGCCATGCCGGGCGTGCATGCTGTCATCACCGAGGCGGATTTTGGCGCGGTGATTCCAGCGATCCCGATGCGTCTGGCGCCCTTGCCTGAGCTAAAGCGCTTCGAGCAGCCGGTGATCGCGCGCGGCAAGGTCCGCTATGTCGGTGAACCGATCGCGATGGTCATCGCGGCAAGTGCCGCAGCCGCCGAAGATGCGGTGGATGCGATCCTCGTCGATATCGAAGTGCTGCCGCCGATTACCAATCGGTTCGAAGCGGCGAAGAATCAGTCGCTGTTGTTCGAACCACTCGGCTCCAATCATGTGATCACCTATACCGCCTCGAAAGGCGATGCCAAGGCGGTCGGCAAGGGCGATTACGTACGCCGCGAACACTTCAAGGTGCAGCGGCATATGGCGGTGCCGATGGAGCCGCGCGGTTGGGTGGCTGTCTGGAATGCCTCCACCGGACGCATGCGCGTTTCGGGCGCGGCGAAGGTGCCGTTCTCGGCGCGCCGCTTGCTTTCGGCGCAGCTTGGCCTGCCCGAAGAATCGGTCGAGATGATCGAAGTCGATGTCGGTGGCGGCTTTGGCATGCGCGGCGAGTTCTATCCGGAAGATTTTCTGGTGCCGTTCGCCGCACGCAAGCTCAATCGCCCGGTGAAATGGACCGAAGATCGTCGCGAACACATGATGACGACCAATCATTCGCGCGAGCTCGAATGCGAATTGGAAATCGTCTGCAAGCGCGACGGCACGATTCTCGCGCTCCGCGGCAGTGGCTGGCTCGATGCGGGCGCGTACTTCCGCACCAATGGATCGATCGCGCCGCGCAATGTCGCGCAGTTCATGTCCGGGCCCTATCGGATCGAGAACATCGATATCAGCATCGATGTGTTTCTCTCGAACAAAACGCCGGTCGGCACGTACCGCGGTCCCGGTCGCTTTGAGGCGGATTTCTTTCGCGAGCGACTGCTTGACATGGCTGCCGTCGATCTTGGGATCGATCGTGTCGAATTTCGGCGGAAGAACCTCGTGCTCGATCGCGAGATGCCTTATACCCTGGCGATCGTCACACCGCCTGAGAAGCATGAAGAGATCGATAGCGGCGATTACGCCTTCACGCTCGATCGTTGTCTCGCTGAATTCAATTGGCAGGAAAAATCAAAGCTCGAAGGAAAGCTTATCGATGGCCGCTACCACGGCATCGCGCTTGGTTGCTTTCTTGAAGGCGGCGGTGCTGGGCCCAAGGAAACCGCGCGATTGGTGATCGAGCGCGATGCGTCGATCTCGTTGTATGTCGGTTCGTCTGGCATTGGCCAAGGCTTGGAGACCGTCTGCGCGCAGATCTCCGCTGATGCGCTACGTGTCCCGATGGAGAAAATTCGCGTCTTTCACGGATCGACCACTTATTTGAAGGAAGGGTTTGGGTCGTTTCATTCGCGATCGGTGGTGGTGGGCGGCTCGGCGATTATCGTCACCTCCAACAATCTCAAGGAAGCGATTAAGGCCGCGGCCGCACGTCGCTGGGAATGCGCACCGGAAGACGTCGAGATCCGCGATGGCCTCACCGCGTTTTGCGCTGGACGAACGCTGACGATCGAAGAACTCGCCAAGGACGACATCAACGCCGACGGCGAGTTTGCGAACCACAAACATACCTATAGCTATGGCACGCATGCGGCCCATGTTGCGGTCGATGTGAAAACCGGGCAGGTTGAAGTGATCGACTATCTGTGCGTGGAGGATGTTGGGCGCATCATCAATCCATTGACGATGCATGGGCAGGTGATCGGATCGATCGTGCAAGGCCTGGGCGGCACGTTCCTTGAACATTTGATTTACGACGATGACGGACAGTTGTTGACCGCATCCTTTGCGGACTATCTGCTCCCAAGCGCGACCGATTTCCCGAACCTGCGCGCGATCACGCTTGAGCATCGGCCGTCGCCGAATAATCCTCTTGGCGCCAAAGGCGGCGGTGAGGGCGGCACCATTCCGGTGGGCGGCGCGATTTGCAATGCGATCGCGAATGCGCTGCAATCATTCGGCGTGCAGCCGCGCGAGTTGCCGGTGTCCCCAGCGGTGGTGTGGGGGTTGATTGACGCCGGGAAGGGGTGAGCTGCTCGGCAATGCTTGTGTTGCGGTAGTCACCCTCGCCCCACTGTGGGAGAGGGTAGGGGAGAGCAGTTTGCCGACGCGGGGCGTCCTCGATATTCGCCCCTCTCCCCAACCCCTCTCCCGCAGCGGGGCGAGGGGCTTTCTACCACGCTACCGCGCGAAATTCGGTAGCGGCGCGATCCGGAACGCCGCTTTCTCATCTTCATCCAACTGCTTGAGCAATTCGACTTCCCACTTCAGGTACTGCAACGCGGCTTCGCGATTGCCTTCGTGACGACCGGCGGTGAAGAAAACGAAGTCGATGCACTCGTCATCCGGCGGTTCGTTGGGCGTGCTCACCGTGGGCAGTGTGGCAGCGCATAGACGCACGTCGTTGATGCCGGCCTCGTGCAGATCGATCGCGGCAAGGCGCGCGATATTCGGGTCATCGGCAATCAGCGCCACGCGCCCTGCATTCCCTGCGTCATGCACGATGCGAGGCCGAATGCTCCAGCTTGCGCCGGCTGCATGACTAGCTCGAAAGCTCATGCTTGGGCGTAGGTCGAGCAGCTTTGCACCGGCGAGTTCATTGGCCGAGATGGGTGAAAGCGCTGGTAGTTTGCTCGCTGTGACGCGGCCCTTGAAGTTCAAGCGCGCATTGATGCCACCGTCCAGCACGTAGGCGTCATGCCCCATTTGCCGGAGCCACATCGCGACCATGAACGCGCGCACCATCTCGCCATCGGCTAGCACGATGCGCGCCCCTTTCACGCCGACCCATTGATCGGTGGTCTGCACCAATTGGCCACCGGGTGCATGGACCGCGCCCGCCAGCGTACCCGCCTTGAATTCTTCTTCGGTGCGAACGTCGAACAGGAAGGTCGTGCGGCGCTCATCGACGAGCCAGGTGTCGACTTGCGTGCTGGATGCCACCGGAATATCGAAATGGCGGGCCACTACCTGCGCCTGGGTGCGTAGTGACGCCATGGCCGTTGCAGATGGCGCATCGGGGTATTTGCGCGACGCACCGGTTTCAACTTGCAAGCCTTCGAGAAACCAGCCCTGCGTGCCGTTCTCCAATGCAACGATCGGATTCTTTACACCAAAGGCGCGCAGAGTCTCAGCCCCGATAATCGAGCGCGTGCGGCCGGCGCAGTTCACGACGATCTTGGTGGTGGGGTTGGGAGCGATTTCTTTAATGCGCAACGCGAGCTCGCCATTGGGGCAGCAGATGCCGCCCGGAATGTTGTACTTGCGATACTCGGCGAACGAGCGGCCATCGACGATCACGAAGTCTTCGCGGCGTTCCTTCATGGCCACGAGTTCGCGTGCGCTGACGCGCGGCGTATGCCAGGCGTGTTCGATCAATTCCCCAAACGCCTTGCTTGGCACATTGACGCCGGCGAATAACTCAAAGCCTTCCTCATGCCATCCTTGCGTGCCACCGTCAAGGATGCGGACATCGCGATAGCCAAGTGTTGCCATGCGCTTGGCGGCGCGCTCGCTCACTTCGTCTTCGCCGTCATCGCACAGGACGACCGGGGTCGATTGGCGCGGGACCAATCGCTCGACCTCGAGTTCCAGGCGGCTGTAGGGCAGGGGCACGGCATAGAAGAGATGCCCGTCGGCAAACTCGCCCGCTTCGCGCACATCGAGCAGCGCGATTTCGTGACCTTCATGCAGCCAACCTTTGAGGGCGGCCGGATCAATGTATTTCGGCATGGGCTTCCTTGTCTTGGATCGCCCGGATTCTGACACGGCGTCGATCGGTTCGGACGGGAATCTGAGGTAGAGTGCGGCCATCTATGATCGCCTGTAGCCACGCCCCGGCGTGGCGTGAGAACTGCATAGCATGAAGAACATATTCATCGACCGACCGATCCTCTCCTCGGTGATCGCACTCGTTATCACCTTGCTCGGCGCCCTCGCTTTGATCGGGCTGCCGCTCGAACAGTACCCGGTGATCACCCCGCCCGTCATTCAAGTTCAAACGAATTTCCCGGGCGCCAACGCTCAGACCGTCGCCGAATCCGTTGCCGCGCCGATCGAGCAGCAGGTCAACGGCGCGAAGAACATGATCTACATGGATTCGCGCTCGACCAACGACGGCGCTTACAACCTCAACGTCACCTTCGAGGTCGGCACCGATCAGGATCTTGCGGCAGTTGAGGTGCAGAACCGCATCGCGATTGCGCAGAGCCAATTGCCGCCGGATGTGATTCGCCAGGGCATCACGATCCGCAAGCAATCCACCTCGTTTCTGCAGATCGTTGCGCTCACATCGCCCGATCCGCGCCATGACAATGTGTTTCTCTCGAACTACGCGACGCTTTATCTGTTCGATGCACTGTCGCGCGTGCCCGGGGTCGGGAGCGTGCGGATCTTCGGCGCGCGGGATTTTTCGATGCGCATCTGGCTCGACCCCGATCGCATGGCGCGCCTTGGCGTGACCGCGAGCGATGTGCAGGCGGTCATCAACGAACAAAATGTGGTGGCACCGGCCGGACGGATTGGCGCACAACCGGTGCCCGCCGGTCAGCAGATGCAATATTCGGTGACGGTGCGCGGGCGTCTCGTTGACCCGCAAGCGTTCGGCGAAATCACGGTGCGCTCGGGTGCAGGAGGGCAGATTATTCGTCTGCGCGATATCGCCCGGGTTGAGCTGGCCGCCGCCGATTACAACATCACCACCACGGTCAATGGCCGGCCGACGGTGTTGATCGCGATCTTCCCGCAGCCGACCGCCAACGCGCTGGATGTCGCCAAGGGGATCAAGGCAACGATGGAAGGGTTGTCGGGCAACTTTCCGCAAGGCTTGTCCTACTTCGTGTCGTTCGACGCGGTGCCGTTCATTCTCGAATCGCTGAAGAGCGTGCTCACCACGCTTGCGGAGGCGTTCGTGTTGGTGGCACTCGTGATCTTTATCTTTCTGCAAACCTGGCGGGCGACCATCATTCCGATTCTGGCGGTGCCGGTGTCCTTGATCGGCACGTTTGCGCTGCTCGCGGCGTTCGGATTTTCGATCAACACGCTCACCTTGTTCGCGCTGGTGCTGGCGATCGGGATCGTTGTGGATGATGCGATCGTCGTCGTCGAGGCGGTCGAACAGAAAATGCGTGAGGAGCATCTATCGGCGCGTGATGCGACCTACGCCGCGATGCATGATGTGTCGGCGCCGGTGATCGCGATTGCGTTGGTGTTGTGCGCGGTGTTCGTGCCGGTCGCGTTCATGGGGGGCCTGGCAGGGCAGCTTTACAAGCAGTTCGCCCTGACCCTTTCCATCGCGGTCGTTCTATCGGCCACGGTCGCGCTCACGCTGACGCCCGCGCTATGTGCGCTCTTTCTGGACAAGGTCCCGCATGGCAAGCGCCGTGGGCCGTTTGGTTGGTTCTTCAATGGCTTCAACTGGGGGTTCGAGCGCTTCACGCGCGGCTATACCGCAAGCATTCGGCGCCTGATCCGCTGGTCGCTCTTATCGATGATCACGTTTGGCTTGTTGCTGGGCGGTACCGGCTGGCTGGCCAAGACGCTGCCCACCGGATTGCTGCCGGAAGAAGATCAGGGATATCTGCTAGCGGCCGTGAACATGCCGCTCGCGAGTTCCAATGAACGCACCTCGATCGCGATCGATGAGCTCTCGAAGATCGCCATGGGACATCCGGCCATGGAGCGCGTGCAGTCCATCAATGGCTTCAACCTGTTGACCGGCGTGTCGGCCTCCTACCAAGCGACGATGATTTTCATTCTCAAGCACTGGGATGAACGCACGCCGCCGGAGCTTCGTGCACCGGCGATACGCCAGCAATTGATGGGCATGTTCGGCAAGGTGCCGGATGCATCGGTGGTGGTATTGAATCCGCCTGCCATTCGCGGCGCGGGCAGCGCTGGCGGATTCGAATTTGTCTTGCAGGATCGCTCCGGAGGTTCCGCACAACAGTTCAACGAGGTGCTGCAGAATCTGCTTGCACAGGCGCGCAATGTTCCGGAGCTGGGGTTTGTCTTCACGCAAGTCGACAATCGCGTGCCGCAGATCGAATACGACGTCGATCGCGACCGCGCCAAGGCACTCGGGCTTCGGCTCACCGATATCTATTTCACCTTGCAGACCTTCCTTGGCGGGTTC
>CAMDRJ010000152.1 GCA_945906755.1 Klebsiella pneumoniae | reverse complement strand
GGCCCACTCAGCAATCCACCGCATAGTAGTGAGCACTTTGTCGTGCGGCCATGACACCGGAATTGCAAGGGGCCGCGGACGACCACTCGTCGCCCAGCCCGCGAACTGCTTCCAAGCGTCCTTTTACGGCTCACGTGCATAGCTCATCCCTTGAGCTACCAGTGGGCGGATCATCACCTATCCCCCGGCTAAAGGCGATGACCCTGATGATGACAACGGATTTGTTCGACGAGGCAGAGCAGGCAGGCCGTGCCGATCCACCGATCGGCTTGGCGGAGCGACGCCGGTCCGACGCGCCCCCACCGCATCCGGGTGGCGATGCGGTTGAAACCATGCTCACATTCTTGCAGCGTCGCTATCACGATCGCATCGCGGCGGAAATCGTGCAGCCGGCGCGTGCGGCAAAAGTTGCGCCGTTCCCAGAGAGCATTCATCCATCGCTCCGCGAAGCCCTGCGCGCACGTGGCATTGCATCGCTCTACAGCCATCAACGCGAAGCGTTCGACGCCATCGACGCGGGCCGGCATACCGTCATCGTGACTCCGACTGCGTCGGGCAAATCGCTTTGCTACAACCTGCCGGTATTGCAAGCAGCGCTCACCAGGAAAGCGAAAGCGCTTTATCTCTTTCCAACCAAAGCTCTGGCGCAAGACCAGGTGGCGGAAATTCTGGAATTGAATCGCGCCGCCAAGCTTGGCGTACGTGCCTACACCTTCGATGGCGATACGCCAGGCGATGCACGGCAGGCGGTCCGCGTGCATGGCGATATCGTAGTGAGCAATCCGGACATGCTGCACCAGGGCATTCTTCCGCATCACACCAAGTGGGCACAGTTCTTTGAGAACCTTGCCTATGTCGTGATCGATGAGTTGCACACCTACAAAGGCGTGTTCGGTTCGCATGTCGCCAATTTGCTGAGGCGCTTGAAGCGGATCTGCGCGTTCTACAAAGCCGATCCGGTGTTCATCCTGTGCTCAGCCACCATCGCCAATCCACAACAACTGGCCGAACACCTGATTGGTGCACCGGTGCATGCGATCACCAAATCCGGCGCGCCACAAGGGGCCAGGCATTTGCTCGTCTGGAATCCACCAGTGGTCAACGCCGATCTTGGCTTACGCGCCTCGGCCCGGTCGCAATCCACGCAGATCGCGCGCGTCGCCACCAAACTCGGATTGAAGTCGATCGTGTTCGCGAATTCGCGGCTCGAAGTCGAGGTCATCACCAAGTACATGAAAGACACGTTCGATGCCGATCCGCGCAAACCCGCCCGCGTGGTGGCGTATCGCGGCGGCTACCTACCCACCGAGCGGCGCGACAAGGAACACAAACTACGCGAAGGATCGATCGATTGCGTTATCGCCACCTCAGCCCTTGAGCTGGGGGTTGATATCGGCGCGCTCGATGTCTGCATCCTGAATGGCTATCCGGGCACCGTGGCAGCGGCATGGCAACGCTTCGGCCGGGCCGGGCGGCGCCAGCGCACCGCTCTCGGCGTGCTGGTCGCCACCAGCGAATTGCTCGACCAATACATCGCGCGCCATCCGGATTTTTTCTTCGACGCAAGCCCTGAGCATGCGCGGATCGATCCGGATCAACTATTGATCAATATGGATCATGTGCGTTGCGCCGCGTTCGAGCTGCCGTTCCATGAGTCCGATCGCTTTGGCGCTGAAGACTTACCGTCGCAACTCGACTACCTCGCCGAGAATGCGGTGGTGCATCGTGACGGTGCGCACTGGCATTGGATTGCGGATAGTTATCCGGCCAATTCGGTTTCGCTTCGAACAATCGCCGAAGGCAATTTTCTGGTCGTGGATATCACCGCGGGCGGCAAGAACATCATTGCCGAAGTCGATTATTCGAGCGCCGCGTTGACGCTCTATGAGGGCGCAATCTATATGGTGCAGGCCACGCCTTGGCAGGTGGAAAAGCTCGATTGGGTGGGGCGCAAAGCGTTCGTGCGGCGCGTCGATGCGGATTACTACACCGATGCGATCGATTACACCAAGCTCAAGGTGCTCGATGAATTCGAACATGCGGCAAGCATCGCCGATCGCGCGAGCCATGGTGAAGTGCATGTGGTGCGCCGTGTCGCGGGCTACAAGAAGATCCGCTATTACACCCATGAGAATATCGGCTATGGCAATGTGAACCTACCCGATCTCGAAATGCACACCAGCGCGGTGTGGTGGCAGCTCGATCCGGCCACCTTAACCAATGCCTTCGCGACCCGCCACCAGGCGATCGATGGCTTTCTCGGCGCAGCCTATGCGCTTCACCATATCGCAGCGCTCGTGTCGCTCGCCGAATTGCGTGATATCGGCCGCTCGGTGGGCGATGGCAATGGCGCATGGTCGGCGGTGGTCGATGCACGCGGGCGCGGCACGGTGCGCGCACAAGATGGCGCCGAGCTCGACATCGAGCATGCCACGTCGTTTAAGCCGACCTTGTTTCTCTATGACAACTATCCAGGCGGCATCGGTATTGCGGTGCCGCTGTTTGATCAGC
Source organism: Klebsiella pneumoniae (assembly GCA_945906755.1). Taxonomy (GTDB): domain Bacteria; phylum Pseudomonadota; class Gammaproteobacteria; order Burkholderiales; family SG8-39; genus SHXR01. The sequence goes on along the minus strand of CAMDRJ010000152.1, from coordinate 8,320 downwards.
GGCATACCGTCATTGAACACGCCAAACAACTGGTGGCAAGTTGCGGATGCAAAGAGGGTTGTCCTGCCTGCATCGGGCCCGTGCCGCCCTCCCCCGTGCTGACCGGCACAACGCTTTCGCCACGCGCCGCTGCCTTGCGCGTGCTTGGGCTGCTCGGGTCGGCAGCGACCACACCGGGAATTGCAGGATGAATAGCACCGCGCCCCGTCCACTAAGCACCCAACAGCTACGCGATCGGCTGACGCAGTTGCGTCGCGAGCGCGGCAATGTCGTGCCACGACTGGTCGAGGGCTCCGCTCTCGCTGATCTTCCGTCTGGAATTGCGAAAACGCTATCGCCCTCTCTTGCAGAACGTCTGGCGCGCTTGCGGCCATGGGTCGGCAAGGAGCGTTCCAGCAAGATCGATCCGCTTGATGTCGCCCAGTTTCTTGGCGGCGAACTGATCGAAGCGGGCGTCGTTCGCATCGAGCACAACTATCCGCTGCCACTGCAGCATGGCCGCGCTTCGCTCAACGACGCATTCACGACGCCCAGTACACTCTTTAGCAAAGAAAACTCGCCGCCCGTGCCCGCATGCCGCACCGTCTTTCTCGATACCGAGACGACTGGCTTATCCGGCGGCAGCGGTACGGTTGCCTTCATGATCGGCCTCGCGCGCTTCGACACCAACATGCTGCGGGTGACGCAGTGGCTCATCACAAGCTTCGCCGGTGAACGCGCGATGCTCGCCGCGCTGTCCCGTTGTCTGGACGATGTCCCGCTGATCGCCACCTTCAACGGCGCCACGTTTGACCTGCCCTTGTTGCGCACGCGCTTTCGGATGCACCACCTGTCAGACCCCACTGCCGCATGCGCGCATGCCGATCTGCTCCCCTGGGCACGGCGCAATCGGCTGAAACAGTGGCCGGATGCGCGCCTGCAAACCCTGGAACGGGAGGGCCTTGGCTTTCAGCGCGTCGACGATCTGCCCGGTTCTGAAGTTCCCAAGGCTTGGCAGCAGTGGCTAACCGCGGGTGAGGCCACCCCATTGCGGCGCGCGCTCGAACATAACCGGTTCGATCTTGTGACGCTGGTGGCCTTGTTAGACCGAGCGTCCAATCATCCACTGTCACCTGGACGCAAGGTCGATCCACGCCAGGCTTGGCTCTTCGATCGGCCAACCCCATGGTCGCCAGTACCTGCGCCCGTAGCGCTTGCCGCACCGCCCTCGTGGGTACGAAATCCTTGGGTATCCAAACGGTCAGGGGCTATGCAGTCGGTGCTATAGTCGCCGCATGCGCCTGGGCACGACGCCCCGCGGCGCGCGGCATCATTTGCATTCGTATCGTTCGCATTCGTATCATTCGTATCCCTGCACCCTGGAGTCCATCATGGCAGAAGCCTTTATTTGTGACGCAACCCGAACGCCGATCGGCCGCTACGGCGGCGCCCTTTCCGGCATCCGCACCGACGATCTCGCTGCATTGCCGCTCAAGGCGTTGATGGCACGCAATACCAGCGTCGATTGGAGCCAGGTCGGCGACGTGTGCTATGGCAATGCCAATCAAGCGGGCGAAGACAATCGCAATGTCGCCCATATGGCCACCCTGTTGGCGGGCCTCCCGCAGTCGGTGCCAGGATGTACCGTGAATCGCTTGTGCGGATCGGGGCTTGATGCGCTTGGCTACATCGCACGCGCCATCAAGGCAGGCGATATTTCCATGGGCATTTCAGGTGGCGTCGAGAGCATGTCGCGCGCGCCATTCGTCATGAACAAAGCGGACTCGGCGTTCTCGCGCAATGCGCAGATCTTCGATACGACGATTGGCTGGCGCTTCATCAATCCGCTCATGCGCGAGAAATACGGCGTCGATGCGATGCCCGAAACCGCAGAGAACGTCGCCGACGATTTCAAGGTCAGCCGCATCGATCAAGACGCCTTCGCACTACGCAGCCAACTGCGCTACTTCACCGCGTTCGAGCAGGGGCTGTTCAAGGAAGAAATCACCCCAGTCACGATCGCGCAGGGCAAAGGCGATCCAAAGATCGTCGCGGCCGATGAACATCCGCGGCAAACGTCGATGGAAATTCTCGGCAAACTCAAGGGCGTCGTGCGGCCAAACGGCACCGTCACGGCAGGCAATGCGTCGGGTGTCAATGATGGCGCCGCGGCGATTCTGATCGCCGACGAAGCCACCGCCAAGCGTTTCGGACTGACACCGCGCGTGCGCATCGTCGCCTCCGCTGTTGCAGGGGTCGCGCCGCGCATCATGGGGATTGGGCCGGCACCCGCGGTGCAGTTATTGGTCGAACGCACCAAGATTTCGCTCGATAAGGTCGATGTCATCGAATTGAACGAAGCCTTTGCCGCGCAAGGATTGGCGGTCCTCAGAATGCTCAATATTGCCGATGACGCGCCGCATGTTAACGCGCAAGGCGGCGCGATTGCACTTGGCCATCCACTTGGCATGAGCGGCGCGCGCTTGGCGCTTACTGCGATGGTTCAGTTGCAGCGCAAAAAAGGTCGTTACGCGATCTGCGCGATGTGCATCGGCGTTGGCCAAGGCATTGCGGTGCTGCTCGAACGCGTTTAGTAGTCGAGTCGGCGGATGCGCAGCTAGCGCTGCGCGTCCAACCAGGATTCCAGCCCCTGCGCATTCAGCCTGAGATCCAGTCCTAATATTTCAAATATTCGCGCGGCCGAAAATGGCAGCCCCTTACGCGTGGCCTCATCGACCGCCACCTGCCGCATGCCGGCATGCAGGTTATCGAAGCGATGTGCACCGTCGTGCTGATGCTTGCGCCCGAGCGCCGCGTAAATATCAACCATGCGGTGTAGATCGGCCACCAACACGGGGATATCCCGCACCTGACTATAGTGGGTGAGATACACGGCCTCCGGTCGGTAACTCGCGACGAGGTCGAGCGATCGGTGCATCGCCTCCGGATCAAACTGCGTGGGACTTGAAGTCGGCAGAATGAAAACCTTCCCGGCATGATCGAGCTCGCGGTATGAGAAGCCGAGGATATCGCCGACAAACGCATGGCCGCTCTGACTATCGATCATTACATTGTGGTGTTTGGCATGGCCTGGGGTATCGCGAAACAAAAAATTACGGCCGACCAATACGATCTCAGCGCCATCCTCCATTTCGATCACGCGCTCCTTCGGTATAGGAACGATCGAACCATAGACGGCCGCCGCTTGCGCTGCACCATAGACGGCCACCGTTGCCTCCCATAAGCGCGACGGATCGATCATGTGTCTTGCGCCACGCGGATGCACCGCGAGTTTCGCCTTGGGGCAACGGCGCATCAGCTCGCCCGCGCCGCCCGCATGATCGAGATGCACATGGGTGAGCACCACATAGTCCACCTGTTCGGGTGACACGCCAAGAGCCGCCAAGCCGGCGATCGTGGCATCGACCGAATAGTTGGTGCCGGTATCGACGACCATCGCCCGGCCAGCTTCGACGATAAGATGAATAGAATCGAACACCGGACGCTCATAGCCGGCATCGACTGCATGGATACCGTGCGCATAGGAAAGCATTGAAGAATGCATCAACTCAAAAATCCCCTTATCTAAAACCGCTCCACCCACGGGCGCAATTCTATTTCCCAACTCCAGGCACTGCGCGGTTGGCGTGCAACATGAAAGTAGGAGTCCGCGATGGCATCGGGCTCAAGCAGAGAGTCGGGTTGGTCGACCGGTGCAGCCTTCCCCGGCGCACGAATACCACCATCGATCACGAAATGCGCGACATGAATATTCTTTGGTTGAAACTCGCGCGCCAAGCTTTGCGCCAATCCACGCAAGGCAAATTTTCCCATCGCAAACGGCGCCGATTGCGCATAGCCCTTCACGCTGGCCGATGCACCGGTGAGAAGCAGCACGCCTTTGCCCTTTGGGACCATACGCCGGAGCGCCTGTTGCGCCACCAGAAATCCGCCGTAGGCGGTGATGTCAATTGTCTTTTTGACCTCAACAGGGTCCAGGTCGAGAAACGGTCCGCGCACACGGAAACTTGGGTTATAGACCACGACATCCGGCGCACCTGGCCCTGCATCGCAGCTTGCAAACAGCGCATCGATGCTGGCGCGCTCGGCGACATCGCAACGAATCACCTTGGCCTTCGTCTCGGCGGCGAGTGCCGAAAGCTTTTCGACGTTGCGCGACGCTAGAACGATGTGCGATCCGTCCTTCGCAAAGCGCCTGGCGACCGAGGCCGACAAGCCCCCGCCAGTGCCGATGATCAAAACTGTTTCACTCATGCTGATTGACTCCTGTTGTGATAGCACCGATGTGGCAGCACCGCTTAACGCGTCATTGTCTGCTACGCGGTGAAAACCGGCCCAACCGCGCGCGCTGACATCAATTGTGCGCGGTGCAACGCAGCTTGGCTATACTTTGGACTCCCAGGGCTGCATTGGAGGGTTCCGATGAAGGCTGCGGTGACCGCGCGATTCATGGCTATCGGCGCACGCTCGCCGATCGCATTTTCGATTTCCTATGCGGACGGAACGCGGTATCAATCAGGGCTGCCGCCCAATCAGTTTGATCTGCGCTTCAAAACCCGTAAGTCGCATTGGCGCACTGCCCTCTACGGTCACATCGGTCTCCTCGAAGCATACTTCGACGAGGAAATCGAGATTGACGGCGATCTCACTGCGGTGTTCCGCCTCGGTTTGGAGTCGGCATTCGATACGCCCAATCCGCTGGTCGACCTCCGCAATCGATGGCACGAGTTCCGCTTATCGAATGCCGACCGCGCCATCGCCAAACAAAACGCGCGCTTTCACTATGCGCTTGGCCACGCGTTTTATCGGCAGTGGTTGGACGATCCACTCATGATGTACACCTGCGGCTACTGGAAGGAGGGAACCAAAACCCTCGAGGAGGCGCAGCGCAATAAGGTAGAGCATGTCTGCCAGAAAGTGCGCCTCAAGCCAGGTGAAACCGTGGTGGATATCGGCTGCGGGTTCGGTGGCTTCATGTTTCATGCGGCGGAGCGTCACGGCGTCGATGTGACCGGCACCAACACGACCACCGAACAAGTAGCAGACGTTACCCGCGACATCGCAAAATCGCCCCACTCCGCACGGCTGCGGGTAGTGGATGCCGATTTTCGCGAGGTGATCGGCCAGTTCGACAAGGTGGTGTCGATCGGTGTGTTGGAGCATGCCGGGCGCGATCAGATCGATGAGGTGGTGCGCGCCCATGCGGAGTCGCTCAAAGCGGGCGGCCTTGGCATGCTGCATTTCATCGGCCATCTGGGCACGCATCCGACCGAATTTTTCATTCGTCGCCATGTGTTCCCGGGCGGTTGGATTCCGGCCCTCTCAGAAGTGCTCGAATCGATGGACCGTCATGGGTTGCAAGTCGTCGATATTGAAAACCTGCGACGACACTATGTGTTGACGCTCGAACAATGGGCCCTTCGCTTCGAGCGCAACTGGCCGGCCATTCGGGCGCTCGATCCCAAGCGATTTAATGAGCGGTTCTATCGCATCTGGCGAACGTATTTGCGTGGTTGCGCCGAAATGTTTCGCGCCTCGAACGGCATTACGCATTTATTTCAGATCACCTTCAGCAAAGGGCCGATTACCCCAGCAACCTATCCAATGAGCGGGGCGTTTCTCTATGAGTCGCACGCCGCACCCGCCGCGACCCGCACCTCGGAACGCGTGCATGAGCCCGCATGAGAAGCGCGTTGCCACGCTGCAGCAGCAGATAGCCCACGCCGATCGGGCCACCGTCAGGCTTCGCAAGCCGACCTCCAATCTCTTTCGCGATCGCGCAAAGATCGATCGACATCGTCTCGATGTCAGCGCGTTCCATAATGTCTTGCAAGTCGCGGACGGCTGGGTCGACGCGGAAGGCATGGTCACCTATGAAGCGCTGGTCGATGCGACTCTTCCGCACGGCGTGATGCCAGCGGTCGTGCCGCAACTGAAGTCGATCACGCTTGGCGGTGCGGTGGCCGGCGTGGGGATCGAAGCGACATCGTTTCGTCATGGCTTGGTGCATGCGAGCGTCACAGAGCTTGAGGTGCTGCTTCCGGATGGCAGCGTGGTCACTTGCACCGCAACGAACGAACATCGCGATCTTTTTCGCGGCTTCCCGAATTCATATGGAACGCTTGGCTACGCGTTGCGCGTACGCGCCCGCACGATTCCGGTAAAGCCCTTCGTTAAGATTGTGCGCGAGCGATTTCTGGAACCGCAAGCGTTTTTCGCCGCGATCGAGCGTGCCTGCCTGAACGACGCGGATTTCGTCGATGGGGTGATCTTCAGGGCGGCAGAAATGTTCGTCAATACGGCCCGCTTCACCGATTCAGCGCCGGCCACCAGCGACTACACCTATGAACATATTTTCTATCGATCGATTCGCGAGAAGCCGGTCGACTACATGACCGTGCGCGATTACCTGTGGCGCTGGGATACCGACTGGTTCTGGTGCTCGAAGAACGTATTCGCGGAAGTGCCGTGGATCCGCAAGCTCTACGGCCGCAAACATCTCAATTCCCGCACCTACACGCGGATCATGCGCTGGAACGCGCAGCTTGGACTCACGCGGGCGATCGAGCGGATGCGGGGCCTTCATAGCGAGTCGATCATCCAGGATATCGATGTGCCGATCGCAGCCGCTACCGCGTATCTCGAATTCCATCTTCGAGAGATCGATATTCGACCGATTTGGATCTGCCCGATCGGCGTGCCGGCGGCTGCGCCCGACTTCGACCTCTATCCGATGGATCGCAGTAAGCTCTACGTGAATTTCGGCTTCTGGGACGTAAAGCGCACCAAGACGCCCTTCCCGCCCGGCCACTTCAATCGTTTGATCGAACAGCGCTTCATCCAATTGGGCGGAATCAAATCGCTGTACTCGGACAGCTATTTCACGCCGGACGAATTTGCGGCGGCCTACGGTGGTGACGCGTTTCAGCAACTCAAGCAGAAATACGACCCGGACGGCCGCTTCGGCAATCTCTATGAGAAGTGCGTGTTAAGACACTAGCTCAAGCGTACCGCTCGCCCGCCAGCCGCGCCCCTTGGCCTAAGGCATGCAGCTTGGCGAGCGCGACCTCGCGTGGCATCGGCGCCATGCCGCAGTTAGTCGAAGCGACCAGCTTTGCCTTCGGCACATAGTCAAGGAGCCGGCCAATCGTATCGGCGACCGAGTCGGCGGTCTCCACGACATTATTCGCGACATCGATCACCCCGGCCTGCACGGTTTTGTCCGGCAGCAGACGCAGCACATCAAGCGGCACCCGCGATGCCACACATTCCAGTGAGACTTGCTCGATGCGACTGGCATTGAGCGCCGGGAAGATCTCTTCATATTGGCGCCACTCCCCGCCCAGGGTCTTTTTCCAGGCGACATTGGCCTCGATGCCATAGCCGTAGCAAATATGCACGGCGGTCGTGCAGGTCAGACCTTCAATCGACCGGTGCAATGCGTCGATACCCCAGCGCGTCACGTCACTCATATAGACATTGAACGCGGGTTCGTCGAACTGAATCGCGTCGACCCCGTCCTGCTGCAGGGCCAGCGCCTCTTCATTGAGTAACCGCGCAAAGGCCATGGCCATCGCGACCTTGTCGCCGTAGTAGCGGTCAGCGACCGTATCGACGATCGTCATCGGCCCAGGCAAGGTGAATTTCAGGCGCTGCCGCGTCGCTGCGCGCGCCAGCCGTGCTTCGGTCTGATGGACCCGTGCCTTCAGGCGTAGGGGCCCGACCACGGTCGGCACCATCGCGTCATAACGGTTGTTGCGAATACCCATCTTCACTTTATTCGCAAAATCGATGCCTTCGACCTGCTCGAGAAAGCCATGCACGAAGTGCTGCCGGAACTGCTCGCCATCGGTCACGACGTCAATGCCCGCCAACTCCTGCTCTTTGACCCAAAGGAGGGTTGCATCGGCCTTGCCGCGAGCGAGGCCGTCTCCGGCCAGCTGCCAGGCGGGCCACAGCTTATTGGGCTCCGCGAGCCATGACGGCTTCGGGAGGCTCCCGGCAATCGTTGTTTCAAACATCGCGCCCTCCAATGATGGTTGGATTATGGAAATTGGACCTTGAGACCGTCAAAAACCGGTCAAATTTCTCGGAACTGATCAGCCTGTCGAGGTTCTAACATCAAGATCGTGAAGAAATACCCGTCAATAAGGGGGTATGTGTTGGACGATTGACACCAGAAGAACACAAAACATTACCTGATTAGCAATGAAACTCCGCCGGCTCACGTGGCGAGCTAGCGGGTAGTTGAAGATGGGGGCCTTCCCGACGAGGAGGTACCCCACGCCGATGAATCGTATCCAGTTTCAACCCGGGCTTT
>CAMDRJ010000151.1 GCA_945906755.1 Klebsiella pneumoniae | reverse complement strand
AGGTGCGTCCGCTGTGGCATAAAATGCGGGAAACACCCGTAAAAGGGGTGAGTTTCAAGCGAAATCTCGCCAAAAACCGGCAGAACATGACGAAGGCATTATGAATTTGGCAGTCCTGCTTCTGCAAACCAATTATTAGAGGTCCCCTACTATTACTTCGTGCTGTGCTTGGTCGTCGTAATGACGATCTTTGCGGCCAATCTGATGCGTTCGCGCGATGGCCGCGCACTGCTCGCATTGCGCGACCACCCGGCGTCCGCCGCATCCCTGGGGATCCACCTCAACCATTATCGGGCACTTGCTTTTACGGTCGCCGCGTTCTATGCCGGCATCGCCGGCGCACTCATGGCCCATTCCGGCAACGCTGTCGCGGCCGACTCCTTCAATCTTCTGCTGTCGATCATTCTTCTTGCGGTGGTGATGATCGGCGGACTGGGCTCGGTCGCGGGCGCCCTGCTTGGCACCCTATTCGTCGTGTTATTGCCGGAGCTGCTGCAATGGCTGTTGCAATCGTTCGATGCTGAGCGAAGTGTGACCGCTGCAAACGCCGGCTCGGTCTATGCACGAGAAATGGCGATTGGCCTTGCCATCGCCCTCGTGCTAGTTTTCGAACCAAGAGGACTCGTCGCGATCTGGAGCCGACTCAAAACGCGCGCACAGCCCAGCGCTTAAGCGCCGATCACGGCAGGACTTAGCCCCCGGTAAGCCCGACCGTCTTCGCGAACCACTCGATCTGTTCGTCGAACTCCGCCATCGTTTGGGCGGGAAACATCAGCGCGCAACAATGATCGACGCCAAGGGCGTCAAGCGCGGCGACTTTCTCCAGAATGACTTCGGGTGAACCGACCAGATTCGCTTCGACTTGCTTCGACAGATCCCGGCCGGTGTAGGACAACGACCTCCGGTGCGCGACCAAGCCACTTGCCATGTAGCGACGCTCCGCTTCCTCGACGGTGTTGGCGATCGTCACCGAAAACTGCGGTGCGATCTCCACCGCATTGCGCGCGCGGCCAAACAACTCGCAACGATCACGCAAATGCTCGATACGCTCTTCGAGCTCCGGCCATGGACGCCATCCCGGCAACCAACCATGCCCCCATTGCGCGGCCCGCTCAACCGCCGCCATATTATGTCCGCCAACATAGATCGGCAGCGGCGTCTGAAGCGGCTTGGGAAACATCTCGACGTTCTGATGCACGACGTATTTCCCATCAAAGCTTGCCACGCGCTCGGTTAGCAATCCGTTAATCGCGGACATCGCCTCATCCATCATGTCGCCGCGCCTAGCCGATTTTGCGAGATGGGGCGCCCAGGCTTCGAACTCCTCGCGATACGCACCGATCCCAACACCCAGCATGAAGCGTCCGCCGGAAAGCTGATCGAGGGTGGCGGCTTCCTTGGCAAGCCACAACGGATCTCGCATCGGCACCATGGCGACAGCGGTTCCTATGCGAAGTCGGCTGGTCGTTGCCGCGATAAACGCGAGCGTAATCATCACTTCATAAAAGGCGGGTGGCGTCTCAGGAAAGAGTTCGCGCACATAGCGTTGCGTCGTGACGTGATCATTCCCCCACACTGAGTGGAAGCCGAGCGCCTCGCACCGGCGCCCGAGCCGCACGAAATCTTCCGGCCGCACGAACGGAATCGGATGCATGACACCTTCGAATCCGGTCGGCAATGACACGCTGAATTTCATGCAGGCACCCATTTACTGCGAAAAATAAAGTAGACCGCACCGACGATGCAAAGCGCGGCCCAGAGATAATCGAGCTTCAACGGCTCTTTCAAATAGAACAGCGCAAACGGCACAAAGACAGTAAGGGTGATGGCTTCCTGAAGAATTTTGAGTTGCGCCACCGACATCACCGCATGCCCGATGCGATTGGCCGGGACCTGCAGCATGTATTCAAAGAAAGCGATGCCCCAGCTCACCAACGCCGCAATGATCCAAGGCTTTTGGTTGAGTTCCTTCAGGTGCGCGTACCAGGCGAACGTCATGAAGACGTTGCTCAGCGACAGCAAGAGGATCGTCAGAAAGAAGGGGCGCATCGCGCGGAACGACACTCAACCTGTTACGCAATGCGGATGACGCCACCGATCAGCACGATCACACCGCCCAACCACAAACAGACTTTCGACAAGTCGGCCCACTGATAGGCACGGTGTGCGTTGGGAGCGGTCGCATCGACCGTGAGACTGAACGCCACTTTGTCCCCAACCCGCTTCCCGGCAAACTCGGTCGCCCCACCCGAATTGAACAATGTGTACGACCCGCGTTGCGTACGGCCATCGGGCCCGGTGAATTCCACCACGGCCGAGCCGCCACTCGGTGGAATGCGCTTGGCGTCGTCAGGGTCCGCGGCGACAATTTCCACGACGGTCCCTTGGACAGGCCACACATAGGGCGCATTCCAAGCGCTAAGGAGATTCATGCCGAAGCTGGCAACCAGCGTGCCCGCAACGACCAGACCCATCACAACTAGCATCAACTTAACTGTGAACACGAGAACTCCCGCAGGATGAACACGACCGATCGCCAATCACGCGGTTGTACCATCCGATTAGGCGAGGGAAATAGGAATTACGGACGACCTTCCGAGCAATTGGTGCGCCATCGCCGCAACAGCGAATCGTTGCTCGCAGCGTGATCGACCCTGCGGTCATCGCATTCAGCGGGCGCGATTGCTTAGCGGATGCGTACGAATAATCGGCGCGGCTGTGAAGCCAGTAAAGCGTTCTCCGTCGACACCCTACCCCACCGCCCCTAACGCCTGCTCGATCCCGCGCAAATCGTCGATACCACCGATGATCAATTCATCCAGACCAAGGGTTCGATAGTCGTCATAACACTTGCGAACTTCGCTTGCCGTTCCCGCCGCGGCGTGCCGATTGATAACAGCATCCGTTATGAGCCGCTCGACGATCGGCCAGTGTTCGTCGCGGTAGGCGTCCCAAAGCGCCTTTTGATCGAGGGCGGTGCCGGCCAACTCGACATTCTTGGCGTGATGCGCACCTCGTAGGATGAAGCCCATGTTGCGCCGGATGCTGTTGCGCGCGGCCAAGCCGTCGTCGGCGATGCGTGTGTAGACAATGACCATGGCTTTGCAATGACCGGGCCGTGTGCGCCGCGTTGCGCCCTCTTTCGTTTTCGCGACACACCAACGGACAAATTCAAGCGATGTGGCCGCCGAAATCAATACCCCGTCGGCCTCTTCTCCTGCGAGTTCCAGCATTTTCGGACCCGAGGCCGCCAACACGATTGGTACGCGATCGGTTGGATTTGGGAGACGTCGCCCTGTTACGTTGAATGCTGTACCGGCGTGGTTCATCGTCTCGCCCGCAAAGAGCGATCGGCACACCTGAATGGCTTCGCGAATAGTGGGCACCGGATGGGGCGATGCGATCCCGGCCGCGGCGAGATCACCCGGCGCACCGACGCCAAGGCAAAGCACCACACGACCGGGAAACAATTCGTCGAGCGCCGCCGCCGACATCGCAATCGATACCGGATGCATGGCGTACGGGCTCATCGCCATCAACGCGACTTTGACGCGCTTGGTCGCGGCCAGCACGGCATGCGCAGTGGTAACCGGGTCGCGCAGGAAAAGGTGGCTTGCCATCCATAGCGTCGCAGCACCCGCCGCTTCCGCGGCCTTTGCCTGCGCCACGACGTCAGTGATGCCTGCGCGACCATCGAACGCGACGCCGATCGTTCCGCGCTTACTACTTTCCGGCGTCGAACCCATAGGCCTCCCTCAATTCGCGCACGGCATCATCAACATTTCCCTTTGCGCTGGGCAAGGCGCCTAGACGACGATTAGCCGCATCAGGGTCTTTGAGACCACCGGCCGTCATGAGCGCTACGACCTTGGCGTTTGATTCGATGATGCCCTGTGTTCGCAGCCGCTCGATTGCCGGCAGCGTGGCGGCGGCCGATGGCTCGGCCCAGATGCCCTCAGCACGTGCGAATTTTTCCTGCCAGGTGAGCATTGCCTCATCCTCAATGAACATGGCGAGGCCATTGGACGCCCGCAACGCCTGCACGCCTTGATAGGTTCCCTGCGCGGCGCCGATCGACGCTGCGATCGTTGGCGTCGCACGTTCGCGCACCGGCGGTTGCTCGACGCCTTCTGCCAGCGCCGCTGCAAGCGAGCCGGAAACCTCCGCGGCCGCAAAGCGCGGCACGCGATCGATCCAACCGTAGCGGCGCATTTCATCGAATCCTTTCCAGATTCCGTAGAGCGCATCGCCATAACAGACTGGAAGCACGCACCAGTCCGGCGATTGCCAGCCAAGGGATTCGGCGATTTCGTAGGCAATGGTCTTGTAACCCTCGATGCCATACGGATTGCTGCCGACGGCCGGACCGTAGTAGACCGAGGTTGGATACCAGCCGAAGCGATCGACCGCCGCCGACAACACATGCCAGCGATCGGCGCTCGTCGGTACCGCAAGCAGCATTGCCCCATAGGCGCGCATCTGCGTGACCATCGGACCGGCCGCGCCTTGAAACGTGACGACCACGCACGGCAGCCCCGCTTTGGCGGCGTAGGCGGCGGTCGCGGCGCCCGCATTGCCAGATGAACTCGATGCGATCACGCGTGCGCCGAGCTTGACGGCCATCGAGACGGACGCCGAGGCCAACCGATCCTTGAACGACCAGGTGGGATTGCGGCTTTCGTCCTTGATCCAAAGATCGCCCAGGCCAAGCTTTGGCACATGCACGAGTGGCGTCGTGCCTTCCCCAAGCGTTACGGCCTCGTTGGCATCGACTGGTAAATGCGCATCAAAGCGCCACATCGACGCGTTCGGCCGCGGTGGAGCGGGCCGCGCTGTTGGTGGGCCCGGCTCGTATGCAACGGTAAGGTTAGCCGCGACGCCGGCGGCTGCACACGCTTTACAGCCACGCGCATACGCGGTGAGCGGCAGCAGGTTTGCACAACGAATACAGCGAAGACCGGATGGTTTGCTCATCGGCGCATTATGCCGATTGCCGGAATCGGACGCCTGCCCGAATAGCACTTACTTAAGCGCTACACGCGGCTTCGCCCCCTTGTCAAAGGGGGTGCCTGAGCGAAGCGTGGCGGGCCTGCCCCCTTGATAAAGGGGGTGCCTGAGCGAAGCGTGGCGGGGGATTGAAGGGCGTCGTGGGTTCGCATGAATCCCCCGGCACATTGCATTCAGCCACCCCCTTTGACAAGGGGGCGAAACGGTCGCATCGTGAGAGTGCTGGAAGGCTAGTGAAAAGCGCAATGAGCGCTTAATTAAGTGCCATTCGACGCCCGCCTCGCTTTCGCATTGAATGAAGCGCTACTTCATCCGCGCGGCGAGATCAGCAGGCTTCATCTGCTCATAGGGTTCGAACGGCTGATGAATCCATGGATTCTCAGGTAGAAAATCGACGAAGTAATCGGGCTTCACCTGTGAGCAGCCTTTGTACCAAAGGACGGCGGTGCGGATGTCCGTGATATGCGGATGAATCGCGGCCAGATGTTTCTTGACCACTTCAAGGGTCACACCGGAATCGACCAGATCGTCGACGAGCAGCACAGTGTCGCCCAGCGTATCGGTGGTCATCGTCATATGCTTTGCGACGACGATCTCGCCGCGTACATTGCCCGCTTCCTCGACATAGGAAGCGGTCGAGATGATCGCAAGCGGCGCATCGAAAATGCGCGATAAGGCATCGCCGACCCGCAGGCCGCCCCGCGCGATGCAGACGATTTGATTGAAGGCCCAGCCGGACTTATGCACATTGGCTGCCAACCGCTCGATGGTCCGGTTGTAGTCGGTCCAGCTTACGTAAAGATCGCCCATGAGGTTCGTGCGTCTACTGAAATGGATGCCGGTTGATGATGGTTTGATCGCGATCGGGGCCGGTCGAGATCATGTCGATCGGCACACCGCAGACTGCTTCGAGTTTTTCCAGATAGGCGCGCGCCGCTTTGGGAAGATCCTGCAGTCGCTTGATACCGACGGTATTTTCCGACCAACCCGGCAGCTGCTCATAGACCGGCTTGCAGCGCGCAAGGTCGTCGGCGCCAAGTGGCAGCACATCGGTGCGCTCACCATCAATATCGTAGGCGGTACAGATACTGAGCACATCAAAGCCATCCAGCACATCGAGCTTAGTGGCGCAGATTCCCGATACGCCATTGATCTCGGCCGCGCGCTTAAGGGCCACACCATCGAACCAGCCGCAACGTCGCGGACGGCCAGTGACCGAGCCGAATTCCTGTCCGCGCGTTCGCAACTTCTCACCGATCGGGTCAAGCAGCTCGGTAGGAAATGGGCCCGACCCGACGCGCGTTGCATAGGCTTTTGCAATACCAAGCACATAGTGCAGCGACTGCGGGCCGACACCTGTACCGGCGCCCGCCGCGGCCGCGAGCGTATTGCTCGAGGTGACGAAGGGATAGCTGCCGTGATCGACGTCGAGCAGGCTGCCTTGCGCGCCCTCAAAGAGAATGCTGCGGCCCGCACGCATCGCTTCATGCAGGGCACGCGAGACGTCGGTCACCATCGGCAGGAGTCGCGGCGCCAAGGCGAGCGTTTCATCGCACGTCTTTTGCAGATCGACCGGCTTCGCATGGTAGTAATTGGTGAGCACGAAATTGTGGAAGTCGAGCAGCTCGGCGAGTTTCGTACGAAACGATTGCGGCGAGGCCAAGTCCTGTACCCGAATGGCACGCCTGGCGACTTTATCTTCATAGGCCGGACCAATGCCGCGGCCGGTGGTGCCGATCTTGGCGTCACCCTTGGCGTGTTCGCGCGCATTATCGAGTGCAACATGATGCGGCAAGATAAGCGGGCAAGCCCCGCTTACGCGCAGCCGCGCCGGCACGTCAACACCTACCTTGGCGAGTTCATCGATTTCCTGCAACAGCGCAACCGGCGAGAGCACGACCCCATTGCCGACAAAGCATTGCACGCCCGCACGCAGGATTCCAGACGGTATAAGCCTGAGAATGGTCTTCTTGCCATCGATGACCAGGGTATGTCCGGCATTGTGGCCGCCCTGAAAGCGTGCCACGACGCTCGCATGCTCCGTGAGCCAATCGACGACCTTACCCTTGCCTTCGTCACCCCATTGGGTACCGATCACTACAACATTACGTGCCATGTTCTCTCATTGTTGATAATCGGTCCCAGCCCGGTCGGGGTCATTCCAACTACTTACAGGGGGCGACAACCCATGCCGTACCCTGGCGCACTAGGCGTCGATCGCAGCCCATTTCCGCAAGTGTAGCCGCATGTCCGGGAAGCTCGTAAATCACGACCTCGCCCGCAGTACGCAAACTCGTGATCTTCGCTTCGAGCGCGGTGTCGGTGTCTAGCGGCGCGAAAATGCCACCGCGCTTGGCCGGCTGCGCGGAAACACGATAGAGCTTGCGAAGATCGATGCTGAATCCGGTGGCAGGCCGCGCGCGTCCGAACGCTTCGCCGACCTCATCGTAGCGCCCGCCGAGTGCGATGGTGCCCGGCTCCTCGGTCGAGTACGCCGCAAACACGACCCCGCTGTGATAATGATAGCCACGTAGATCGGCGAGATCGATACTCACTGCATCCGGGTGATCGGCGACCAAGGCATTGAGCGCATCCAGTGCGCGCGAAATATCAGGATCGGCCGGCAAGCATTTGCGCGCCTTGGCAAGCACTTCGGTATCGCCGTACAGCGAGGGCAATTCAAGCAACGCGGCGCGTGTCGACGCATCGAAATCGGTAGTCAAAGCGAGAATGCCCGCGCGATCTTTTTGCTGCAAGACCTCCAGCAGATCCTCTTCCTGTTCGCCCTTGATGCCGGCCCGCCGCGCCAGCGCGCGAAAGACGCCGACATGGCCAAGATCGATACGTGATCGCGACAGGCCCGCCGCTTCGAGCGCACGGCGCACCAGGCGAAGCATTTCGATATCGCCCTCGATGCCCGCATGCCCGTACAACTCGGCGCCGATTTGTAGCGGCTCGCGCGTGGCAGTGAGATCGCGCGGACGCGAATGCAGCACCGTGCCGCAATAACACAGCCGCGTCACGCCATGCCGATTCAGTAAGTGAGCATCGATGCGCGCGACCTGTGGCGTGATGTCGGCCCGCAGGCCCATAGTGCGACCGGAGAACTGGTCGATCAGCTTGAAGGTGCGTAGATCCAGATCGCGACCGGTGCCGGTGAGCAGCGACTCGATGTATTCCAGCATCGGCGGCATGACCAAAGCGTAGCCATGCACGCGAAACAACTCAAGCAGACGGGAACGCAGCGCCTCGATACGCTCCGCTTCAGGCGGGAGAATATCTTCGACGTGCTCCGGCAATAGCCACTTTCGCATGATGCCCCGCAGTCATTCGGTCGCAGGTCAGGCCGCGGCGACGAACAGCGCAAGGCCGGCCACGATGGAAACGAACCCCACGGTGCGGATCTGCCCATCATTCATTGCGGCTATCTTGGTAAACATATCCCGCCAAGCGGACGGATTGACGAATGGCATGAGCCCCTAAATGACTAGCGCGAGGCCCACCGCCATCAAGAGCGTCGATCCCACCTATTTGGCGCCCCTTCCTTGCGGGTTAGGCGCTTTGAAGTAGCGGAAGAAATCAGAAGATGGATCGAGCACCATCAGATCGCCGCGCGTACGAAAGGTTGCGCGATAGGCTTCCATGCTTCGATAGAACGAATAGAACTCTGGGTTGGCGCCATACGCTTTGGCGTAAATTGCCGCGGCGCGGGCGTCGCCTTCACCCTTCATCCGTTGCGCCTCGCGATAGGCTTCCGCAAGGATGACCGAGCGCTTTTGATCGGCTTCAGCACGAATCCGGTCTGCTTCGCCGGCGCCGGTGGAGCGTTGCTCATTGGCGACGCGTTTGCGCTCCGATTCCATACGCTGGTACACGCGCTCGCTCACTTCTTGAGGCAATTCAACGCGCTTCAGGCGCACATCGACGATCTCCATGCCGAGCTCGCTCGCATTGACATTGGCCTTCTCGCGCATGACGTCCATGATCTGATCGCGCTCTTCCGAGATGACTTCACGCAGTTTTCGCACACCGAACTCGTCACGCAAGCCCGCATTGACCGCGGTCGACAATCGGTTCTGCGCAATCCGCTCATCGCCACCGGTGCGCAGGTAATACTGCTTGACATCCTTGATGCGCCATTTGACGAACGAGTCGACCAGAATCGGAATATTGCCGTCGGTGATGAAGCGCTCGGCATCGGGCGTATCGAGCGTGAGAATGCGCGAGTCGAAATAACGAATGTTCTGGATGAGCGGAATCTTCATATGAAGGCCCGGCTCCGAGACGACACCTTTTAGTTCGCCCAACTGAATCACGATCGCAGTTTGCCGTTGGTCGACGGTGTAAAGCGATGCCGATAACACCAGCAGCAAGACCACTACTACAGCCAGAATACCGCCAAGACTTTGTTTCATCACCGCACCTCTCGCTCACGATTGCGCGGAATTTCGCGACCACGCACAGCCGGTGGCTCAACCACGGGCGGCGGTGGGACATCCGCCGGCGACTTCGGAAACGCGAACGTGCCATCGGTCGAGTTGGGGTTCGCCACCGCGCCCGACATCTGCATCAAGCGATCCAGCGGCAGGTAGAGCATGTTGTTGTTCTGGCGCGTATCGATCATGACCTTGGTCGCATTCGACATGATCTGCTGCACGGTTTCGAGATAGATCCGCTCGCGTGTTACGCCGGGCGCCCGCTCGTATTCGGTCAGCACTTGGCGGAACCGCGAGGCCTCACCTTCGGCGTTCGCCACCACTGTTTGGCGATAACCGGTGGCTTCTTCGAGCAGTCGCGAGGCCGCACCGCGCGCTTTCGGCAATACATCGTTGGCATACGCCTCGCCTTCATTCTTCAGGCGCTCGCGATCCTGACCAGCTTTCACCGCATCATCGAACGCGGCCTTGACCTCTTCAGGTGCTTGCGCGGCCTGCAGGTTGACGCGGCGAACGCCAATGCCCGATTTGTAGCGATCGAGGATTTCCTGCATCAATTTTTGCGTGTCATCGGCCACCTTGCCGCGGCCTTCCGACAAGACTACATCCATCTTGCTCTTGCCGACGATTTCGCGAATCGCGGTTTCGGCGACCTGCTTGACGGCATCTTCGGCGTTCTTGTTGTTGAACAGGAACTCGAGCGGATCGCGAATTTCGTATTGCACGACAAACTGGATATCGATGATGTTTTCATCATCGGTAAGGACCAGCGATTCCTTGGTGTTGCGGCGTTTTGCCGTCCCGGATTCCGTAAAGCCGACTTCCACATTGCGCACTTGTGAAACGTTCACCAGCTCATGAGTCTGGATCGGATATGGAACGCGCCAGTTGAGGCCTTCAGTGGCCGTGCTGCGGTATTTGCCGAATTGCAAGACCACACCGCGGAACTGGGGATCAACGATGAAAAATCCGCTGGCGAGCCAGGCGAGCAATACCAAGCCGCCAAGCATGATGGCGCCACCACCCATTTGACGCGCGCTCGGGGGCTGTGGGCCGCCGGTTTGTCCGCCGCCATTCTTCTTGCCGAACATGCCGGAGAGCTTTTGATTGAAGTTGCGCCAGAGCTCGTCGAGGTCGGGCGGACCACCGCTGCCGCCACCGCCACCGCCGCCAGAGTTTCCGCCACCGCTACCCGAGCCGCCCTTTCGGCCCCACTGAGGATCAGACATAGGAGTTTCCGACTTCCGGCAAGGTTGGATCGATCGTAGTGTTGAGAAGTTTCAGAGAACTTCTGGATGCGGCCATCTCGGTGATGGCGTCGCGAAGATGTTCGATGCCTAGACCTGTCTTGGCACTCATTCGAATGCGCGCGATGCTACCACATTCATCTCGGTCAATTCCTG
>CAMDRJ010000150.1 GCA_945906755.1 Klebsiella pneumoniae | reverse complement strand
GTTGTCATGCGCTTGACCGCCACCCGCAGAAACATTGACCGCGCCGGTTGCTAGGGTGGTCAGGTTGTTTGCCGGCGCATACACATTTACACCCCCGCGTCCCTTCGCCCCCATGACATTGCCTGTGGGATCGGCAGATGCGGCCAAATCGGCCGACGCCAGGACACTATGCAAGTGGGGGGGGAAGCTGACCAGTGGTCAGCGTAACCGCCTCCGCGCCGCCGGATTCACCCAGGGCCACCGAAGACAAGCCGGCGCCCGAGCCGAAGTGGAGCGGCATTCGCCCACGTAGGTCCGGCAATCCGAAAGTGGTTGCTCCATTGCCGCCATAGGTCGTACCCAACAGCTCATACAACGCCGTGAACTGGGCAATCGGCATCAATTGTCCGTCACACTTCGCCCAGCCTCTTGGGGCAAACTCAAAGGCGAATTGGCGAATTTGTGCAAGAAAGGGATCTGCCATTCGCGTCTCCTTGAAGCTCGGGGATCGACTTTATTCCGTTAGATCAATTGAAGATAGCCTCGTACCGCATACCCACTTCGTCGGGACCGATCGGAACAAGGAAGATGTCCATATCTCCGCGGGCCGGGTGCATTATGCGATGCGTGCACTGCGCGAGCGTCGGCGTCATCACGCCGCGGAACAACAGCGAGAATCCGCTTCGCGGGCTCGCATGATGCCCGCGCAAAGGCGTCGCGCTGACCAGTTCTAGGGAAATCGTGGCCGTGGCCGTTGATATACCGAAGCGATGACCTACATGCTGTGCAAAATCTTCGATCGCGAGTTTGTCCAGCATCTGTCGGACCCCAAAAGTCAGTCGGTCATGACTGCCGCATCGGACGCTTGCGGCGGATCAGCCAAAGCGTCGATAGCGACAGCCCAAAAAGCGCCAATGAAGAGGGCTCGGGGAGAGGCGGCGGACTGCCTTGCCCCGTCTGCAAGTTGATCGTAATGTCCGCAAAGTCGGTCCCTGCTTTGTCGACAAACTGAATCTGATCGAGCATCACGGCGATAGTGTCCAAACCGTCTAACGTGATCCAATTGCCCCCTAGGCCGGCCAAGTTGGCAATGTCTGCGTCGGAGGCGCTAAAGGTAATGCCGGTAATCGTGCCACCGAGAAAATCGAGATCCGAGAAAACGTACTTGCCGCCGCTCGCATAGCCCGTGACCGGCACGCCGCCAACCACATCGCCGGCTAGAATTCTCAAGACAATACTCGACGCTCGAAAGTCGATGAACTCTTTGGTTGTGTCGGGGACGCCCGTGAGCATGAACCCGCCAATGTTCGTCCCATTGCCGGCGCTGATCTCAATGCCAGGACTGACCACCGTCACCGTGTCGGACAGGCTGACGGGGTTAGGATCAAGTCCTGGGGTAATCCCATTCGGCGATAACAACTGTGCCGTCACCGAGTCGCCGATCAGCGTGGCGTGGGCAGGAATTGCGAGCGCAGAGCCCAACGTAAGTACCGCCGCATGCAGCAAGCGCCACGCCGAGAATTCATCCCATTTCAAACGAGCGACTCGTTCAACGCGCGCATCCATTTGCATTCCCCTACGAAGCGCGATGCACCCTCAAGCCTTCATCTTCATTCGGATTCGCGATTGATTCCTAATCCCTTGTGATGGTACTGCCTATTCATGGTAGCGATTGCAAATTGTTTGAAAACTACCGCATGCGATTCGTCAATTGCGCTTCGCATGCAGGTCCCGCTCTAATGTCGTTTCGCGGCTGATCGACTTTCCTCGCTCACCCCTCGTTTCATCTCATTCGCGAGCGCCACGGATTCGCCTGCGATATTGGTAAGGTCCATGTAGATCTCGTCAATCCCACGATCCTAGACGACAGGCGAGGGTCGAATTTGGGGTCCAAGCGATATTGCGTTCGATTCCTAACCTCGCTGCGACGTCGGTTGCGCGTGCGCTGCTGCTGGGGCAGTCGCGGCCCGTCGCCGAGCCAGTGCTGTGGTCCGGTGACCGACCCCATCGCCCGCATCGCCTTGTAAGCCGTGATCTGGCTGGGCTGGGGCGTGCTGCTGATCAGAACCTTCCTAATCAACCACTTCGAACTCTTCGGTCTGCTGCAGGTGTGCACGAATCTCACCGGCCGGGCGCTGCCGGAGCCCGAATTCCACACACCGCTGTACTATCGTCACGTGCTCCACTCGATCGTGAACTCGTGCGGCGCGCTTATGCCCCTCAAGATCAAACCGTAGGGCGATTGAATCCGCGCGAAGGTAACGAAATGGCGGCTCCTTGTGCAGGAGTCGAGCGTGAAGTTCGAGTGTTCCGGTGCGAGCGCTCAGGCGCCCTTAGTCGAGCTTGATATTCAGCTTGCGTACGAGCGGCAACCAACGGTTTGACTCGGATTGCAGGAAGGCCGCGAACTCCTCGGCCGGGCCCGGCACGATCTCCAGTCCAAGGCCCGAGAGTCTGGCGCTTACCTCGGGGTCGCGAATCGCGCGCACGACTTCAGCGTTGAGACGCGCAACCACCTCGCGCGGCGTGGCGCGCGGCACCACCACTCCGACGATCGGCCCCATGTCGAGATCGCCGACGCCGAGTTCGCCGAGCGCGGGGATATCGGGCGCAACACCCAGCCGCCTGGACGCGAATGCCGCCAGCGCGCGCAGCTTGCCACTTCTCACTTGCGGCAATGCAACGACTGTATCGGCGACGATCATCGGGATCTGACCCGCGACCACGTCTTGGATCGCCGGTGCGATGCCCTTATAGTGCACATCGACGATATCGAGGCCCATGCGCGCTTTCAGGGCTTCCATGCCGAGATGATGCGTGAGGCCGCGCCCGGGCGAGGCGTAATTGAGCTTGCCCGGTTGGCTCTTGACATGCTCGACGAACGATTTGAAGTCCGTGGCGGGAAAGCTCGGATGCACCGCGAGGACGAGCGGCGCGCGGATCATGTTCGAGACCGGCGTGAAATCGCGCGCCGCATCGTATGGAATCTTCGAGTAGAGCGCCGCGTTGTAGATCATGACGCCCTGCTCCACCGCAAGGAGCGTGTAACCGTCGGCGGCCGCCTGCGCGACATACTGCGCGGAGATGATGCCGCTCGCGCCGGGTCGATTCTCGACGAGGACCGATTGCCCGATGTTCTGCGCCATTTTCGCTGCAACGAGACGCGTCACCGAGTCGGCGCCGCCACCCGGTGGAAAGCCAACGACCCAGGTCAGCGGGCGCGCCGGGAAAGTCGCCTGGGCGCGCACGCCGGTGGCGAGAGCCAATCCGGCTGCGCCGGCCCCAATCAGCAAGTCACGTCTACGCATGTTCATCATCCTTCCCTATCGCGGTTAGAAACCTTGTGCACCAGCGTCGCCTTGAATTTTGCCGCTACGGCGCGGGCGCAGGCGCCTCCACCCCTTCAGCAGTATCGAGCGCGATGCGGATATCTTCCAGCACCGTTTCCTGGGCCGATTCCGGTGCATCGAGGGCGCGCTTCGCAAACGCCTGCAGCAACTTCGCGACACTTCCCGCGCGCCCCATCTCGTAACCCGCGCCGGTGCGCAGGATGTCGCCCATCACGAGATCGCCGGTGTATTTCTCGCCGAGATAACTTAACAGGCTCACATCGAGATCATCGGCCGTCTCAATGCCCATGCCGATGCAACAAGAGCACGACGGCTCGTACGGCTTGAAGCCTTTGACGAAACGATTCCAGCGCCCAAGCAGATCGAGGGCCTTAAGCGGAATAGCGGTTGATGGCGATGCGGTTGTCATTAGATCAATTTACCTTTACGCCGAAATCCTTCACCACCTTCGCCCGTTTCGCAAATGAGGCCGAACACAACGGTCGCGACGGCTTGGTAGAGAATCATCATTGGTCATGCTCCGATGGACGCGGGCCGCCATGCGAGCAATCGCTCTTCGATACGCTGCATGGTGAGATTGATGAGAAATCCGATGACGCCCAGGACAAGAATACCCGCGAAGATCTCGGCACTGCGAAATGCACGCGCGGCGAGCAACATCAGATTGCCAATACCGGGTTGCGAGGACAGCATTTCCGATGCAACCGTGATGATAAGCGCGATGGCGATCGAGACGCGCATGCCGGCGAAGATATCGGGCAGCGCATTGGGCAGCTGCAGTTTCACGATGCGCTGCCAGCGCGACAACCGCAGCATCACGGCGACCTCCATCAAGCGCGGATCGATCGATTTGAAGCCATGCATGGCGCCGAGCAGAATCGGCCAGATGGATCCGAACGCGACCACGAACACGATCATCGCATCGGATAGCCCGAGAATCAGGATCGCCGGCGGCAGGACGGCCGAGGCCGGCAGCGGCCGCAGAAATTCGGCTGATGGTTCCAACAGGTTGCGTGCGATGGTCGATGATGCGATCGCCGCACCCAGGGCAACGCCCGCAATCGTCGCCGATCCCCACCCGGCGAACACTCGCCAGACCGTCTTGCCAAGGGGACTCCACAATTCATCGGTAGCGATCCAATCGATGAGAATATTGATCGCACGGAGCGGGCCGGGAAACCATAGCGGATTGACGAGTTTGGCATCGGCTGCCAGCTGCCACGCAATGAGCGCGGCAAGCAGAAAGCCGATGCTGGCGGCGAGGTGAATAAGGCGCGATTTCATGAATTCCCAGTGCGCCCGACCCAATACCAGCGCAGCCAGCGGCGCTCAAGCGCGAGCAGGCCCCAGTTCACGAGCCAACCCACCACACCGACCCAAAAGAGCGTCGCCCAGACCAGATCAGCCTGCAGGGATTGTTGCGCGACGATCATGCCGTAGCCGAGCCCGCGCGGATTGCCGACGATCTCAGTGGTCACGGTCACCACGATCGCGATGCCCGCTGCAACCCGCATGCCCACCATGATGCCGGGCGTGGCCGCGGGCAATGCGAGTTTGACGACGCGATGCACGAGCGAAAATCCCATCATTCGACCCACTTCGATCAGGCGCGGATCGATGGACCTGACGGCCGATGTCGTAACGATAAGAATCGGCCAGAAACAGGCAAATGCCGCGACCGCCGCGCTTTGATTACGACTGAAGCCGAAGATGAGAAGCGCCAGGGGTACGAGCGCTACGGAGGGGATCGG
This sequence comes from Klebsiella pneumoniae, assembly GCA_945906755.1. GTDB lineage: Bacteria > Pseudomonadota > Gammaproteobacteria > Burkholderiales > SG8-39 > SHXR01. The sequence goes on along the minus strand of CAMDRJ010000150.1, from coordinate 5,767 downwards.
CCGAAGCAGATCAATCGTCAATTGCGTGGTGCGCTCAAGCGATCGAAACAGACCGAGCGCGGTGCCGGCCGGAATACCTAACAACGCGGCAATGACCAAGCCCTGCAATGCCGCGCTAAACGTGGCAAGCGTTTGGCTCGCCAAGGTTCCATCGGCGGCAGCCCGACCCAGCGCACCGACAATACTGGTTGGGCGCGAGAAGCCGTCTTCGGAAAGAATGCCGAGCCGGCCCAGCACTTCCCATAAGGCGATCACCGCGGCGGGAATCAAGAGCCCCTGAATGATGCGGGTCACAGTCGCCGGCGTTTTCAGTGGTTACCGAGATGGCGAAACAAACGATGGCGGTAATCGAGAAATCGCCCGTCCTCGCGCGTTGACAACTGATCGCGCGGACGCGGCAGATCGATATCGACGATCTCAGCGATGCGCCCCGGATTGCTCGCCAGCGCGATGACACGATCGCCAAGGTAGATCGCCTCTTCCAGATCATGCGTAACGAAGAGCACGGTGCGCCCTTCGGCGGCCACGATACGGGCGAATTCATCTTGCAGCGATTGACGGGTAATCGCATCGAGCGCGCCGAAGGGCTCATCCATCAGCAGTACCGCGGGCTCCTGCGCGAGGCAACGTGCAATTTGCACGCGCTGCTGCATGCCACCGGAAAGCTGCGCAGGAAATTTGCCGGCATGCTCGGCGAGATTGAGCTTTTCAAGGAGGGGAGTGATCCGCGCTACGTATTCCGATTTCGGTGTGCCGCGTGCCTCCAATGCGAGCGCCACGTTGCCCGCCACCGTACGCCAGGGCAGCAATGCGCGCCCATAGTCTTGGAAGACAATCGCGAGTTCCGTCTGCGGCTCATCGACGCGGCGCCCCTGAAACCGTGCCTCGCCCGATGAAGCGGGCAGGAGCCCCGCCATGACGCGCAATAACGTCGTCTTGCCGCAACCGGAGGGACCAACGACGCAAACGAATTCATGCTCGTTGATCGCAACATTGACCCCTTCCAGCACGATGCGCTTTACCCCAGCCGCATCGAAGGCGATGGCGATATCGCGTGCTTCCATAATGGGCAGTGCCATGCTAGCCGCAGCGACCGGTCAGCAACTATTGAAACAGCACTTGCTGAACCGTCGCGGTTCCTTTGGTGATGCCAAAGTCCCTGCACAGATCGACCCAGAATTGCATCTCGGCCGGTTTCACATCGACTGTCAAGGTCGGCATGCGAATCGACATCGCAATGGCTTCAGGCAGCTTGAGATAGGTGATCTGTGTTCTACGTGCGGCCTCTTCGTTCTTCGCGATCCAGGCGGCCGCCTCGCCAATCGCGTCTTTGAAATCACGCGCAGCCTTGGGGTTTTGCTGGATGAATTGCTTGGTCATCACGTAAAACGATTCAAGATAGGCATCGGCGATTTCCGCCGTGTAAGCCGCGACCAGGTAACCGGTCTTCGCCTGGGTAATTCGGCCAAGGAACGGCTCGACCGGCAATGCCGCATCGATCTGCCCGCCCTTCAGCATGTCGCTCATTTGCGGAAAGAACGCCTCGATGAAGGTCACTTGTTTCGGCTCCACGCCGCGGTCTTTCAGCCACTTCATGAACGTCACATGCTGTACGCCATTGAGACCGGGCACGCCAACTCTTTTGCCTTTGAAGTCGGCCGGGCCTTTGATCGTGGCGCCTTCCTTGGCGACGACGCCGGCCGTGATGTTTGCCTTTGATTGAATGGTCGCACCCGAAACGATCTGGATTTCAACGCCACCTTCATTGGCCAGCAGAAACACCGGCGGGGTCAAGGTTCCCACCTGCAGCGAACCACCCGCCATAGCGCCTGCGATGGTGGAACCGACCGGCACGAGCTGCATGGTCACATCGAGCCCACGCTTGGCGAAAAAGCCCTGGTCCTTGGCAACGAACGCCGCGACAAAGGCATTCGCCCCGGTATAGCCCAGCGTGATCTTGGTTTGTGCCACAACCGAACTTGCAAGAAGCATCCCTGCGACAAGAACAAGCCATGAACGATTGCGCGCCACAAAATTTCTCCCTGAACGAGTAGACGAGGATTGTATGTCAGTGCTTCGCTTTTGTCGGATCGCCCGCCAGCGCCAGCGCGCGATCCACCATCGACCGCAATTCCGCCCTGCCCTCATACGCCAGATAGTTGCCGGCCACGATCCGCACCGGATCGCCCGCGTAATAGCGCTCGTACTGCATTTGGCGCATGCCGAATGCGTCGCCCGCCAGATCCCATGCCAGCTTGTAGAGCGCGATGCGTTCTTTGGCCGCCATGCCGTCCGCGCCTTGATAATACTTTTCAACATCGGCTGCGATCGGGCTCGCAAAATCCGCGGCGGTCGGCATCATCAGGAGTCCACCGGCGCCGATCGTTTGCAGCACCTCGATGACGCGCGGATAGGCGCGCGGCAAAAATCCGCGCAAGGTTTGCAACGGTGTAAGGCTGGCGCGTACTCCGCCGGCAGGCGTCGTTTCGAATTCGACTTCGGCACGCACGATGCAGCTCTTGGCAAGCTCCAGCGAACCAATGCATTCCCCCAGCATTTCTTGGACATGCAGAAACTGGCTTGCTTTCACCGCCTCGGCAACTGCGATGGCGACGCCAATTGCCGTCTGTAACTTCACGATGCCGCGGGTACCGGTTTGATGCGCGGTGTGATTGCGCAGATTGGTATCCAGATACATGGCATTGGCAATCGTCACATTGCCATGCAGAAATACCCGATCCCAAGGGACGAGCACATCATCGAAAACGAGCAGCGCATCGGCTTCCTCGAATCGGCTGGCAAGCGGATGATCGAATGAGTTGCTCGCGCCCTCATCGAACGGTTCGCGACAGATCAGCCGCACACCCTTGGTATCGATCGACACGGCAAACATCATGGCGTGCCGCTCATCGCCCGGTTTCAGCCCAGGCAGGTTGTAGACGATGACTTCATCTGCGGTCGGTCCCATTGTTGCCAGCATGCGGGCGCCGCGCACGATGAGACCATCGGCGGTTTCGCGCACCACACCCATATGCAGGAACTCGTCGGTCTGCTCAAAGGATGTTTTCGAGCGATCGATCTGCGGTGTAATCAGCGCATGCGTGAGGAACAGATCGTTTTCCCGCACGTACTCATAGTAACGGGTGATGTTGTCGCCGAAGCGCGTGCCCAACCGATCGAACACATCGCGCGCCTCGGCGAATGCGAGCAGCGTCGTATTCAGAAAATCGGGCGACCGACCCATCATGCCGAACGTGGCTTCGGCGAAGAGTCGAAATGCATCGCGACGCTTGCGCAAATCCTGGACGGACCGCGCAACCATGAAGGCGGTGCCGACGCGCTTTCCCGTGGTCGGGCTCTGATAAGTGAGGGTGTCCGCATGCCGGGAATCGTGTTGAAGGTCATACAGCCGCGCGATCGATTGGACCTGCGCGCGAAACGCCGGATGGGTCGTCACATCGTTCACCCGCTCGCCGCGCAACCACACCTCACGCGGACGCGCCTTCAATCCCTCGACGTATTGCTGCCCGGTGCGAATACCCATTGCCAAGCCCCCATGATGCAAATCGCCGGTACGCACCTTACAGCGGCACGAGTGGATCGATACCGAACCGCGCAGCGACCGCCGCCAGCTCCTTCACCACCGCCGGTGGAATCGGTACGCCGTCACGCGTGCGCTCAGATAATGTGCGGGCGCCGCGCTCGCCTGGCAGCAGGATCTCCGCGGTCGTCGCGTCTTTTGGCAGCGCCTTGATCGCCCGCACCAGACGTTCGACCTCGGCACGAAATTGTTCGAGATCCATGTAACGCGCGACATCGATTGCAAGCAGAAAAGCGTTCTGCCGGTGGCGCTTACCTTCTGGCAAACCTTCCAGCGCATCGGCGAGAATCGGATTGCCGACCAGCACGCTCGCGATGAGTTCGATCATGAGCGAGAGTCCGCTGCCCTTCGGCCCACCAAGCGGCAACGGAATCAGCGCGGCCTGGGGATCGGTGGTCGGGTTGCCGTCTTTGTCGAGTGCGACGCCTTCTGGTATTGCTTGCCCGGTGCGCTTTGCCTGTCGCAGCTTGCCAACCGAGATGGCGCCGGTCGCGATATCAAGAATGATCGGGCCGCCACTGCCACCTGGCACGGCAATCGAAAACGGACTGGTCGACAGCGCCGCTATGCGTGAGCCGTGATAAGCCATGTTAGGCCATGAGCCGCCAAATGCGATCGCAGCCATACCTTGATTGGCAACTTGCTGGGTGAAATGCCCGACCGCTGCGGTATGCGTCGTCTTGCGCACGAATACGCTACCAATGCCGACTTGCCGCGCCAGCGCAGTGGACCTCGCAACCGCTTCACGCATTGCCACTGCGCCCGATGCACGATCGCAATCGAGCACGATAGAGGCTGGTGTTTCGGTGATGACGCGAATATTGGCGCGCGGATTGATGTCGCCTGCATCGATGAGATCGATGTAACGCGGAATCCGCATCGCGCCATGGCTGTCCATGCCGCGCAGATTGGCCCATACGAGCGCATCCGCAACGTACCCTGCATGCTCGGCTGTCATGCCGGCACGGGTGAACACATCCGACACGAATTTGTGCAACCGCGTCGAAGCAAACAGCGCTGGCCCTTTAGCGACCGCTACCTCACTCATCGTGGCCGCGGCGGAAAATAATTCTCCAGCCAGTTGCGCGTGAGATTGATGACGAGCGGATTGCCTTCCGAGAGCAGAAAGTGATCGACCTCGGCAAACAGATGCAGGTCGACCGGCTGCTTGGCGGCATTGAAGAGATCAACCGATTGCTCGGTGGGCGTGACCGAATCGTTGGCCGGATGCAGCAACAAGAACGGGCGTGGTGCGATATTGGCCACCACATCGATCGCGCGAAAGTTGACCATGCTCTCGACCACTTCGAACGGGAATTCGAGATGCGAGCCTGCCGCGAGATTGCCGCGCAAGTGCGGTGGTATCGGCACGATATCGAAGCGCGGCACCATGATCGATTGCCCGGTTTCGGCACGCACGCGCTTGCCGCGTTCCATCATGTCGGTAAAGCGCTTCCAGGCCTCGGGCGATTCATGTTGCTTCCTAAATTTCTTGACGCCATCGCCCCATCCGCCAGACGACACGACAGCCGCGATGCGCTTGTCCACGCCACCTGCATACACGGCGACCGCTGCGCCAAAGCTATGACCGAAGACGCCGATGCGCGAGGCATCGATATCGGCGCGCGACTGAAGAAACGTTACCGCATTCTTCGTATCTTCGACCTGCTCCAGGCAGATCACGCGAGCCCGTGGTCCTTCGCTTTCGCCGCAGCCGCGAAAATCGATCCGCAAGGTTGCATAGCCCCAGCCTGCCATCAAATCCGCGGCGATTTTCAGCCAGGCACCGGACTTGTTACTGCCAAAGCCATGCAGAAGCACGAAAGCGGGAACGCGCTGGGTACCCTCAGGTCGCTGCAAGACAGCGGCGAGCTTGAGGCCATCGGACATAAACGAAACGCGTTCTTCCACGCTGCAATCCTTTCGAAGATAAGACGGGCTGCTACTTGATCAAAGCTCTTAGTTTTGCGATGGTCGGCGATGCCGCTGCAGGCGCCAAATTCTTGAGCAACAGACGCTCGCAATCGACCGCGCATCGCAATAGGGCGTCGTAGGTCGTGCACTGCTCGACTCTCCGCGCGAATTCCATTGCTTGTTCCGGTACGAGATGGGCCACTGCATCCACCAAGAACCATCGCAATTGCGCAGTCTGTTCTGCCGGGTTTG
>CAMDRJ010000149.1 GCA_945906755.1 Klebsiella pneumoniae | reverse complement strand
CGTACGTCAAACGGCGTGAGTCCACCTTGGGCCGCCGGCGAATTCGGTGTCACGCCGAGAATGACCACGCCCACGATGCCGGCACGCGCGGTCAAGGCTTGATCCGCCACCATGATGCCGATGCCGGGTCGCGGCGCTTTGCCGCGCTTAATGAGTTCGGGCACGATCCGATTGACGAGATCCACTGGGATCGAGAACCCAACGCCTGCGGACGATCCGGATTCCGAAAGAATCGCGGTATTCACACCGATTAAGCGGCCGGCCGAATCGAGCAGCGGGCCACCCGAATTGCCGGGATTGATCGATGCGTCGGTTTGGATGACACCGGAAATCTCGCGGATCTCCGAAGTCGGCAAGTTGCGATCCAACGCGCTGACAATGCCGGTGGTCAGCGTGCGCGATAGTCCATATGGATTGCCGATCGCAAACACCGACTGGCCGACTTTCAGCTCGGCCGAACGCCCAATCGTGATCGGCCGCAATTGCTGCGGCAGGTCGGTCAGACGCACCACCGCAAGATCGTATTCAGGCGCCGCACCCACCAAGGTCGCACGAATCGGGTTACCGACATCCAGTTGAACATTGATGCGACTGGCGCCTTCGATCACATGAAAATTGGTGACGATATGGCCGGCCATATCCCACACGAAACCAGAGCCCGCGCCTTGCGCGACATTGCCGCCCATCACGCCGCGCCGCTGCAGCGTCTCGGTAAAAATATAAGCCACCGAGGGCGCGGCGCTCTCAAAGAGTTCGATGACGCTTTTTTCCTGATCGGCCAGCATGCCGCGCGGAGTCACCGTGCGCGGTTCGGCATCGGTCAGCACAAAGCGCGTGTAAAGCTTGTCGACGACCCAATAGGCGCCAAGAACGATTAGAACGATCCAGATGACACGGGTTAAACGCATGATTGTTTGGCCATGGCGCCGCGCATCGAGCGCTCGCCGTACACAGAGGATGGGCCGGAATACTGCCTGAATGTAGGGTGGCCTGCACATCGATGTCGATGCGTCAAATATCTCATCGATCGCGACGCCCCTGCATGGCAGGTCGCGGTGCAGTACCCTTGCAGGAATCATCTCTTGGGAAGTCCGCATGCCAGCGCTTCGCGACAACATCCGCTCCGCCCTTGACATCGCCCGCCTGGTGCGGGAGGGCGTCGTCACACCCAGTCACATCACCGCCGAATGCCTGGCACGCATCGACGCCACGCAAGCCACATTGAATGCCTATGTGACGGTCTGTCACGCCGAAGCACAGCGTGATGCGAAGGCACTCAACCCGGCTGCACAGTCGCAGCCACTTTGCGGGGTGCCGTTCTCGGTCAAGGACAACATCGAAACACTGGGCGTGCGCACCACCTTTGGCTCGAAAACGCTTGCCACCAATATGACGCAGACCGAAGGCGTGGCAGTAAAGCGTCTGCGCGCTGCAGGCGCTGTGATGGTGGGCAAGACCACGCTGCCCGAGTTTGCCTCGAGCCTGTTGGGCGAATCGCCGCTTACCGGCACGACGCGCAATCCCTGGAATCTTGAGCTGAGTCCCGGTGGCTCCAGTAGCGGCGCAGCAGCGGCAGTTGCCGCGGGCCTGGGTCCAATCGCGCTCACCACCGATGCGGGCGCCTCGACCCGCGTGCCGGCCGCGCTCTGCGGTGTGCTTGGCATCAAACCGTCAATCGGTCTCATTCCCTACGAACTCTTTCCGGATGGGTTCGGCAATTTCATCCATATGGGCCTCATTACGCGCACGGTGGCCGATATGGCGGCGGCGCTCGATGTCGTCTCAGGTGAAGATCCGCGTGATCCCCTATCGATCGGCATCGCACCGACCCGTGCCTTGGCGAAACTGGCCGAGCCGCTCGCCCTGGAACGCAGTCGCATCGCATGGCGCCCGTTGCTTGGCAATGCCGCGCTCGATGACGAGGTGCGGATGTTGTGCGAACGTACGCTCGAGGTCTTTAAGGCGCGTGGTGCAACGATCGATACGGTTGTTGAACCTTTTGAGGGTGCCGGACCCACTTGGCGCGTCCTGCAACAAGTCAACTGGGCAGGCCGCTTTGCGCAACCCGATGAGGCCACCGCCGCAATGATGGACCCCGGATTCGTCGCCGGCATCCGCGCCGGCGGCGCGATCTCCGGAAAAGAATTGAATGCTGCGATCTACAAGCGCACCAGCTACTTCAGGATCGTCCAGGCGTGGTTTCAATCCTTCGATTGGATCGCCACACCGGTGACGACCGTCTCCAGCGTGCCGGCCAATGCCAAAGGCGAAGCGCCCCTAGTGATCAACGGCAAGGCCGTGGGCGAATTGCGTGCCGCGCTGGCGCCCTATCTCAATGTTTTCAATCTCACCGGGCATCCAGCCATCAGCGTTCCGGCCGGTTTCACCCGAGCAGGCGTGCCGGTCGGCATCCAACTGATCGGACCCCTCTACGCCGATACCGACTTGCTGCGGCTGGCGAAACTCATCGAAGACGCACAACCATGGGCGAATCGCATTCCCACCGCCGCGCCACAGTGACCCCCATCCAATCATGTCAAAACTAAAACTTACCCTCGCGGTCTGCGATTACGACCGTACCAAGGCGATTTTCCAAGGTCGCGTGCCGGTCGAAGGCGTGGATCTCGTGCCGCTTGCAATGGGCGCCGAAGAATGTTTTCACCGCGCGTTCAAGTATCAGGAGTTCGATATCTGCGAGCTGTCGCTATCGAGTCACTCCGCCACCACCGCGCGCGGCGAGAACCACTATATCGGCATCCCGGCGTTCGTCTCGCGCGTGTTTCGCCATAGTGGCATCTATGTGCGCACTGACCGCGGCATCAAAACACCGCAGGATTTGCGCGGCAAGATCGTCGGCTTGCCTGAATATCAGATCACCGCGAATGTCTGGATTCGCGGCACGCTGCAAGACGATTACGGCGTGAAGCCGGCGGACATTCGCTGGCGGCGCGGTGGCATCGAAGAACCGGGGCGCGGTGAGCGATCGCCGATTCAACTCCCACGTGATGTCGAGTTATTGCAGATTCCGGATCACAAGACGCTGTCTGGCATGCTGGAAGCAGGCGAAATCGATGCGATGATCACCGCGCGGGCGCCGTCCTGCTTTGATCGCAAAGTCCCGCATGTGGACCGGCTCTTCCCGAATTTCAAGGCCGTCGAGCAGGAGTATTTTCAGCGCACCGGCTTCTTCCCGATCATGCATCTCATCGGCATTCGCAAATCCTTGGTCGAGCAATACCCGTGGCTTGCGGTCAACCTCTACAACGCGTTTCTCGCGGCAAAAAAGGTCGCGGTCAAGGAGCTGTATGAGCTCACGCAACTCATGATCAACCTGCCCTGGGCGGTCGACCATTATCAGGAAACGGTGCGCGTCATGGGCGAGGACTTCTGGCCCTATGGGTTCAACGAGAATCGCAAGACGCTCGACACCTTTCTTCGCTTCCATCACGAACAAGGTCTCTCCAAACGGCGGGTGGCGGCAGAGGAACTGTTCGCGCAATCGACGTTTGATTTAGCTAAGATCTGATCCTAACGAAGGGCCCCGCGATACCGGAGGTTTGCCATGTTCAGCAGCGATACCGTCATTCACCCACTCGGCTCGACCGCCAAGGAGCGCGAGCCAGCGTCCTACCAATGGCCTGCCGAAGGGCTAGCCGCGATCCCCGATTGGATTTACACGAGCGAATGGATCTACGACCGCGAGATGGAGCGGATCTTCCATGGCAAGACCTGGAATTTCGTCGCGCTCGAGGCCGAGATCCCGAACACCGGCGATTACAAACGATCCTACGTCGGCCCGACCCCGGTCGTCGTGGTGCGTGATGAAACAGGCAAGGTGCAGGTCTTTGAAAATCGTTGCGCGCATCGCGGGGTGGAGTTCTGCCGTAATTCACGCGGCAACACGACCGAGTTCGTCTGCCCGTATCACCAGTGGACCTACGATCTGCGTGGCGACCTGCAGGGTATCCCGTTTAAGCGCGGCATTAAGGGTGAGGCCGATAGCGGCATGCCGGCCGACTTCAATAACAAGCACCACAATCTTCGCAAGCTGAACGTCGAATGCCTATATGGCGTGGTGTTCGCATCATTTGCCGACGACATGGAGCCGGTTGCGCAATACCTCGGCAAAGAAGTGCTGGAGGATTTCGCGGTGGTGTTCAAGGATCGCAAGCTCAAGATCCTCGGCTACTACCGCAACGAATTGCCCGGCAACTGGAAGCTCTATCAGGAGAATCTGAAGGACCCCTATCACGCCACCCTGCTCCACTCGTTCCTGGTGACCTTCGGGCTGATGGTCGCGGGCAGCAAGACATCGATGATCGCCGACCCCACCGGACGGCATGGCACGATGGCCTCACGCCGACCCGATGATGTCTCGAAGGTGGTCGATACCAACACCGCCAAGGAGATGCGTGCCTACCGCACCGATCTTAAATTGGCGGACACGCGCTTTCTCGAATTCATTCCGGAGTTCAACTCGCCCTGGACGGTGACGATGCAGACCATCTGGCCCAATATGATCGTGCAGCGCGAACTCAATACGCTTGGCGTCAGGCAGATCGTGCCCAATGGCCCCAATAGTCAAATCATGATCTGGACCATGTTCGGCTATGAGACCGACACACCGGAGATGACGCGCCATCGTCTGCGCCAAGGCAACCTGATGGGCCCGTCAGGATTTCTTGGCTTGGAGGACAACGAAGCCATCAAGTTCCTGCAGGAAGGCGTGCGGCGCTCGCCAAGCGATCGGGGCGTGCTGAAATTAGGCGGCAAGAGCGAAGGAACCGGCGGCATCATCAGCGAGTCGGCGATCCGCGCAATGTATCGCAGCTATCGTGAGGTGATGGAGCTGTGAAGATCGCCGGTTACGAACAACAAAAGGTCGACGCACGGCTGGCGCGCGAAGCGCGCTGGGATGTCGAGGAATTTCATACCGCCTATTGCGAATTGCTGGATCTTGGCAATATCGAACAATGGGCGGATTTCTTCGCGGAAGATTGCCTGTACATCATCACCGCCCGCGAAAACGCCGAAGCGAATCTTCCGGTCGGCCTCGTCTACGCAGAAGGTCGCGACATGATCCGCGATCGCGCCTTCGCGGTTCGCCACACGCAAATGTTCGCGCCGCGCTATTTGCAGCACTTCGTATCGAATGTGCTGATCCTCGCCGTCACAGCCGATGAAATCCGCGCGCAATCGAACTATCAACTGCTGCAAACGCTAGTGGAAGGCCCGACCACGCTGCTGCAAGCCGGTCGCTACTACGACACGTTCAGCCGGGAAAACGGTCGCTTGCTTATCAAAGAGCGCCGCTGCATCTACGACACGACGCTGATTGCCAACGATCTCGTCCTACCCGTATAGACCGACCTCCAACGCACACACCTTGGGCGATCGCAATGAGTGAACCACACGGCAAACCCGGCCAAGGCATCGGCGCCCGCGTGCCCCGCAAGGAAGATGCGCGCCATCTGCATGGTCGCGGCAATTTTGTCTCTGACCTCATCTTTCCGGGTCAGCGTGAAGTGGTGTTCCTGAGAAGCCCGATCGCGCATGGCATGCTCCGCGGCATCACCAAACCGGCGGGCTTTGAATCGGTCGTCTATACGCGTGCCGACCTCACCGGCATTGCTGACATTGAAGCACCCTCGACCCTGCCCACTTACAAACTGTCTGCGCAAGCACCGCTGGCCCACGGCAAGGTGCGCTTTGTTGGTGAACCGGTCGCGATGGTCGTGGCGAAAACGCGCGCGGACGCCGAAGATATCGCCGAGCAGATCCAACTCGACATCGAAGAGTTGCCGGCGCTCGTCGATGCCCATCGCGCGCGGACCGATACTGATGTACGCATCCACGACGAATGGAGCGATAACCTGTTTCTCACGCTCGATTTCGAGAACAATTTCGAGGCGGAGTCGAAGAAAGCAACGGTGGTCGTCACGCGTGAAATCAATCTGGCGCGCCAGGCGATGGTGCCGATGGAAGGGCGCGCCATCGTCGCGCATTGGGACGATCGCGCCGGCCAATTGATCGTCTACACCTCGACGCAGTCGCCCCATGTCATTCGGGTTGGGCTCGCGCAATTTCTTGGCATTGATGAAGGCATGATCCGCGTGATCTCGCCCGATGTCGGTGGTGGCTTCGGCTTGAAGTGCGTGCTGTGGCCGGAGGAACTGTGCGTCGCATGGCTCGCCCTCACGCAGAAGAAACCGTTTCGCTATGTCGAAGATCGGCGCGAGCATCTGACCGCCGGCGCCAATTGCCGTCAGCATCACTACACGGTCACCGCATACGCCGATCAACGTGGGCGACTGCTCGCGCTCGATGCGCAGATTACGATTGACGGCGGCGCATATTCCAATTGGCCGTTCACGATTGGACTTGAGCCCGGTCAGGCAACCGGCAACCTGCCCGGCCCCTATGAGTTCAAGGGCTACCGCTGCAAGACCTATTGCGTGGCAACCAATAAGCCCGGATTTCTGCCGTATCGCGGCGTGGCGCGAACCGGCGTGTGCTTTGCGATGGAACTCGTCATGGATGCCATTGCGCGCGCGGTCGATCGCGATCCTTACGAAGTCAGGTACGAGAATCTCGTCCCGCCGCAGTTGATGCCGTACAACAATGTTACGCGCAAACACTATGACAGCGGCGATTATCCGCGGGCGCTCGCGATGGTCCGCGAAAAGCTCGATTACGACGGCTGGCTGGAGCGAAAGAAACAGGGCGAGCCCGATGGCCGTTTGATCGGCATCGGCTTTGCGAGCTATTGCGAACAATCGGCGCATGGTACAAGCGTATTCGCCTCCTGGGGGCTACCGCTGATTCCCGGTTACGATCAAGCCACGGTTCGCACCACGCCTGATGGCGGATTGGAAGTGCGCGTCGGTGTTCATTCGCATGGACAGGGCATGGAAACCACCCTTGCGCAAGTGGCACATGAAGTGGTGGGCGTGCCGATCGAGCGCATTCGCGTCGTGCATGGCGACACCGGTATCACGCCGTTTTCGACCGGTACCTATGCCTCGCGCAGTATTGTCATGGCAGGCGGTGCAGTGGGCCGCGCATGCCAAACGCTGTTGCCACGGTATATCCATATCGGCGCGCATTTGTTGAAATGCAAACCGGAAGAAGCGCGCTTTGAGAAAAGCGAAGTGATCGGACCGCATGGCCGCGTCTCGCTGAAAGACATCGCGACCGCATGGTTCCTGCGTCCAGAGCGACTGCCGGTCGATGTCGATCGCGATGGACTGGAGGCCACCGTCGGCTACAAACCGACCGTCGACACCGGCGCATTCACTTACGCCTCACACGGCGCGGTGATCGCGGTCGACCCGGAGGTAGGCGGCATCGAGATTCTCGACTATGTCATCGTCGAAGACTGCGGAACGATCGTCAATCCGATGGTCGTGGAAGGCCAAACCTTAGGTGGCGTCGCCCAAGGAATCGGCACCGCGATGTTCGAAGAGTCGCCCTACGATGCCAACGGTCAGCCGCTTGCCTCGACCTTCATGGACTATACGATGCCAGGCGCGACTGAAATCCCGGCGATCCGTATCTATCACACCGAATCCCCCTCGCCCTACACCTTGTTCGGCATCAAAGGGATGGGCGAAGGCGGTGCGATTGCGCCACCGGCGGTGATTTTCAACGGCGTGAACGATGCGCTCAAGGATCTCGGTGTCGAAGTCAATGAAACGCCGCTCACGCCAAAGAAATTGCTGGAAGCGATTGAACGCGCCCGTATTGCGCAACCCCAACGCAAAGTCGCTTAGCTCCGATGAAGGCCGCCAAGTTCGACTACACCCGCCCACAAGATGTGCGCGCGGCCATTCAAGCCTTGGCCGATGCCAAAGGCGACGGTAAGTTTCTCGCTGGTGGCCAATCGCTTGGGCCGATGCTCAATTTGCGCCTCACCCGACCGAAGTTGCTGGTCGATGTTTCCCGAATTGAATCGCTCCGTAGCATTGCAGTCGCCAATGGCTCGATCCGGATCGGCGCAGCGGTCACCCATGCGGAAATCGAGGATGCCGGCGCGTTGCTCGCCCGTAATGCAATGCTGCCGGCGGTCGCGCGCGAAATTGCCTATCGCACGATTCGTAATCGCGGCACGATCGGCGGCAGCCTGGCCCATGCCGATCCCGCCGCGGATTGGCCACTTGCGCTAGCCGCCCTGGATGCAGTGATCATCGTCAACGGCCCCAAAGGGCAACGCTCGATCGCGGCTGCCGGCTTCATGCTGGCCGCCTTCACCACCCAATTGGCCGATGACGAAATGATCGAAGCGGTCGTCGTTCCGGAACTCTCCACCGGTGCGCGCTGGGGCTCCTACAAGTTTTGCAAGCGCACCGGCGAATTTCCCGATGCCGCAGCGATGGCAGTCTTCGATCCGGCACGCAAAATCGCTCGTATCTATGTCGGTGCGTTGAGTGGTGCGCCGATTTCGCTCGACCCTTTGGCGCGGGGCGTCGCCCAACAAGGTGCCACCGCATTGACGACGACCGCGGTCGATCGCGCGCTCGCGCTGGCGGTACCCGAACTCGATGCGGTCGGACGCAAGATGCATGGCTCGGCGACGATCCGTGCGGTGCAACAGGCGCTCGTCTCATGAAGCAGGTTGCCTTCACGCTCAATGGCGAGCGCATCGATGCGTTGGTCGAGCCGCGGCTGCACTTGGCCGACTATCTTCGCGACACCGCACGCCTCACCGGCACGCATCTTGGCTGCGAGCATGGCGTATGTGGCGCTTGCACCGTGCTGATCGACGGGCAGCCGGCGCGCTCCTGTATTGCTTTCACCGTGGCCTGCGAAGGGCGCGAGGTTCGCACCATCGAAGGCTTCGAAGACGACGCGTTGATGAAAGCGTTGCGCACGGCGTTCACGCGCGACCACGCGCTGCAATGCGGATTCTGTACGCCGGGCATGTTGATCGCCGCACGCGATGTCGTGATGCGCTGTCCGGATGCCGATGACAAACGGATCCGCAGAGAAATGTCCGGCAACCTATGCCGCTGCACCGGCTATCTTGGCATCGCCAATGCCATCAATAGCGTCATCCAGACAAGACGCGGTGGTGGCGCGACGCCGATCACGCGCACCGCGATTGCCGCCAATGCGCCGGTCGTACAACCGGTCGCCAAGCCATGGCAGCCCTTTACGCCAGCGGCTGCGGAAGCTACCGTATCAAAGCCCTTGGTTTCGGCCTCGAAAGAGGACAGCGGCCCGCGCGAAGGTTGGCAGCGGATGGAAGAGAGCTTGATGGCCAATCATCCGATTCGCCGCGTATGGGAAACCTTTGCCGATACCGCCGGGGTTGCCGCGTGCCTGCCCGGCGCGATCATCGACGAAGCGACGCCTACGAGCGCCAAAGGGCGGATCGACGTTCGGTTTGGTCCGATGAAGGCATCGTTTGCGGGTGCGACCACACTCGAACGCGATGAAACCCGCCTTCAAGGCCGGATTCGCGGTGGCGGCAGTGACTCGCTGACCGGATCGCGCGCCAAGGCCGACATCACTTACCGGCTCACAAGTGACGGCGATCGCACGCGGGTATCGATCGTGATGGAATACAACCTGCAAGGTCCGCTCGCGCAGTTTTCCAGGTCAGGTATCGTGAAGGCCTTCGTTGGGCGCATGGTCGCGCAGTTCGGCGAAAATCTGAATGCGAAACTGGGTAGCGGCACGAGGCCCATCCCACTCGCCGCAGGCAGCAACGCCGAATTCAAAGTCGGCAGCATGCTTTGGCAGTGGTTGTGGGGCGGGATCAAGAAACTCTTTGGGTTAACGCGATAGGAGACGGACGATGGCACTCATTCCATTGGCAACACAGGGCAACTTCTTCCATATCTACGATTTTCGCGTAAAGAAAGGCATGATCGATGAGTTCGTGCGGCTCTTCAACGAGTTCGACTACTCCGATCACAATCCGATGCACAAGTCTGCGGCACAGGTGAAAGACGGCGTGCTCGTTCAAGACACCAAGGACCCGCAGCGCTTTTGGCTGATCGCCGAATGGTCCGACATCGAAGAGCATGCACGTATCCGCAAGATGCTGATCGAGATGAAGCCTGAATTCGTAAAGTGCATCGAAGGCGGCAAGTTCATTCCCGATTACGGCAAAATCGTGTCGAGCACGCCCGAACACATCCTGAATAAAGCCGCTTGAAACCACGCTAACCAGACATCCCATGCAGCTCTACACGTTCTTTCGCTCTTCCACTTCCTTTCGCTTGCGGATTGCGCTCGCCTATAAGGGCATGTCGTATGAGGCGCGCTACACCAGCCTGCCGAAGATGGAACATGCCAAGCCTGACTACCTGTCGGTGAATCCGCAGGGGCTCGTACCGGCGCTGATCGATGATGCGGGCAAGGTATTCACGCAATCGATGGCGATGATCGAATACCTCGATGATCTGAAACCAGAACCCGCGCTGATGCCGAAGAACCCTGAAGAGAAGTGGTATGTACGCGCGGTGTCGCAGATCATCGGCTGTGAAATGCATCCGCTCAACAACGTGCGGGTGCTCAAATACCTGAAAACCGCCTGTGCGCTCGATGACGACAAGATCAACAAGGAGTGGTATCCGCATTGGGTCCATGAAGGCATGCGTGGGCTCGAATCCTTCATCGTCTCGCAAGGTCGGGCGGGAACGTACTGCTTCGGTAACCAATTTACGATGGCCGACGTGTGCCTCGTCCCACAGATCTACAACGCCAAACGATTCAATTGCGACCTCGCTCCCTATCCGGCCGCGATGAGAATTTTCGAGGCATGCGCCAATCTCGATTGCGTCAAGACCACGGAGCCCTCCACGCAAAGCGATGCGATCTGAGTGAGTACTGCAGCGCTGGAGAATAGCGACGCGTATGCGGTAACACGGCTCGTCGCATCGCTTGTCCTGATGACGATCGGCAATGGTGGTATGTACGCGGCGACCGTCGCCCTGCCGTTGATCCAGGCCGATTTCGGCATCGCGCGCTCCGATGCGTCATTGCCCTATACCCTCACGATGATCGGCTT
>CAMDRJ010000148.1 GCA_945906755.1 Klebsiella pneumoniae | reverse complement strand
AACGTCGAACACGCCACCAACGCCTGGGTCGAAGCGGAGCTTGGTCGCGCCACATCGCGCTATGAAGAGGTGTTTGGCGCGGGTGCCCAGGTACATGGCGCGGCCGGCTGGCAGATGAATCGTCACGCGTTACGCTTGACGCAGCGGCTTGGCTTCAGCTATGCCTCGGACACGCGTGGCACCCATCCGTTCATGCCGGTTATCGATGGCGAATTGATCGATTGCCCGCAGATCCCCACCACCTTACCCACGCTTGACGAGTTGATCGGTGTGAACGGCCTCACCGCCGACAATGTCGCGGCGCACCTGTTGGGCCTTACTGCCGCACCCGGCACGCATCCCCATGTCTACACGCTGCATGCGGAACTGGAAGGAATGCGCCTGGCGAAGACCTTCGAAGCGTTGCTCAGCGGATGGCAAAGCCAGGGCTACAGCTTGATCCCGATGCGTGAATTGCTAGAGAGTGTTTCCCGTACCGCGTTGCCGCGCCACCGCGTCGAACGTGGATCGGTGCCAGGTCGCAGCGGCACACTCATGACGCAAGGCACGGCATTTCCGTGATCACCCGGCCTTGAACCCATGAACACTAACAAGATCGACGATTTCTCGCTGCCCTCGACCGGCGAAAAAACGTTTGCCTTGTCGGCGCTTGAAACGCGCTATGCCGTCCTTTACTTCTATCCGAAGGACAACACGCCTGGATGCACCAGCGAAGGCGAGCAGTTCCGCGATCTCTATCCTGAATTCAAGAAGCTTCATTGCGAAGTGCTGGGCATCTCGCGCGACACCATCAAGTCGCATGAAAATTTCAAGGCGAAGATGGCGTTTCCGTTCGACCTCTTATCGGATACCGAGGAATTGCTCTGCGGAATGCTCGGCGTAATGAAGGTGAAGAACCTCTACGGCAAGAAAGTACGCGGCATCGAGCGCAGCACGTTCATCCTCGACCGCCGCGGCGTGGTGATCCAAGCGTGGCGCGGTGTCAAGGTGCCGGGGCATGCACAAGCGGTCCTTGATTTCATGAAATCTCTATAGATTCTTCCCCCGTATGGCAACAAAAAAAACCAGCGCGAAAACCAGCACTAAGTTGTTCGTGCTCGACACCAATGTGTTGATGCACGATCCGACGTGCCTGTTTCGCTTCGAAGAGCACGACATCTTCTTGCCGATGGAAACGCTCGAAGAACTCGACGCCCACAAAAAAGGGATGTCCGAGATCGCACGCAATGTGAGGCAAGTAAGTCGCTTTCTCGAAGAACTGATCACCAAGAGCGCAGGCGGCATGATTGAAGGCATCGGGCTCAAGCGCTTTCCGACCGATACCGCGACCGGCCGGCTCTTCCTGCAGACCGAGGCGATCAATGGCCATGTTCCGGCGAATTTGCCGAGTGCCCGGGCTGACAACCAGATCATCGGCGTCGTGCGTTTCCTACAAAAAAAGGCGCCGAAACGACGGGTGGTGCTGGTCAGCAAGGACATCAACCTTCGCATCAAAGCCCGTGCGGTGGGCATCGAAGCGGAGGATTACTTCAACGACAAGGTGCTGGAGGATGCTGACGTCCTCTATACCGGCGCGCGCGAATTGCCACCCGATTTCTGGGAGACCCATGGCAAGGGCATGCAAAGCTGGAGCAAGGAGGGGCGTGCGTTTTATCGAGTCACCGGTCCGCTGGTGACTTCGTTCTATAACAATGAACTGGTCTATCTCGACGGCAAGCAAAGCTTGCAGGCGATCGTGCGATCGATCGAGGGCAACACCGCGACCCTTGAACAGGTGCGCGACTACGCCCATCAGAGGAATGCGGTGTGGGGTATCAACGCGCGCAATCGCGAGCAGAATTTCGCGTTGAACCTGCTGATGGACCCCGACATCGATATCGTCACCTTGCTCGGACAGGCAGGCACCGGCAAGACGCTGCTCGCCTTGGCGGCGGGCCTTGCGCAGGTGCTGGACGATAAACGCTACTCGGAAATCATCGTGACCCGCGTCACCGTACCGGTCGCCGATGACATCGGTTTTCTGCCCGGGACCGAAGAAGAAAAAATGAATCCGTGGATGGGCGCGCTCGAAGACAACCTCGAGTTCCTAAGTGGTGGCGCCGATGGCGGCGCGGGCGAATGGGGCAAGGCCGCCACGCAGGATCTCGTGCGCGCCAAGATCAAGGTGAAGTCGGTCAACTTCATGCGCGGGCGCACCTTCATCAAGAAATACCTGATCATCGATGAAGCACAGAATCTCACGCCCAAACAAATGAAGACGCTGGTGACCCGCGCCGGGCCTGGCACCAAGGTGCTGTGCCTTGGCAATCTGTCGCAGATCGATACGCCCTATCTCACCGAAGGCAGCTCAGGGCTCGCCTACCTGGTCGATCGGTTCAAGGACTGGCCGCATGGTGGCCATATCACGCTGCAACGCGGGGAGCGTTCACGCCTCGCCGACTTTGCATCCGAAGCCCTGTAGCCCTAGCGCTGCTGCCAAGGCGACGATCAAGGCATCGCTGGCGCCGCAGCCGCTAGCTTCGCGTCACCGCCCTCGGCCGGTAGCCGCCACAACTCCCGCAGCAGCGTCAACATCGCGCCGATCGCCGGATCGCCCGCACGGTCCGGTGCGTAGATGAACCAAAGCTTGGTCGCCAAGCGCGCAGGCGCCCAGACGACGACCTGACCTTCCTCCTGCATGGCGAGCGCGAGTTCTTCGCGTAGCAATGACAGTCCGACGCCTGCTCGCACGAGATTGGCGATGACGCTCTCGTTGTCCGCTTCGGCCTGCTTGGTGGCCGACAAACCGTGCTCGCCAAGAATCGCCTCCACCAGTGCGTGATGGGTGCTGCTTGGCGGCGTGAGAATCCAGGGCATCGCCGCAATCGCGGGCCAATCGGCGCTACGGATGCGTTCCGCCCAGTCAGCCGGCGCGGCAATGCGATAGACCATTTCACGTAGCGCGAGTCCTTTGACATTCGCCTGCGTAATTGCCCCGAAATAGAAGCTCGCATCAAGCGCGCCAGAGCGAACCTGCTCGAGCGCCGCGCCGGAGAACACGTTATGCAATTCGATTTCCAGATGCGGGAAGCGGGCGACCGCAAGATTCAGCAGCGGTCCGACGCGAATGAATTCTGGATCGCTCACCGTGCCGATCCGCAGATTGGCGACGACGTCATTGCGCAGCGCCTGGGCACGGGACTTGAGGGTATCGGCGGCCGCAAGCACGCGGGCAATGTACTCCTGGAGATCCCGCCCTCCCGGCGTAAGGGACATCCCGCCCGGCGTTCGCTCAAACAGCACCTGCCCCAGCTCCTCCTCCAACGCCTTGATTTGCGCGCTTAACGCGGGCTGGCTGAGATGCAGACGCTTGGCAGCGCGGGTGAGTTGACCCGTTTCAGCCACCGCAGCGAAGGCGCGAAGTTGGTAAAGCTCCATAGTCAAGGTCCTTTCGACGCTTCACATGGCATATTGTTGCGACGCATTATAAAGCCTCAATGACATCACTAAAACGGAACCATATTCTCCAAAAATACGAATTGAAACATGCCACTCATGGATCTACATTAGATATGTGCAGTGCAGCATTTCGCGCACTCGAACAAGGAGATTGACCATGAATTTCCGTCTACCCATGTATGAAGGCGATGGCTTTATTCGACAAGGCATGAGCAGCAACGAGGCGTCTACGACGGCTAGCCTACTGGATTCAGGCGAACTCAATCGCCTGGAAACCGAAGCCCGGCGTATTCGTGCCGAATATGTTGGCGGCTTAATCAAAAGACTGATGCAATGGTTGCAAGAGATCCCACGCGCGGCGACCCGGTCCCGTGCCGAACGCTACCTCGCGGGATCAACGGACCATGCCGATGTAGAACGGCGCATCCGAACACTTGAGCGGGGCAATGTACGTGGTTGGAACCAGCGCATTCCGGCCTAGCCGCTTCGAAGTCGTCGTGGCAACCAGCACGGTTCTACCGATTGCGGCCAACCAGCGCACTCGCCAAACGGGCAAGGCCAAGTCCTTGCTGGGCCCAAAAGCCTTGCCCGTAATCGCGTCCGTTTAACTGATCGCGCACCCCGGTAGGCTCGGTGTTGGGCGTGAAATTCGCGGTGCGAAATAAGATGTCCCAGACCGGCAGCAAGACCGCGAAATTGCAGCCTTGATGCGCGCCTTCATGGCCGACGCCGATCGCGTGATGCACGCGATGAAACCGCGGGCTCACCACCAATCGCTCACCCACCGTCCCGAAGGTCGTCCGCAGGTTCGCATGCGACAGACTTTCCACCATGCGAGAGGCAATGACGATCAGGAAAAACTGGCCGGGCGGAATCCCAATGATGAGCGCGATTGACGCGAGCCAGGCCCCCGCGATCACATCGTCCAACAGGTGATTGCGGCTATCGGTCCAGAACGACATCTTCCGCTGGCTGTGATGCAACGCATGCAAGGCCCACCACCAGTCAAAGCGATGTTGCAGACGATGGCGCCAGTATTCGGCCATATCGAGCACTACGAAATACAACGCAAACGATAAGAGCGGCGAAGCCGCGATCACCGGCGCGAGATTTTCCAGGTGGAAGGGCTCGAAACCAGCGAGGCGCAACGAGCCTTCGATTGAATCGAAGAGTGGCGAGAGCAGCAGGAACGTCGCCATCGGCAAAATGCCGAGCCGCCCAAGCAACGTATAGATCACGTCGGCGCCCACCCCTTGCCGATCGTCCCAACGCTCGGCCGGCCGCCACGCTTCCAGCGGCCTAAGCAAAATGTAGAGCACCAGGATTTCGATCGCACCGAGAATCAGCCATTCGGTCGCATCGAAGAATTTCTCGGCGAGATCCATGGCGCCAACCGCAAACAGCACCGGCTGCACCGCCTGCTCAAACAACCAGGTTTGCAGCACCCCAACGCTATTGGCGTACAGACTCATGCTTGGCCGGCAAGGTTGCAAAGCAAAATCCACGCTCCTTCAATCCGGCAAGAAGCGGATCCAGCATCGGTGCGAACGGGTCTTTGCGCGACCAGATACCGGTATGCATCACCATGATGTCGCCCGAGCGGAGGTTCTTCAACGCCTGCGCCACCAGGCGATCGTTCGGATACTGGTCGGACGACAGTTCATCGCCCAGAAATCCGGCCGGTGCCCAATGCACATGCTCATAACCACACTGCTTGGCCGCCGCCAACGCCATCGGCGTGATGCGCCCGCCCGGCGCCCGCCAGATCGGGTCAAGCGCCTTGCCGCCGGTGATCTCGCGAAACCGCGATTCAACGCGCCGCAGTTCCGCACAGACGCCAGCCGCATCCAACATTTCGGTTTTGTTGTTCATATGCACATAGCGCGTGCGTCCGTCACCGGTATCGCCGCGAAAGTAGCCGTGATGCCAGGTATGAGTACCGAAGGCATGACCGTCGGCCGCAAGTTTTTGCCAATAGGCGTCCCAACCGGGAGACAGCGAATAATCACCACGCACCGTCTTTTCATTGGCAAGAAAGAAGGTTGCCTTGACGTGGTGTTTGGCCAGAGTCTTGGCGATGCTCTCGGCGTGCGACATGCTGCCGGTGTCGATCGTGAGGTAGAGCGTCCCCTTGCACTGCGCAAAGGCGCCGCCATGACCAACGACGAGCGCGATGAACGCGCAAGCACGCAGCCAATCAGTGACGCGGCGCATGGCTGCGGAAGTAAATGCCGTGCGGAGAACGGCCGACTGGAATGGTGTCGATCAGTTTGCCGGTCGGGATGTCAAAGATCGCGACCTTCTGCGCCCAGCGTGCGGTGAGCCAAAGCTCCTTGCCATCGGCCGAGACTTCCATGCAATCCGGGCCACTTGGCGTGGCAAACGAGCGGACCACCGCAAGCGTCTGCTGATCGAGCACTGAAATGGTACTGGCCACGCGGTTCGTGACAAACACGTGTTTGCCGTCACCGAGCGCCTGAAAATTATGGGCACCCTTGCCGGTCACAATTTTCTTCACGAGCTTTCGCGTGCGCCAATCGACCACCGCGACGAAGTCTTCGCCCATGACGCCGATCAACAGATGCTTGTCATCGGGCGTCATCCAGATGCCGGCCGGTTGATGCCCGACGGCCAAGCGCCACACGATCGATTGGGTGGCAAGATCGATCGCCGCGATGTCATGGCTTTCCTGCAAGGTCACAAACACGAACTGACTGTCGCGATCAAAGGCGACGTGGCTGGGCAGTTTCGGCAGTGGAATGCGCTTGACGATCGAGAGATCCTCAGCCTTATAAATATCGACCCGATTAAGACGCAGCGCCGCCGCGACAAACCATTTGCGATCCGGGCTATAGCCGATCTGATACGGATCGGGAATGTTCTTCACGCGCCGCTGCACATCGCCTGTGACCGGATCGAGAAACAACAGATCGTTACTGCCGGCGCCGGCGACGATGAGACTCTTGTCATCGGGGGTTTGCATCAGATGATGCGGTTCCTTGCCGGTGGGCAGACGCTTGATTTCCTTGCGGGTCGCACGATCGATTAGGGAGATGCTGGCGTCCCCGGAATTCAGCACAACAACCACTTCGGCCACCGCCGTACTGATCGGCAGCCCGACCGCGGCAAGTATCACCGCCAGACGAATCGTGCCGGTTACCGCCGCAATCCAACCTTGCCGCCGTGGCAGCTTCACGGGCTCATCGCCATTCATCGCAGTGCTCTCTATCCGTATCGAGGCATCCTTTTTACCACTGCGGAGAATCGACTCCTACTACTCCGCAAGTTTCTTGTGCGTACCGTCGCAAAACGGCTTGTTGCCGCTGGCTTTGCAGCCGCACAGCCAAAGTTTCTCGGTTCTATCGACCGAAAATTTCATCGGCGTGATGCCGGTGCCCTTATGGGATCCATCGCAGAACGGCTGGGTCGCTGAGCGACCGCATGCACACCACCAGTGGTCTCCGGCCCCCAACTCGATCGCGTAGGGGGAACGTTGGGCGACGATTGGGTTATCCATGGCAGGTTGTCAGTATCCGTCAAGAGTTGTTTTGGTAGCCGCCCGAAGCGAAATTCTCGAAGCGCGTGTATTGACCAAGAAACGTGAGCATCACCGAACCAATCGGCCCGTTACGCTGCTTGCCGATGATGATCTCAGCCTTCCCTTTATACGGGGAATCCTGGTTATAGACCTCATCGCGATAGATGAAAAGAATCAGATCGGCGTCCTGCTCAATCGCCCCCGACTCGCGCAGATCGGACATGACCGGGCGCTTGTCCTGGCGCTGCTCAAGGCTTCGATTGAGCTGCGACAGCGCCATCACCGGCACTTTAAGCTCCTTCGCCAAGCCCTTCAACGAGCGCGAAATTTCGGAAATTTCGGTGGCGCGATTCTCACCCCGAGACGAGGCGGTGCCGGACATGAGCTGCAAATAGTCGATGACAATCAAACCCAGTTTGCCATACTGGCGATGCAACCGACGCGCGCGGGCCCGCAATTCAAGGCAGTTGAGGCCGGGGGACTCGTCGATATGAATCGGTGCGTCGTGCAGCTTGCCGACTGCATGGGTCAAGCGGCCCCAATCGTCATCGGTCAGGCGTGCGGTGCGCAGCTTCTGCTGATCGAGCCGACCCACCGATCCCAATAAGCGCGTGGCTAACTGCGAACTCGACATCTCCATGCTGAACACGGCGACCGGCAACCGATTGTCGACTGCCACATGCTCGACCATGTTGAGTGCCAGCGCGGTCTTACCCATACTTGGGCGCGCAGCCACAATCACCAGGTCTCCTTCCTGGAGTCCGGAGGTCATCGAATCGATATCGGTGTAGCCGGTCGGCACCCCGGTGATTTCCGATGGATTCTCGCGTTGATAGAGCGTATCGATGCGCTCCATGACGCCGGTGAGAACGGTCTGAATATCCTGAAAGCCTTGTCGGCTCTTGGAGCCCGCTTCAGCGATTTCGAACACCTTCGATTCGGCCTCATCGAGCAGCTGAAACACGTCACTGTCTGTCGGTGTCACCGCACTATCGGCGATTTCATTGCCCACCGTGACGAGACGGCGCAGGATCGCTTTCTCGCGAACGATCTCGCCGTAGCGACGAATGTTGTGCGCCGAAGGGGTGCTCGACGCGAGCGAACCGAGATAAGAGAGTCCGCCGGTCTTGCCTTTGTCTTCGCTTGACTCGATCGCATCCGACACGGTTACCACGTCGGCCGGACGCGAGCTTTCCATCAAGCGGCCGATTTGTCGAAAAATGCGGCGATGATCGTCGCGATAAAAATCATCGACGGTCAGCAGATCGGCAACGCGATCCCATGCGGTGTTATCAAGCAGCAAGCCACCGAGCACCGACTGCTCGGCTTCGATGGAATGCGGCGGCAGACGCAGCATTGCAAGCTGCATATCGGTCGCGGGCTGAATTGCTGGGAGGGCCATAGGTATCAACCCAAATTCTACACGCGTATCTGAACGGCGCGGATGCGGCGAGCAACGACTCCCTTGATCAACTACCACAACGCCACCAACACGGTGCGTTGGCGATTGAATATGATTACGCTGATTACGCGAGATAGCTTGATCAGCGTTGCCCTAGGTCAGCACTGCCTCATCCAAGTCCCGCTCGTCCTTATCCGCATCGCTACCGACTGCGCGGTCGCGCGCTGTCAGCCCGTGCAATAGCGCATCGTCGACCCGCTCCAACCAAACGAGTTCAAGCTGCCGACGCGCCTCCTCGGGAATCTCTTCAAAATCATGCCGATTGCGCGCCGGCAGCAGGACGCGCTTGATGCCGGCCTGCAACGCAGCCAGGACCTTCTCCTTGATGCCGCCAACCGGCAGCACGATGCCGCGCAAGCTGATCTCGCCCGTCATCGCCGTGTCGTTGCGCACCAGACGGCCGCTGAAGAGTGAGGCGAGCGCCATGAACATCGCAACCCCGGCACTCGGACCGTCCTTCGGCGTCGCGCCGGCCGGCACATGAACATGGACGTCATGCTTATCGATGGCGGCAGGTTCAATACCAAATTCGCCGGCACGTGATTTGACCAGCGTCATCGCCGCTTGGACCGACTCTTTCATGACATCGCCCAACTGTCCGGTCACGATGAGCTTGCCTTGGCCCGGTGTCTTGCTGGCTTCGATGAACAATACGTCGCCGCCGACCGGCGTCCAAGCCAGTCCCGTAGCCACGCCGGGCACCGCGGTGCGCATCGCCACTTCATTCTCGAATTTGCGTGGGCCGAGAATTTCGGCAAGCTGCGCAGGCATCACATCGACCATCGGTGCCTTACCTTCGGCGATTCGCACCGCCACGAAGCGGCACACCGCGCCGATGCGCCGCTCCAGCGCCCGCACACCCGCCTCGCGCGTGTAATCACGCACAATGACCCGCAGCGTGTCGATGCCAATCGAACACTGATCGGTCGACAGCCCATTCGCCTCGATCTGCTTTTTCACCAGGTGCAGGGCGGCGATCGAGACCTTCTCGGCCTCGGTATAACCAGGCAGCTCAATGATTTCCATGCGATCGCGCAGCGGTCCTGGAATGGTGTCCAGCATATTGGCGGTCGCGATGAAGGTCACGCGCGACAAGTCAAAGGGCACCCCAAGGTAGGCGTCACGAAACGTGCCGTTCTGCTCCGGATCGAGCACTTCCAACAGTGCCGCCGACGGGTCGCCATGAAAGCCGCCGCGACCGAGTTTGTCGACTTCATCCAGCAACATGACGGTATCGCGCGCACCCGCCTTCTTCAGCGCCTGCACGACATTGCCCGGCAACGCACCGACATAGGTGCGCCGATGCCCGCGTATCTCCGACTCATCATGCACGCCGCCCAATGCAACACGCACGAATTTCGTACCGAGCGCGCGTGCAATGCTTTGCCCAAGCGAGGTCTTACCGACACCGGGCGGCCCCACGAAACACAGGATCGGCGCTTTGCCTGCCGGGTTCAGCTTACGCACCGCGAGATACTCAACGATGCGCCGCTTCACCTTATCAAGACCGGAGTGATCCGCATCGAGCACGCGGCGCGCCTCGGCGAGATCGATTGTATTGGCGGTCAACGTACTCCATGGCAGTTCCGCAATCCAGTCTAGATAGGTGCGAATCATCGAGTATTCGGCGGAGCTGTCCGACATGCGCTTGAGCCGCTTCAATTCCTTTTTGACATGGCTGGCAACCTCCGCAGGCAACGCCGCCTTGGCGAGCGCTGCCTCAAGCTCTGCCAGATCATCGGCGGATTCTTCATCGCCCAATTCCTTCTGGATCGTTTTCATTTGCTCGCGCAGGATGAACTCGCGCTGGCGATCATCGACCGACGTTTGAGTGCGTTGACCAATTTCACGCGACAGGCGCATGACCGCAATACGATGCGCGAGCAGCGCAAGCACCTTGTCGAGGCGCGCTTCGACATCGATCGTCTCGATAATTTCCTGCTTTTGCTCCGGCTTGATATCCATGAAGCCGGCCACCATATCCGCCAACCCGCCGGGTGATCGAAAGCCATGAATGGTGCTGGCCAATTCGTTTGGCATTTGCGGCAGCAACTGCAGCGCTTCGATCGCACGTTCCTTGAGCAGGTACATGCGCGCCTCGATGCCGCCATTGGCGACATTGACTTCGGTTAATCGCTCCACGCGCGCCACCATAAAGGGGTAGCCGGGCAGAAACTCGATGACACGAAACCGGTCTTCGCCATGACACGCAATATGATGGGTACCGTTGTGGCCGGCACCGTAACGGGCGATGCGCGCGGTGGTACCGATCGAGTAAAGATCAGCGGCCGCCGGGTCGTCCTGCGATGAATCGCGTTGCAGCAACAGTCCGACCGGACGCTCCGACCGGATCGCCTGATGCGCGGCCGCAATCGACGCCTCGCGTCCCAGACCGATCGGCATCACTAGGCCTGGGAACAAGGCCATGCCACGGATAGGGATGATCGCGAGCGCATCCTCGGGTAATGAGATCGCCGCCGCGCCGTCCAACATGGTCACAGGTAGCTGCGCTCCCTCATCATTGGACGGTGGTCCGCTGTCGGCCTTACGTGGCTCGTTCATTATGGTGTCCTCCGGCCGCATCAATGGAATGGGCCTTGTGTG